>JARLGJ010000032.1 GCA_031296105.1 Acidobacteriota bacterium | reverse complement strand
GTAGTGGACTGCGCGAACGTGACTACGCTCGACAGTAAAAATAAGCAACAAACGAGAAGTGTCAACAGCAGCCGCGGATAGCGGCTGCCTGTGATGGTCCTCATAGATGTGGCTCTCCTGAAACGACGTTATGCGCCAGAAACTTAAGCGCGAGTTTGTAGCAAAGTTGCCGGGCGGAACTCTCTGACGGACCCTGCCCCGGAAGGTTCAAAAACATTCGGTTGCAAACGAAATGTCAGGGCGCTGCAATTGAAATTGTATTCGGGGAATAGCAAGGTGAACGATGAAAAACCGATGAACGTTGAGGGTTTTTGACCGCTTTTCCTCTTGACTTGCACAACCCTTCGGGCATTTGTGGGATTCTCGTTCTGCGCCGCTCCAATTCTGCACCGGTTTCGATGCATTTCCGCAATCCCCTGCGCCCCGCGTGGCAATCCCGCGCAATCCTGCGTAAAATTAAGGCAGGCCGGATTCCGGCTCACGCTCACATTCGCAGCCATGTTCGCTGCGCCAGGGGGTTCGTTGCCGTCCGGTCTGGCAGCTCCCGATCCGTTACTAAGAGTTACCCCGGGGAACTCAACCGCCCCGTGCCGGTTCACCTTTTTGCACTACTTGGACGATCCTTTACCTATGTCGCAAGCCAATTTCGACTCCTCCTCCGCCCTCGTCAAGACCCTTCGCGAAAGGATCGAGGGCCACGTGCGCTACACCATCGTGCGCACGCTGGATCACCTGACCCCGGCGGAGTTGCTGCTTCCGGTCTCCCTGGCCGTGCGCGATCTCTTTGTGGACCAGATGCGCGCCACCGGCGAACGCTATCGCCGCGCTGGAGCCAAGCACCTGTACTACCTCTCCATGGAGTTCCTGATGGGCCGCCTGCTGGGCGATACCGTCTGCAACCTGCGGCTGAATGAAGTTCTTGACGGCGTGCTGGCCGGCTACGGCACCCGCCTCGATCAAGTGCTGGAAAGCGAGCCCGATGCCGGCCTCGGCAACGGCGGCCTGGGCCGCCTGGCCGCCTGCTTCCTGGAATCCCTGGCCACGCTGGATATGCCCGGCTACGGCTACGGCATCGACTACGAGTACGGCATGTTCCGCCAGGAGATCGGCAACGGCTTCCAGCGCGAGAAGCCCGACCGCTGGAAAATCTCCGGCACGCCTTTCCAGATTCAGCGTCCCGAAGAAGCCATCGTCATCCCTCTCTACGGCCGCGTGGAAAAATCCCGCGACCGCCTGGACTATCGCCAGGACTGGCTCGATTACCAGGTCGTCATCGGCCTGCCCAACGACATGCCCGTGGTCGGCTACAACGGACGCACCGTGAACTATCTACGCCTCTTCCAGGCGCGCTCGTCCGACGACTTCGACATCGAAATCTTCAACCGCGGCGATTACATCCGCGCCGTCGAGCAGAAGATCGGCAGCGAGAACATTTCGCGCGTCCTTTACCCCAGCGACTCCGCCATGGTTGGCAAGGAGCTGCGCCTGGTGCAGGAATATTTCCTCGTCTCCTGCGCCGTGCGCGACATTGCCCGCAACTACCTGGCGCAGTACGGCGACTTCTCCCGCTTCCACGAGAAGGTCGCCATCCAGATGAATGACACGCACCCGGCCCTCACCGTGGCCGAACTGATGCGCGTGCTGGTGGACGAAAACAATCTGGCCTGGGAAGATGCCTGGGAGATCACCCGCAAGACCGTGGCCTACACCAATCACACCCTGCTGCCGGAGGCCCTGGAAAAGTGGGGCGTGGCGTTGATGGAGCGCGTGCTGCCGCGCCACATGCAGATCATCTACACCATCAACTTCAACTTCCTGCGCACGCTCAACGCCTACTCCTGGGTGGATGGCGACAAGGTGCGCAAGATGAGCGTCATCGAGGAAGGCCACGACAAGAACGTGCGCATGGCGCACCTGGCCATTGTTGCCTCGCACGCCGTCAACGGTGTCAGCGCCCTGCACAGTGAGCTGATCAAAACCTCTCTGGTGCCGGAGTTTGCCAAGCTGTGGCCGGAAAAGTTCAGCAACAAGACCAACGGCGTGGCGCCGCGCCGCTGGCTGCTCAAAACCAATCCGCACCTCTCGCGCCTGCTCTCGGAAAGCATCGGCGAAGACTGGATCACCGACCTCACCGAGCTGAAGAAGCTGGAGCCCATGGCTGCCGACGCCGCCTTCCAGGAGCGCTTTGCCGAGGTCAAGTATCAGAACAAGCTGCGCCTTTCGCGCATCATCCGCGACGAAACCGGCGTCATCAGCGATCCGCACTCCATGTTCGACGTGCAGATCAAGCGCATTCACGAGTACAAGCGCCAGTTGCTCAACGTGCTGCGCGTCATCCACGACTACCTGGGCATCGTCGAGGACAATCGTCCGCCCAAGACGCCACGCACCATCGTGTTTGCAGGCAAAGCCGCGCCCGGCTACTGGGCTGCCAAGCAGATCATCAAGCTCATTCACAATGTGGCCGCGGTCATCAACAAGGATCCCAAGGTCAATCAGCTTCTGCGCGTCGCCTTTCTGCCGGACTACCGCGTCTCGCTCGCCGAGTCCATTATTCCTGCGGCCGACCTCAGCGAGCAGATCTCCACCGCCGGCATGGAAGCCAGCGGCACCGGCAACATGAAGCTGATGATGAACGGCGCCGTCACCATGGCCACCTGGGACGGAGCCAACATCGAAATTGCCGAGGAAGCCGGCGAGGAGAACATCTACGTCTTCGGCCTCAGGGCCGAGCAGATCGAACAGATGCAGCGCAACGGCCTCTACAATCCGCGCGAGTATTACGACCGCGATCCACGCATCAAGCGCGTGCTTGATTGTTTCACCAACGACCGCTTCTCGCGCAGCGAGCCTGGCCTCTTCCGCTGGATCTTCGACGAGCTCATCAACCGCGAAGACCGCTTCTTCCACATCGCCGACCTGCCGCAGTACATCGACATCAACGAGCGCGTGGACACCGACTTCCAGGACCTTGCCAAGTGGCGCCGCATGGCGGTCTTCAACACGGCGCGCTCGCACAAATTCTCCAGCGACCGCACCATTCGCGAATACGCCTCGGATATCTGGCAGATCGAGAGCTACCCCGGCGAAACGGAGCCGCTCCCCGAGACGCCGCCCCTGTAATCGCCCGCGTTCCCTTTTTCTTTTGCGCCTCCGCCCCGGTGGAGGCGTTTTCTTTTTGACACGCGCTCACCCTGCAACGTGACCGCAATCACGCCACGGATTTCCCCCCGGTGGCAGCATGGTTTGATTTATATTTTCCTGTTGTCTCTCACAGCTTGCGAGGGGATGAACTATGGCAAACGTTAAGTCGCATAAAGGGGTCATCGGCATTCTTACCGGCGGGGGCGACGTTCCGGGACTCAACCCGGCGATCCGCGCCGTTACTATCCGCGCCTTGCGCGAGGGCTACCAGGTCATCGGCATCCGCCGCGGCTGGGGCGGCCTGGTGGATATCGTCCGCGAGAAGGACTACGACAATAGCGGCAACTTCTCGGTGCTCACCGAGGACATGGTCAACCGCGCCGGACGCACCGGCGGCACCTTCCTGCACACCTCGCGCACCAATCCCGGCAAAGTCAAGAAAGATGCCGTACCCGCGCACCTGTCCGACAAGTACAACGCCGAGCGCAACGACCTTACGCCGGAAGTGCTGGCCAACCTCGACTGGCTCGGCATCGACTTCCTCATCCCCATCGGCGGCGACGACACGCTCAGCTACGGCGTGCGCCTCTACGAAGAGGGCTTCAAGGTCGTCGCCATTCCCAAGACGATGGACAACGACGTCCCCGGCACCGATTACTGCATCGGCTTCAGCACCTGCGTCACCCGCACCATTCAGATGACCAACTCGCTGCGCACCTCGGCCGGTTCGCACGAGCGCTTCCTGGTGCTCGAGGTCTTTGGCCGCTATGCGGGCTTTACCGCCATGCTGCCCACCATGGCCGGCGCCGCCAACCGCTGCGTCATCCCGGAACATAAGTTCGACATCGAGCGCCTCACCGAGCTGCTCAGCTACGACCGCAGAAAGAATCCCTCGCGCTACTCCGTGGTGCTGGTCAGCGAGGGAGCCATGTTCCAGGGCGGCGAGATGATGTTTGAGAACGAGACCACCGACGCCTACGGTCACAAGAAACTCGGCGGCATCGGCGACTTCGTCAGCGAAAAACTCAAGGAACTGTCGCCCAGGTTCAACGACGGGCAAACCGTGGACATCATCAACCAGAAGCTCGGCTACCTGGTGCGCGGCGGCGATCCCGACGCCATCGATTCCATCGTCCCCATGTGCTACGGCAACCTGGCGCTGGATCTTTTGCTGCGCCGCGTGCACGGACGCCTGGTGGTGCTCAAGAACGGCCGCTACGACGACATGCCGATCGACTGCGTCACCGGCAGCAAAAAGCTGGTCAGCGTGCAGGACCACTACAACATCGAACGCCTGCGCCCGCACTACAAGAGCTTCCACATGAAGCCTTTGTTCATCATGACCAGCGAGTAAGGCAAAAGTTACGGAATGGAATAAGTCAGACTCTGTTGTGCCCCAGGTTCGCGCCTGTAGTTGGGCGCTAACCTGGGTTGCAAACTATCTTGCAAAATGTTTTTGATTCCCGTCGCCAGCGCGCGCGTTTATGTCCGATTCCCGGCAGATCCCAGGTTAACTCCGCTTTGCTGCGTGAACCTGGGGCACATACAATTTTCTCTACTCTTCGCCACGCACCAGGGAGCGCACTTCGTCGAGCAGTTCCAGCATTTTTTCGATTTTCTTCTCGCCCATCGGCTTCAGCAGTCCGTCCAGTTCGCCGAGTTGCGGGCCGATCCCGTCGAGCACCTTCATGCCCGCGGCCGTGATGCGGGTGATAACCACGCGGCGGTCCGCGGTATCTCGCGAGCGGCGGATGAGTCCGTTCTTTTCCATGCGCTCCAGCAGGCGCGTCACATCCGGCTCGCGGGCAATCATGCGCTCGCCGATCTCGCCGCAGGTGCGGCCCTGCGGCGCGGCGCCGCGCAGAATGCGCAGCAGGTTGTACTGCGTCATGGAGATGTTGAAGGGGCGGATCAACTGTTCGAAGCGCTCCTGCAGCACATCCGTGGTGCGCAAAAGGGCCACCAGCAACTCTTCTTCGCGGCTGGCAAACGGACGCGTCTGCCGTATCTCTTCGCCTACGGACGAGATGTGATTCCTGGGCATCATTCCCTACTTTGGATCGCACCCCGGAGGACGGGGATGCAAACAATTTGTTTTAACAAGTATTCGCGCCGTGCACCAGCAAAAAGTGCGCGCTATCTGGTGGAAGATGGCGTTCCCAGGTTAGCGCCAAGCAGCGGCGCGAACCTGGGGCACATACTCCGGATAGATTGGCGGGCTTACAGGCGGTTGATGAGCGACGCCACGTAGGCGGCGCCGAAGCCGTTGTCGATGTTCACCACCGTCACGTTGGAGGCGCAGGAGTTGATCATGCCCAGCAGGGCGGCAATGCCGCCGAAAGCCGCTCCGTAGCCCACGCTGGTGGGCACGGCGATGACCGGAACGCCTACCAGTCCGCCCACCACGCTGGGCAGCGCGCCTTCCATGCCGGCGCACACCACCAGCACGCGCGCCATGCGCAGATCGTCGCCGTGAGACAGCAGGCGATGCAGTCCAGCCACACCCACGTCGAACAGCCGCGTTACGTCGTTGCCCATGATCTCGGCAGTGACGGCCGCTTCCTCGGCCACCGGAATGTCACTGGTTCCAGCCGAGACGATGCCGATGATTCCCTTGCCCAGCTTCTCCTGACGCTGACGCAGCACCAGCGTGCGCGCCGACGGGTTGTGCTCCGCGGCCGGAAACTCCTCGCACACCAGTTCGATTTGCTCGGGGCTTACGCGCGTGGCCAGCACGTTGTTGCCGCGCGCGGCCAGGCGGGCAAAGATCTGGGCAAAGTGATCGGGAGCCTTGCCGGGTCCGAAGATCACCTCCGGGGCACCCACGCGCAGCGCGCGGTGGTGGTCCACCTTGGCAAAGCCGAGGTCTTCGTAGGGCAAGGTCTTGAGCTGGTCCAGCGCGTCGTCCGGGGCAACTTCACCGGAGCGCACCTGCTCCAATAGGGCTTTCAGTCGCTGTTCATCCACGTCTATTAGCCTACCACCGCAGGGCTGCCCGTTTGGGAACTGGCGTAACCTGCATACTTGCCGGAGATACCCTTCTGGCCATAGTCTTGAGGAGCGATGAACGAGCCGCAACCCAACCTGCGCACCATGACCGTGGCCGCCACCGGAGCCAGCGGTTCGCTGTTTACCCGCGAGATGCTGCGGCGGCTGGAAGGCGACGCGCGCGTGGGCTGCGTAAACTTGGTCTCCAGCGACGCCGGCCTGCGCGTGATGGCCGAAGAGCTTGCGCTCTCCGGCCGCGGACACCTGCTGGAGCAACTACTGGACTCCGCGCCGCGGA
The DNA here is from genome assembly GCA_031296105.1 of Acidobacteriota bacterium. GTDB lineage: Bacteria > Acidobacteriota > Terriglobia > Terriglobales > Acidobacteriaceae > TOLSYN. The sequence continues at coordinate 5,097 of JARLGJ010000032.1, read as the reverse complement.
AGATCAATCTGCTGGCCAATCAGGATATTGGCGCCACCATCGCCAGCGGCAGCTATCCCACGGACGCCATGCTTGTGCTGCCCTGCTCCATGGGCACGCTGGCGCGGATTGCGCAGGGCATGTCAAGTTGCCTCATCGAGCGCGCCGCCGACGTTTGCCTGAAGGAGCGTACCCGCCTGGTGCTGTGCGTGCGTGAGACGCCGTTGAACCTCGTCCACCTGCGCAACATGACCCAGGCCGCCGAGGCCGGTGCCACCATCTATCCGTTGATTCCCACCTTCTACAACCGCCCGGCCTCGCTCGACGAGATGGTGCGCAACTACGTGGACCGCGTACTGAAACACATTGGCCTGCCGCAGCCGGACGCTTACGTTTGGCAGCCCGGTGCAAAGCAAACGTAGCTTCCTTATTTCGCCTGCGCATCCAGCGCAAAGGCCTTGCGGATCACCTCGACCGTCACCTGCTTCATACCCAGAGAGTCCACTTCCGCGGGCAGCACCCAGCGCAGTTCGCTGGCATCGCTGTCGGCCGCGGCCTCGCCGGCCTTCACGTGGCACAGAAAGTCGATGAGCACGTAGTGGAATTGAATGCGCCCTGCGGCGTCGGGAAAGATGGAGTCGAAGACGTCCAGTAACGGACCCACTTCCACATCGAGTCCGGTCTCTTCGCGCACTTCGCGGGCAAGGCCCTTGCGCATCTTCTCGCCGGTTTCCAGCGCGCCACCCGGAATGGACCACTCGCCTTGCAGAGGAGGATTGGCCCGGCGCGCCAGCAGCACGCGGCCCCGGTGCAGAATGACCGCGCCGACGCCAACCAGGGGATGCTCGGGATATTGTCGCGGCATGGTTAGAAGAAGAATCCGCGCGGGTTGACGTCCACGATCTTCCACGTTTTACCCACGGGCGCCAGCGTCAGGCGAAGCTGCCCCTCGCGGCGCGAGGCGCGTCCGCCGCCGCGCGGCGTGCTCTCCACCGTGGCCTCGGCCAAAATGTAGCCCTTGCCGTCCTGCTCTACGGTGCGCACGATGTGATAAACGATGCGGAAGCTTTCGTAGCGCGTGAAGTAGGCTTCAATCTGATCGCTGAAGGAATCGAAGTCCTTCATCTGCTCGCGGTCGAAATTTCCTAGAAACAGGTGCTGCGAGTGCGCTTCCAACCCGTCGCGCAGATGACTCATTACATCGGCCGCGGCTGCGTCGTCGAACTCCGCCCGCGGCGCGGCGGGCAGTTGCGCCATCCCCATGGCGCCCAGCAAGAGAACGGCAAAGAACAATGCGACAGCTTTTTGAATCCTCATACGGTCTCCTGCACGGAAGAATAAAACATCCGCCGGATTTGTGGCGCGCGAAAAATTCCGTATCGCGCCAGTGCTTATTGCAGCTTCTCTTCCAACTCGGTCCAGCGGGTGATGAGCTTGTCGAGCGCGGAATCGGATTCTTGCAGCTCCGCGTGCGCGGCCAAAAGGGCCTCGGCGTCGCTCTGGATCGCGGGATCGTTCATCGCCGCATGGGCCTTTGCCGCGCGGGCTTCGGCCTCGGCAATCTGCTGCTCAATGGCCGCGTACTCGCGCGCCTCCATGTAGCTGAGCTTCTTTTTCGCCGGCGCGGCGGACTTTGTCTCCTGCGCCTCGGTGGGCCCGTCCTCTTTCTTCGCCGACGGAGCGTCGCCCGCGTTCTTCCACTCCTCCCACTGCTGGTAGTCGGCAAAGCGCGCCGCGTTGCCGCGGCCATCCAGTCCGAGCACGGTTGTGGAGACGCGGTCCAGCAGATAGCGGTCGTGCGTCACCAGCAGAATGGCGCCGCGGAACTCGAGCAGCGTCTCCTCCAGCACCTCGAGCGTGGGAATGTCCAAGTCGTTGGTTGGCTCGTCGAGCAGCAGAATGTCGGCCGGTTGCAGCATCAGCCGCGCAATCAGCACGCGGGCGCGCTCGCCGCCGGAGAGCCGCGACACCGGCTGGTTAAGCTGCTCGGCGGTGAACAGGAAGCGCTCCGCCCAGGCCGCCACGTGAATCACGCGATCCTGAAAAACCACGGCGTCGGAGTCCGGCGCCAGGGCGCGGCGCAGCGTTACGTCCGGCGGCAGCGTGCGGTGCTGCTCGAAATAAACGATCTTCAGATGATCGGCGGTGCGGATGGTTCCCGCCTGCGGCGCAAGCTCGCCTTGCAGCAAACGCAGCAGCGTGGTTTTGCCGGAACCGTTCGGCCCCACCAAGCCCACTCGCATGCCATTGGTCACCACAAAGTCGAGATGGTTCAGCAGCGGCCGCTCTTCGCTGAAGTTGTACGAGAGGCCTTCGACCTCCAGCAATCGCTTGGTCTTGCGGTCGGTGGCCGAAAAATCCAGGTCAGTGGTGAACTGCTTGCTCCGGTCGCGCATCTCGTCAAGCTGGCCAATCAACTCGTGCGCGCGGTCAATGCGCGACTTCGACTTGCCTGCGCGCGCCTTGGGGCCGCGGCGCAGCCAGTCGATTTCATTGCGCACGCGGTTCTCCAGCGATTCCTGCTGCTTGGCCTGCGTGTGCATCCACTGCTCTTTCTCTTCCAGAAACTGCGAGTACGTGCCGCTGACGCGATAGATTCCGTCGGGATAGATGCGCGCCAGTTCAGCCGTCTCGCTGGCCACGTTCTCCAGAAAGTAGCGGTCGTGCGAAACCACCACGCAGGCATAGCTGGCCTGCGCCAAAAATTGCTCCAGCCACTCGATGCCCGCCAGGTCGAGATGGTTCGTCGGCTCGTCGAGCAGCAGAATGTCGGGCTCGGTCACCAGCGCCTCGGCAATGGCCAGGCGCTTGCGCCAGCCGCCGCTGAGCGCCGCGGCCTTGTCGGCAAAGTCCTCGAAGCCGGCGCGCCCCAGCGTCTCATGCAGGCGCGCGTCGCTCTCCAGGGGAGTGATAGCAAGCTGCTTCAGCGCCTCCTCGATGACCTGCCGCACCGTGCGGCCGGCTTCAAAATTGGACTCCTGCGGCACGTAGGCCAGCCGCGCCCGTTTGCGCAGCGCCACCTCGCCCTCGTCGGGCGGGACAAGCCCGGCCAGAATACGCAGCAAGGTGCTCTTGCCGGATCCGTTGGGACCGATCAGGGCAATGCGGTCGCGCTCGTTGACCGTGAAGGAAACACCGCGGAAGAGCGGCTCGGCGCCAAAAGCTTTGGACAGGTTGCGGGCGTTCAGAATGGGAGGCATCTCTATCTTTGATGATACGCAAGAATCGGGTGTGGGAAAACGTTGAGCCGGTCTGCGGGCGTCCGAGTCCTCAGGCGAAATCCTGAGCGCAGCGAAGGATCACGAGGTTTCAAGGTTTCGGAGGTTTCACCCTGGAAAGTAAAAACTCGACGGTGCCCCATTCAAGCCAGCAGTTGGCTTGAGTGGGAAAGCAACACGCTCCCCTCAATAGTGTCTTCCTGAGGTGAATTGGCTTGAGTGTGACTCATGGGATCCACACGTTGTCACCCTGAGCAAGCATCCGGCATCAGCCGGATGCGCGTCGAAGGGTCCCTACCCTCACATGGAAAATGGCCCCACTAGGTTCGGCTTCCCTATTTTTTGCGGCACAGCAACACGCCCTGGCCAATGGGAACGATGACGCTGTCCACCCGTTCGTCGCGCTGGGCTTGGTCCAGCATGGGCCGCAGCGCCTGCTGGTGGCTGATGACGTTGTCGGCCGCCAGCAGGCCGCCCTTCACCAGCCGCGGCACCACCAGGTCGAAGCATGACTGGTAGATGTCTTTCTCGGCGTCGAGGAAGCAGAAGCCTATGCCGTCATGCGTGGCCAGGTGCATAAGGGCGTCGCCCGCCACCAGGTCAATGACGTCGTTGACCCCGCAGGTGTCAAACGTCGCACGCGCCAGGGCGCACTTGCCGGGATCGAACTCGAAGGTCGTCACCCTTCGGCCCGCCCGGCGCGCGGCCATGGCCAGCCACAGCGTGCTGTATCCGGCGCTGGTGCCAATCTCCAGCCACGCCCCTTCGGGGGCCGAGGCGGCAAGAATGCCCAGGAAACGTCCGGTGGCCTCCGGCACCTGGCGCAGGCGACGGCTGTGCGGCGTTCCATCGTCGCGGTCGCGGAGGTCGATGGCTTCCAGTTCCTGCATACGGGCCAACATGGCGGGAGTGATTTGTTCAAACATGGCGGATATTTTACCCAAGAAATGAGACTTGCCAGATGAAAGTTGTGGGGCAACAATGCTGAGCAGAAGTTTCCGCGGTCCCGGGGGTCGGCAGTGGCGCCTTCCGGGCAGCGCGGACGGGAGTTGGCCGTGATTTTCAGTGACGACGCAAAATTCTGCGGTATTTCGTTTTACCAGCGCAGCCGGAGACGCGCCCTGGTAGCCATTACCTATGCAATCTCCGTGGCTTACGTGCTCATCGTGGCCGCGGCGCCCTTCCGCCTCTCCAACGCCGAGCTGGTGTGCTTCAGCGTGGCGCTGCTGACGGCAACCAACATTCTGTTCGCCAGCATGGTGCGGCCGACGCTGGCCCGCCAGCAAAGGGAATTGCAGCAGAACGATCCGGAGAGCTTTAACGAAAACGATCTGGAGCCCGACGAGTACGAGTCGGCTCTGCCCAGCGGATCGCACTGCATGGCCTATAAGGTCATGGCCGTCTGTTTCATCATCGGCGCCGTGCCCATGGCCGTGCTGGTGGACCGCCACGCGCGGCACTATGCGCCGTATGGCATTGCGGCCATTGTGCTGCTGTGCATTCTGGTAGCCTCGCTGCCACAGGCGGTGATTCTCTGGCAGCATCCGGACCTGGCAGAGCAAAAGTAGCTTCAGAGGAATAAAAAGCCCGTCCCGGCAATCTTTGCAGGACGGGCTTTTGTTTTCGCAGTATTTTGCGCTAAGGAAGCTCTGAACAAGTCAGTCTTGCAAGCTGTTTTACGGGAGTTATACCGGTCGCCGATAGATTTTGATGGGAAGATGTTTTGTCAGGGCACGGATTTATCCGTGCCGTACTAGCTGCATAAACACAGGGGCTTCAGCCCCTGAGGGAAAGCTGTTTTATTCCTGACGAACCTTCCCCCAGCGGCTAAAGCCGCGACCTAGGGTTGCCGTCTTAGCGGCATGGCTGAAGCCATGCCCTGACAAATTCCAACTTATTC
>JARLGJ010000031.1 GCA_031296105.1 Acidobacteriota bacterium | reverse complement strand
TGTGCCCCAGGTTCGGCGCGCTTCTTTCGCGCGGCTAACCTGGGAAGCCGTCCCAGAGTCTAGCCGGCGCTTCCAGTCGGCACCGTTAAATCCGCAAAATTTACCAGTTCAATGCCAAGCCGCTCGGCGATCTGGCGTAGCCGCGCGTCCATCAAGGTCTGCATCTCCACCACGCGCGACTCGCGCAGCCGCGTGCGTACCTTGCCAAGCTCCTCGTCGTTGTAACCGGGATGGCAGCACAGCTCCCAGGTGCCTTCCGGCATTCGCTCCAGCATCTCGCCAAGCACACGCGGCTCCAGCAATCCGGTTACGGCCACTCCCAGGCTGCCCTGGGTGGTCAACAGACCGCTCTCATGGACGATCCGCAGCCAGCGTGAGCGCAGCCGCGCCAGCACCACCACCTCCGCCCAGCGCACCAACAGCTTGCGGCTGCCGAACACCGTAGAGAGCTTCATGCTCGTGGCGGGCTCAAACGGATTGCGCACCGCCCGCACCCCTTGCGCCCGCGCCGCCTTAAGCACCGGACGCAGAATGCTGGGAAACATATGCGTGTGCTTGTGCGCGTCAAAGTGCGTGAGAGGCACGCCAAGCTGGCGCAGCCGCGCCATCTGCGCCGTGGCCTCGGCCTCAACTTCTTCGGCCCGGAAGCGTCCGCGCGCCACTGCCTGCACAATCTCGCCAATCGTGTTGTAAAAGCGCGTCGTCCCTGGCGCCAGCAGCGAGCGCACTTCAGTGGGAGGCAGCAAAGGCTCGCCGTCCACCAGCACCACGTGGCAGCCCACGCCCAGGCAGGGAAGCGTGCAGCCAAGCGCCACGGCCTCATCCAGCGCCGAGCCCGTAGCCATCAGCGTAGTGGAAGTCACCAGCCCGCGCTCGTGGCAGGCCACTATCGCGCGATTCACTCCGCGCGTCAGTCCAAAATCATCGGCATTCACCACCAGCCGCTTCATAAGAATGAGTGTATCAGGCGAAAACCGCACGGGTTGTGCCGCGGCAAACGGCATTCGCGCCTCCCGTAAAAACTTTCTTTCGCCCTTTCGACGCCTGCACAAACTGCGCCGCGCCCGCATGAAATCAGCGTGAAAGCCATCTCCGCGGCTTCGTCGTATTTGCGCTAACAGCTTGGAATTGTTGGATTTCCACAGTTCTGGTTGACCAAGGGGCCACTCTTTCATATACTCAATTTGCGAGGTGATTCTGTACAGCCCGCAACCGGAGACGACTGACATACGTCCCACGGTAGCCAAGGTAAGGGCGGTTAGCTCAGTTGGTTAGAGCGCCTGCCTTACAAGCAGGATGTCGGGGGTTCGAGTCCCTCACTGCCCACCAACTTCCTGGCTGAACGGAATACTTCAAGGCCTTTTAGTAGGCCACAACCGCGAGGTATCGCGGGCTGGTAGCGCAATTGGTTAGAGCACTGCCCTGTCACGGCAGAGGTTGCGGGTTCGAGCCCCGTCCGGCCCGCCACTACATCGCAAGGTGTAGTAGCGGAAACAAAGCCCCCAGTCGGGGGCTTTTCCATTTGGCAATAATTCGACGCTTAGTTCAATAACACATCCGCTGGCAGATGGAAGCGCGTGCTCAATCCGCGTACCTGCTTCAGCATGATTTTCCGCTTACGCGATAAAAACATGGAGACGGCGCTCTCGGTGCCGAACTCCGGGATGAGGTCGCGTTGTGTGAGTCCCTGGTGCTCCAGCAAAAACTTCACTACAGCAGGAGCGTCGGCCTCGGGGACAGGGAAATGTTCTGCTTCATACCGCTCGATCAGCAGCGTGAGTAACTCAATCGATTCAGCCTCAGACGGAGTCGGCGATTCTAGCGCGGTCAGCTTAAAGAGGGCCTCGGAGTACTGCTCCAATTCCTGGTCATTGCGAATCAGCCGCGGCGCGCCGCGCTCGATCATCTTTGCCGGGTTTGCCAGCAGTGTTCGCATGAGTTATTTCCTAAAAGTAAAAGGGGGCCGGGGCCCCCTTCGCTTGCAGCTAATTACATTTTACGTTGCCAAGGTCTTGTACCAATCAATCGTCCGCCGCAGACCTTCGCGGAAGTTCACTGTCGGCTTGTACCCCAACGCTTCTTTCGCCAGAGTAATGTCGGCCAGCGAGTGCGCGATGTCACCGGCGCGCGCGTCGGCGTACTCCATTTTGCCGGTGTAGCCGGTCAGCTCGCGCAGAAGCTCCACTGTTTCGTTCAAATCGATGCGCGAGCCTGTGGCCACATTGAACGTTTTGCCGGAGACCTTTTCCGAGGGGGCGTGCATGGCCAGCAGGTTGGCGTTCACCACGTTTTCAATGTAGGTAAAGTCGCGGCTCTGCGTGCCGTCGCCGTAGATCACCGGGGTGCGTCCCTCCAGCATGGCCAGCGAAAACTTGGCCAGCACGCCGGAGTATTGCGACGACGGATCCTGGTGCGGTCCAAAGACGTTGAAGTAGCGGATCACCACCGTCTCCAGCCCATACACGCGGGTGTAGCAGCGCATGTAGTGCTCAGCCGCCAGCTTGCTTACCGCGTAAGGAGAGATCGGGTCGGGCAGCATTCCCTCGTGCTTCGGCAGCGTCGGCTGGTCGCCGTAGGCGGAGCTTGACCCGGCGTACACCACGCGCTTCACTCCGGCGGCGCGCGCCGCCTGCAGCACGTTCAGAGTGCCGGTCACGTTGGCCGAGTTCGTCGGCTCCGGCGCGGCCACCGAGCGCGGCACGCTGGCCAGCGCGGCCTCGTGATAGACGTAGTCCGCGCCTTTTGCCGCGCGCGCGCAGGCCTCGGGAGACTCGATGGTGTCCTCGATAAAGTCGAGTCCCGTCAAGTCGGCGAGGTTCTCGCGCTTGCCGGTGATGAAGTTGTCGATGCCGCGCACTGTGGCCCCCTGAGCCAGCAGGGCGCGCGCAATGTTGGAGCCAATGAAACCGGCCACGCCGGTGATCAGATACGTTGCCATGTCTTGCCGAATGCCTTTCCTAGCAGTGCACAATGTTCGAGGCCGCAATGCCCTTGGTGGCGTTGCGCGTATCTACCACGATCTTGGCCTCTTTCACAATGCGCGGGTAGTCGTAGCTGGTGTGGTCGGTCACGATGACGACGGCATCGAATTTTCCAATCTCTTCCAGCGGCGTGTTGGTCATGTTCAGGTCGTAGTGGCGTCCGTGTCCCACGGTGGGGAAGTACGGATCGTTGTAGCTCACCTCGGCGCCTGACTTGCGCAGCAACTCGATCACCGTCAGCGAAGGCGATTCGCGCAGGTCGTCGATGTCGCGCTTGTAGGCCACGCCCAGCACCAGCACCTTCGATCCGTTCAGGCACTTCTTGTGTTTGTTCAGCGCCTCGGCCGTCTTTTCGATGACGTAGTACGGCATGTTGCTGTTCACTTCGCCCGCCAGCTCGATAAAGCGCGTGCGGAAGTCGAACTGCTTGGCCTTCCACGACAGATAAAACGGATCGATGGGGATGCAGTGGCCGCCCAGTCCGGGACCGGGATAGAACGCCTGGTAGCCGAACGGTTTCGTCTTGGCCGCGTCGATCACTTCGAAAATGTCGATGTTCATCCGCTGGCAGAGCTGCTTCAACTCGTTCACCAGCGCGATGTTCACGCAGCGATAAATGTTCTCCAGCAGCTTGGTCATCTCCGCCGTGGCCGGCGTGCTGACCGGAACCGTGCGCTTGAAGATGCTGCCGTACAGGGCCGAGGCCATGGCCGTCGCAGCGGGCTCAATGCCGCCAATCACCTTGGGAATGTCGTGGCGCGACACCGTCTCGTTGCCCGGGTCCTCGCGCTCCGGCGAAAAAGCAACGTGGAAGCCCGCGTCGCCTTCTTTGCGAATCACGCGCAGCCCCGCGGGATTGCCTTTTTCCAGGATCGGCACCAGGATTTCTTCCGTAGTTCCGGGGTAGGTGGTGCTCTCCAGCACAATCAACTGGCCGGGATGCACGTGCGGCGCAATGGCCTGTGCCGTCTGCTCTATGTAGCTGAGGTCGGGCTGGTGATACTGGTCCAGCGGCGTGGGCACGCAGATGATGACCGCGTCCATCTGCTCGATCTCGGCGTAATCCGACGTGGCGCGGAAGCCCGCCTGCCGCGCCTTCTGAATATCCTCCGGCAGGATGCGCACAATGTACGAGCGGCCGCTGTTCAGGGCCTCCACCTTGCGCGTGTCCACATCGAAGCCGGTAACGCGGAACTTCTGCTCGCTGAACAATAGCGCCAGGGGAAGTCCAACATAGCCCATGCCGATGATTCCGACGCGAGCTTGCCGCGAGGTGACAAGTTGATGAAAAGAAGATGACATAAAAAGTTTGAGCCCCCTGCAAATCTCTTCCCATCCTAACAAACTCACGCGGTGTGTCTAAAGGCCATCCATGGTGTGGCGATTACTAAAGAGTGCTCCGCGAGGCCCTGCCATCAACAGGAGGAACTTTCATCCGCGCAGCTCTACTGAATTCCGCAGCCGCAGCCTGGCGAGGGCACGCGAACACGCAGGAAGTCGGCGACCTTCTGGTAGGCGTCGATCTGGTTTTCCACCTTGGCGAAGCCGTGTCCCTCGTTCTCATAAATCTTCAGCATCGCCGTGCCGCCCTGCTTTTTTACCGCGTCGGCCACCTGTTGCGCCTCCGACTTCGGACAGCGCGGATCGTTCGCTCCGGCCAGGATTAGCAGAGGAGCCTTGATGCGATCCACAAAGTTGATGGGCGAGCGATCCTGCCATAGCGCTTTGTCTTTTTCCGGATCGCCCATGAACAAGCGGTCGTACTCCTGCAACTGCGGGTCTTCGTTTTCAAACTCGGTGAACCAGTTCACGAACGGCACAATCGGCACTCCGGCGGCCCAGCGCTCAGGATGCCGCGTGACGGCCATCATCGTCAGGTAGCCGCCGTAGCTGCCGCCCATCACAATCAACTTCTTCGGATCAACGAATCCCGTGCGCACGATGAAATCCGCCGCGCCCATCACGTCGTCCAACTCCGCGCCGCCCGCGTCCTTGCGATTGCCTTCCTGAAAGTCGCGTCCGTAGCCGGTGCCGCCGCGATAGTTCGGCGCAATCACCAGATAGCCCTGATTGTTCATGAACTGCACGAAGCGGTTGAAGCCGTCCATCGACTGCGAGGCCGGGCCGCCGTGGATATAGACAATCGCCGGATAGCGTCCGTCGCGCACAATGTTGTTGGGCACGTAGGCCCAGGCGGAGAGCGTGAATTTGCCGTCCTTGCTGGGATAGTGCACCAGCGCGGGCGTTACCAGGTGCGCCGCGTTCAAGCCAGCCACCAGGCTGTTGGTGATCTGCGTGGAGCGCCCCGTTGCCAGGTCGAGCACATGCAAATCCGCCGGCGCCGTGGCGCCCGAGTGCACATACAGCAGCCTTTTGCCGTCCTTCGTAAAGGGAGAGACGTCGCCGCCAAAGCCGTTTACGCCCTCGGGCAAGGGAAGCGCCTTCACCTCGCCTCCGGCCGTGGCGCGCGCGTAAAGTTGCTCGCGTCCGTCCACGTTGGCGGCAAAGTAAATCGTCTTGCCATCGGGAGAGAAGCTGTTGGCGCCGATCTCCCATTTGTCCCCGGTCACCCAGGTCAGCTTCTTCGAGGTCACATCCAGCAGCGCGACGTTCTCATAACCATTGGCCGCGTTGCTGGTAATCAGCAGCGTCTTGCCGTCGGGAGAAAACGCCGCCGCCGCGTACGTTGCATCGCCCGTGTGCGGCGTCAGGCATACAGCGCTCTTCGCAGCCACGTCGTACAGGTAGATGTTCGAGTTCTTGCCGCTGGCGTGCTCCTCGGTGTAGGCGAGGAATTTTCCATCCGGCGACCACAGGGGAGAGAAATTGCCCACCGCGGCAGCCGAGTTGCGCGTTACATGCACCGTGCGCCGCGTGGCCACGTCCACAATGGAAACCTCGAACGACGGCGAATTCTTCGCCTTACTGATGTAGGCCACACGCGCGCCGTCGGGCGACCATGCGGGCGACTCGCTGCTCGCGCCCGGCGCCGCCGTCAGGTTCGTCACATCGCCTGTCGCGGGACTCACCAGGTAAATGTCCCACAGCTCGTTGCCGTCCTTGTCGCTGATGTAGGCGATCCACTTGCCGTCGGGCGACCATGCAGGCTCGGCCTGCCTCTGGTCGCTGATGGTCAACTGCACCGGCCAGCCGCCCGTGGACGGCACCAGCCACAGATTGCTGCGGCCGCTGATGTTGGCCGTAAACACCACCTGCGTGCCATCGGGAGACCACGCCGAGCCGCCAATGCTGCGCGTGCTGTACAAGGTGGGGATAGTGAATTTTTGCAGGTTATCGACCGTGGCCGACTGGAGCCGGGCGGGATCGGTGACGGCCTGGGGCACGGGAAGCTGCTGAGCGTTGACGGTTGTCATAAGTACGACGATAGCAAATACCACGCGCAGGAACATGGCAAAGAGTGTAGCAGGCGGCGGGGCTGCGGAGCAGGCAGGGGCATGCCCTGGCGGCTTCCCGCTTGCGGAATCTCTTGGCCGCCCGGGGCTTATCAGCTAGGATGTCGGCATGAACGTCCTTCTTCTGGCCGCTTTGCCGAACCCCAACAACATGCCGCCCGCGTTGGCCGCGGTGCTGGTCGTCGGATGGTTCCTCTTCGTCACCGTCGCCGTGATGTACACCCTCAGCCGCATGAGCGGATGGGTGCTGCTGGCGCGGCGCTTTGCCGCCAATGGCAACTTTGCGGGAGAAACCTGGTCGTGGCAGAGCGCGCGCCTGCGCGGCTGGTGCAACTACAACAACTGCCTTTGCGTCGGCGCCGATCCCATGGGCCTCTACCTGGCCGTCATGGCGCCTTTTCGTCTCTTCCATCCGCCGCTCTACATACCCTGGACGGAGATCGACGCGCAGACCGGTAAAGCTTTTCTCGGCTTTTACGACACCGTGCAGTTGCGCATCGGCCGCGAGGAACAGGTGAGCGTGCGCTTTTACGGCAAAATGGTGGACCGTCTGCGCCAGGCCTCCGGCAGCGGCTGGCCCAACTACGCCGCCGAGCAGATGACGGCGCAGTTCAAATCCACAAAAGGGTTTTAGCCTCGCGTTATTCGTATCGCAGAGACTCCGTGGGTTGCAGCTTGCTGGCGTTGCGGGCCGGCAGATACCCGAAGAGCACTCCCGTGGCGCAGGAGACAGTGAATGACAGTAGCACCGAGTAAATGCTGATTGGAATCTTCAATCCAATCTCCGCCGGAATCAGCGGATCGACGACGATCTTCACGCTGCACGCAATGGCGATGCCGATCAGCGCGCCCACTCCGCTCATGATGAATGCCTCGATCAGAAACTGATACAGAATCTCCTCGCGCCGCGCGCCCACGGCCTTGCGAAGGCCAATCTCCTTGGTCCTTTCGCGCACCGTCACCAGCATGATGTTCATAATGCCCACGCCGCTGATGACGAGTGCCACCATGCCCACCAGCATCAGCACGGCCGTCAGCGCAAACGAGATTTTGCGCGCCGCGTCCAGGATCGATGCCAGGTTCTGCACCTGGTAGGAGGCGCTGTTCGAGTGTCTTTCGCGCAGCGTGGACTGCATGTTCGCCGTCACCTGCGGAACGCTGTCCGCCGTGTCCGCCTGCGCGTACATGGTGCGCACCGAATCCGAACCCGAGTAATACTTGATCAGACGGAAGGGAATAATCACCGTCTGCGCCGCGATCTCCGACTGTCCGAACGTAGCCACGCGCTCGCGGAAGACGCCGATGATGGTGAACGTCTGCTCGCCCACGCGCAGTTGCCGTCCTACCTTCGGTCCCGGTCCCAGCAGCCGCGCCAGCTCCTGCGTAATCAGGCAGGCCTTGGAGCCTTCCGCCTGGTCCATATCGTCAAAGAAGCGGCCTTCCAGGATCAGAAGATTGCGGATGCGCTGGAAGCCTTCCGTAACGCCCACCAGCGCCACCGGCTTCACCTGTCCGTTGATGATGACGCTGGTTCCCATGTCGTGCGTGCCGGCCACGTCATGCACGTGCGCCATGTGGCCAATGGCCTCCATGTCGCTCAGGTTCAGTTCGTCGGTCTGCGAGCGCACGCCGCCGCCCCCGCCGTTGTAGGTGGCGTACACAATGTTGCTGCCCACGCCCTCAATCTGCGCCATCACGTAGGTCTTGCCGATGAGAGCAATGGTCACCACCAACACAATGCAGGCCGAGCCAATGATGACTCCCAGCATGGTCAGTGCCGCCTTCACCTTGTTGGCGCGCAGCGCATCCAGGGCAACGTGCCAGGTTTCTCGCGTGATGGAAGCCATTGCTTGCTTACTCTCCAGACAGATATTCCTTTAATGTTGTATGAGTCCGGCGCGGGGATTGCAAGCCGCCGCCTGAGGATCGTCCCGTTCCCGCCGCCGAATCCACGTTTGGCCCGCCCACGCCCTGCCCACTGACCCTTTGTGACGGTTCAGCACGCGGATTCCGCCGTTGGGCGCACGCCCGCTGCGCACCGTCAAAGCGGATGATAATATTGAGGATAGAAGATTATGCCTTTGAAGACGCTATTCCTCAATCCACCCTCGTTTGAGAACTTCGATGGCGGCGCCGGTTCGCGCTGGCCGGCCACGCGCGAGATCGAGTCGTATTGGTATCCGGTATGGCTGGCCTATCCGGCCGGCATGTTGGAAGGGTCACGCCTTCTCGATGCCAACCCCCATCACGTCAGCGCCGAGCAGACCATCGAGATCGGCAAGGAATACGAGCTGCTGGTGCTGTTCACCAGCACGCCCGGCTTTGAAGGCGACATCAAGCTCTCGGGCTTGATGAAGCAGGCCAACCCGAAGCTCAAGGTCTGCTTCGTCGGCCCGCACGTCACGGTTTCGCCGGATCACGCCCTGGGCTACCCGGAGATCGACTTCATTGTCCGCCGCGAGTTCGACTACGCCGTCGTCGAGTACGCCAACGGCATGCCGCTCAAGGACATCCTCGGCGTCAGCTTCCGCGACGAGTCGGGCAAGATCGTCCACAACCTCGACCGCCCGGTGATTGAGAACCTCGACGCCCTGCCGCACGTGGTGGACATCTACAAGCGCGACCTCGACGTGACCAAGTATAACGTGCCCTTCCTGCAGCATCCGTATGTGGCCTTGTACTCCACGCGCGGATGCCCGGCGCAGTGTACCTACTGTCTGTGGCCGCAAACGCACTCCGGACACGCCTGGCGCAAGCGCAGCTCCGACGACATTGCCGCCGAGATGAAGAAGGCCAAAGCCTATTGGCCCGAGGTAAAGGAGTTCTTCTTCGACGACGACACCTTCAACATCCAGAAGGCGCGCACCGTCGAACTCTGCTCCAAGCTCAAGCCCCTGGGACTTACCTGGAGCTGCACCTCGCGCGTGACCACCGACTACGAGACCTTGAAGGCCATGAAGGAAGCCGGCTGCCGCCTGCTCATCGTGGGCTTCGAGTCAGGCGATCCGCAGATCCTCAAGAACATCAAAAAGGGAGCCACTCTGGAGCGCGCCCGCCAGTTCGTCAAGGACTGCCGCAAGCTCGGCTTGGCCGTGCACGGCGACTTCATCCTGGGCCTGCCCGGTGAGACGCGTGAAACCATTCGCCGCACCATCGACTTCGCCAAGGAGTTGAACGTCGAAACCATCCAGGTCTCGGTGGCCCACGCCTATCCGGGCACCGAGTTCTACGATTACGTGAAGGACAACAACTTCATCATCCAGCAGAACGACATGGTCGATCTCGGCGGACACCAGGTGGCGCACGTGCAGTATCCCGGCCTGCCCGCGGATTACGTGATGGAGATGGTGCACAAGTTCTACGACGAATACTACTTCCGCCCCAAGGTCTGGGTGCCCATCGTCCTCGGCTCCATGTTCAAGAGCGATGACCGCAAGCGCCTGTACAAGGAGGCCAAGGAGTTCCTCACTCTCCGCGCCGCCCGCAAAAAGGCCGTGCAGGAAGCAAGAGCCAAACAGGCCGAGAGGGACGCGGTAAAGGCGTAGCGAAGGATCGCTGGGTTTCAATGTTTCTAAAGTTTCAAGGTTGAAACCCTGGCTGCCAGAAGTTTTCGGAAGTTTCAAAGGTTACAAACGAAGGCCCGCCGCGCGCGGGCCTTCTCTGTTACCGGTAATGTTGCGAGAGGCAGACGCATGACGTGTCTGCCTCCCGCCGGAGAGTTACTGCTCTTCCTTTGGGGCTGGAGCGCCCGTCGGATTAGGGTCCGCCGGATAGCCCAGCGCTTTCCAATCCATGCGGCCTCCGGCGCCGTGGCAGTCCTTGCAGTGCAATGCCTGTTCGTGCGGGCGTACTCCGTGGTAGATGCCCATGTAGCGCGTGGTATCCGCCCATCCGTAAACCGGGTTCTTTACTCCGTAGGCGTGTTCGGCGGCTTCGCGGATGGATTTGTCGAGTTCTCCTGTTTGGAAGAACTCCTCGACCTGGATGGGCAGTATCCAGCCTTGTTCCTTCAGGTAGGGAAGTTTCGCGCGGTGCAGTTTGAAGGCAAAGATTTTAGCCTTGGGGTCGTTGCGCGAACCTTGCGGAATCATCATGCCCACGCTGCCGTCGGCGAGGCGATTCAGCGGCTGGCGCAGGAGTTGTTCCTGTGTGTTGCCGTTATACCAGGCATAGACCGGCTTGACATTTGTTTCCAGCGTGATGGTGGCTGCGTACTTTTCCTTCTCCGCATTGTAAGCGGGCTTGGACCAGTCGCGCACCATATCCGTGGCATCGGTGCGGGCAAATGTTGGGATATGGCAGACGGTGCAGTCGATGCGGCTCATGTGGCGGTTGAGATCGGCATCCTTGTGCGGTGCTGTCTTGTGGCACTCGCTGCAGCGTACCGTCTCCTTCATGTCGTTGGCGGAAAGGTCGGCGCCTCGTCCGCGGACATGGTGGTCGCTGCCCTTGTGGCAATTAATGCAATCGAAGTTGGCGCCGTCCTTGCCCATGTGCACGTCGTAGTCGCGCGTGGTGTTGGAGAGCGCGTACTCGAGGTCGCCGCGCTTGAAGTTGGCGCCGCCGCCCGAGTTGGCATGGCAGCGCAGGCAGGTGACGCGGGTGGGCATGCCAATGCGTTTGGCTACCGAATCCAGTCCTTCCTGGTTTTCCCAGAGAATCGGACGCCATTCCCACTGGCCTTTGCCGTTCTGATAGACATCGCGGCGATAGCCCGAGGCGTGGCACTGCAAACAGTCGATGTTTTCGAGCTGTGCCTGGGTCATTTCCGGGGAGGGCTTCAGGCCAAGTCCGGCGTGGCAGGCGGAGCATCCGCGGGTAATCACGTCGCCCTTTTTGTTTTCCACGCGGCCAATCCAGTTGGAAGAGGGATTGGTGCAGAAATCGTTGATCGTATTCATTTTGCCCAGGGCCTGTCCCTGGGCGTTGACGATGTGGCTGGCGGTGCCTAGCCATTGGTAGTGCTGCGAGTGGAAAAAGGACTCGGCCTCGCTTTGATGGCAGGTGAGGCAGGTTTTGGTTCCCTCGTAGTGCTCAAAGTAATCGGCATGGGAGCTCTTCTGGGCCGTGGCCCAGGGAACCCAACTCGCTAGAAATAGAAGCATTAATATGGCGCGACGCACGGCTTCCTCCATAAGGTTGATGGGCGGCAAGGGTTGAAAAAGGCGGGACCGCCAAGGCAGTCCCGCGATGCGACCGGTTAAAACCTCGCGGTCAAACCAAACAGCAGGAGGTTCGCATTGTTATACGTCGGGAATCCCAGCACCGGATCAGCATTGAGTTGGTGCGGCGCACCCACGTTCCATCCCGATCCGCTCCACTGGTACATGAAGCGTTGGTAGTCCGCCTTGAAGATGAAGTGCGGGTTGATGCGGTGGGTCATGTAGGCTTCAACCGCGTTGCCGCGCACGCTGGTTTTCGGCGCCAGGATGTCGTCTTCCGCCTGGGCAAAGTTGAACCAATATTTCGAGCCGTGGTTATACTCGAAGCCCAGTTTGGTGGCGCCATGGTTTTGCGGAACGTCATAGCGCGCGCCCAAGTAGCCCATCCATCCGTCGTGATTCGTCGGCGTATCGAAGGGATCCGAGCCAAGGCCGCCCAGCGGAGAGGTCTTGCCGTTGGGACGCAGACTGTCCCAGTTCAGGCTGCTATAAAGTTCGAGGCTCTTCACCTTGGTCTGTGCGTTGAAGCCGTACAGGAAAATGTTGCCCAGGTTGGTGGAGGGAGTGTAGTTCAGGATCACCGGTGAGTTGATCGACTGGCCCGTTACCGGGTTGACCGGCAGCACGACCTCGCCGTCAAAACCATCGGTCACGTTCCAGGCCTTGGCCATGGTGATCTGGATGAGAGTTTTGTCGGTGCTATAGGCATCGATGTTGGCGCCCAGGAAGTGCACGCTGCGCATACGGTCGGCGGGGTTCTGCAGCAGTTGGCCGTTGCCGTAGCCCGCATCGTAGCCCAGACCGTAGCAGAGGCGCAGCGCGGTCTTGTCTCCCAGGTGATAGCCCATCGTCACGCCGTCGAACTGGTAGTTGATCAGCGCGCCGGATGGCGTGCCGCCACGCGGCTCGTCATTGTGCATGTTCATCGGCGGCCCGTCGGTAGAGGGACGCCGTCCAATGCTGAGATACAGTTTCGATCCGGCAATATCCTTCCACGTGAAGTACGCGCGTTCCACTCGCAGCATGTCTCCGCTGGGAACCGTCGCCGTAGTGCCGTCAATCGACATCGTGGCGGGCTGCCCGTTGAAGACCTGTACCCCGGTGGAGTTGCCAAATACCTTGTACATGCTCAGGCGTCCGGTGAAGGAGACATTCTCGGCAACTTTCGCATCCAAGTTCAGGCGGAGGCGGTTGGTCAACACCGCGTTGGCATTGGCCTGGTATCCGGCGGTGTAAACGCCGGGCACTTGCATCAGGTACTGCTGCAGCATCGCCTGCTGCGCGGAGGAGAACCCGCCCAGGCTCGACTTCAGACTCGAGAAGGTCAGATTGTTCGTGTAGTACTGGTACTGCGCATAATTTTGCTGAATCTCCTGCCCCAGATAACTGCCGAACTGCGTGGGGGTCATGCTGCTCAGCATCGCCGGGTTGAAGGTCATGCCGAGTCCGCCCTGAGTGGTGGGCATAAACAGCCACAACGTGCTCACCATCAGGTTCTGCAACTGCATGCCGTTGTAATAGTTGGGCACGGTGCCAAAGATCGAGTTGGACTCCGAGCGGAAGTCACCGGAGAAGTTCACCCGGTCCAGCGCCGACTTGCGCTCGTTGGCCGTCACGCGCGTGTCCAGATCATTGACCTGGGCGGCGAGTTCGGCGTTGCTGGGAGCACTGGCCTCGGGGGCCGGCGCAACGGGCTTGGGTGCCTCGGGCAGTGTGTTTTCTTTCTTTTCCGCCGCAGCCAGGCGCTCTTCCAGCGCGGTCACGGTCTTTTTCAGTTGTTCCAGTTCCTGGCGCAGTTCTGCATTGCCGGTAACAGGTGACGCCTGGGCAAACAGCCCCGGGGCCAGCAGCAACAGCGCCAACGTCATGGCGAGAAATCTCTTCATGGTCGCTCCTTGTATTCCTGTGTTGGCCTTGTTCGCCGGCATTAACCGCAGGTCGCGGGCTGTTCGCTGTCGGCCGCGTGATCCACGGCAAAGTTCTGCAGAGCCTTCATCTCCGCCGGAGTGAGGCCTTCCAGAAGATTCTTATGGGTCACCGGGTGGATGGCGCTCTTGTGGGAGGGAACAAGTTTGGTGGCAAAAAATCTGCGCCACTGGTCCTGCGTGAAGCTCATGGGGGTGTAAACGCCGTTCTTGGAGCCTTTGCCGTGGCAGACCTTGCAGTTTTCACGGAAGAGTGTCTGTCCGTCGGCGGCGAAGAGGAAGGCGGGCAGCGTCAGGAGAAGCAGGATGGTCAGAAAACGAAGACGGAACGTCATAAGAATCTCCGGTGTTCCTTTGATAGTCAGTTGCGATATTTCATAGTTGCGAAATATCGCAACTGTTATACATAAAACACACAAGCGCGAATGTGACCCCTGTCATGCCTGGATGTGACATCGTGAGATTCCGGGATAAGCCGGTGGTTCCACCCTTTTTGGGGCAGATCAAAGAGAATGCGCAAACAGGGCGCGGCGTGAGTTGCCGGCAGACTGCGATAGCCATTGTGCTAAAGTGGTTTTGTCCGCTTCGCTTCAGACCGAAGCGCTAAATTCATGGCCAGCAAAACCAGCAAATCCGCAGCTACCGTCAGCATCGACTTCAAGGTCTATGAGCGCCAGGCTCAGATATGCAAGGCCTTCGCCAATCCGGTGCGCCTGGTGATTCTGGATCTGATCTCCAAAGGTGAAATGCAGTGCTCGGAACTGCAGGAGGCGCTCGGCATTACCAAGGCAAACCTCTCGCAGCATATGACGGTGCTGAAGTCCTCGGGCATTGTGTCTACCCGGCGCCAGGGCAAGCAGATGATCTGCACCCTGGCTATTCCCGAGGTAAAGCAGGCTTGCCAGATTGTGCACAAGGTTCTGGAGCGCCAATGGGAAGGCACGCAGCGCATTTTGAAGAGCCGCTAAGAAAGCCACCCGCGCCCGCGCGCCGTTCCCTCTAAACCCAGCTTTCTGTGCACCGTTCGCGCGCGGGGTCTGACATTGGACCCCTCCGGCGTGATATTCTCGCCGGGAAAACTCCTTCTGATCGGGTGCCGTGTGCTGAGGGAATTGCGCGTCGAAAACTACGCCGTCATTGACAATGTTGCCGTCGAGTTCGGTCCGGGGCTGAACCTGCTCACCGGAGAGACCGGTGCGGGCAAATCCATCCTCATCGACTTTAACCTTCAACCAGAGTTCTCTGATAGAAAGTGCGAAAGATACTGGACACTACCCGCGCGGTCCTTTTGTCGCTAGCCTGTCCAAAGAAACGAGCCTAGCTCAGGCAAGAACAAATGTTACACAAACAGCGAACCACTCTACATTGGAGTAAAGAGGGTAGCTGGAGAAATCTTTTCTTGCAATGCTCTAACGATTTCTTCAAGGCCGACCTTTGCCTCTGCTTTCAGTCCCAGGCACACGGCAATACCTGAGGTATCCGTACTGAGACGGCTTTGCAAAGACAGCCTATAAGTATGGTCTATTTGTTCGGAGACGCTATATGCATGAAAGTGCATTGCATCGCCAATATTTGCCGGATTACTCAAATGGCCAAAGTTGAATTCCTTTGACATATAATCTAAGAGCTTATCTTGCGTTATGAGAGCGAGCTTTTTATTTAAATGCTCAAAGGTCTGAATCTTGTGGTGCATTTGAACAAGAATTGTCTTAGCTGTCATTTTCCAATTCATACCGTACGTCTTGTCAGATTGATCAGCATCGTCCCCACGGGTGACATTAAGTTCTTTGAGCAAACGCTGTCTTTCAGGCCAAACTGTACCTGTGGTATCAAGGGTCTGAAGTTCAATCCCTACAAAATCCCGCACGCGGCCGTTGCGAGCAGACACAAGAAAATAGTCAACACTTCCACCTGGGATCGATACTTCAGAGACAATGTGCAATTCATTGCCCGGCTGATGTGCGGTTAATAGATGTAAGCAGTCGACAAATATCTGGCGTCGCTCGATCAGTCGTGTTGGACAAATCAGAATGGGCGCAGGTTCGCGGCCGTAAATTACCGTGCAGGTTCCTATGGACGTACCCGGATCACTCTTGCGTACCTTATAGCATCGCTTGCCAAGGAAAGGGCATTTCTGCTGCCTTATAAGCGACTGCCAATTCTGCCTTGTGCCCGGGGCCTTGCCAAATAGTTCGACAATCTTGCTCATATAAGGCCAAGACACCTTTCTGACGCAAATTCTAAATATTCCAGTGAGATGTCGATACCTACTGATTTTCGGCCAAGTTTTTGAGCCGCTACCAAAGTAGTTCCAGTACCACAAAAGGGGTCAAGTATGACCCCATCAGCGGGGCAAGTTGCCAGAATCGGAATCCTGCAAAGATCAACAGGATAAGGTGCGAAATGTCCTGTACGCCTTTGCGTATCCTCGGGGATAATGTCCCATACATCCGCAGGCTTGCTTCCATTCGGATGGTAGCGCAAAAAATAGAACCCCTTTTCACGCAATTCCTTTGCCCGCCCGGATACCTTCTCTTTGTCCGAGTGTGTTGCCCTCTGCTGAGAACGAATAATCATTCTGAAATCTGAAAGTTTACCCTCACGCACCTCAGCTAGAGTTCTTTCAAGTTCGACAAATGCTCTCTCTTTTTGCTCTAGACTTAAGTCCGTTGACAATTCAATCTGACGTTTGTACCGGACGCCAGAAACGCCTGTTGCCGAAACTACGGCACCGTTTATGATTTTTGATTCGCGAGGCTTTGAGCGAATAGCGTCTGCATCGTAGTAATAGTCTTTGTGTTGTTTAACAAAATGAAAAAGCAGTTCGTGGACATTACCTAAGCGGTCCTTTGTATTGTCCATCCCGCTTTTTACCTTGTTCCACACAACGCTATTCCTCATTATCCAACCCTGCCGGTCTGTAAGTTCAAATGCAACGCGCCAAGGGATACCGACTAGGCATTTATTCTCGTAGCTATCCCCCAGGTTTAACCAAAACGAACCAGTCGGCTTTAAAACGCGCCTTAATTCCTCAAAAACAGCGGCAAGATTGTCAACAAAATCCCTGTAGTCGGCCTCAAGACCTATACCGCCATTTTCATACTCCCGTTTCCCCCAGTAAGGTGGAGAGGTCATAGCTGCGTCAATTGACTCGGCGGGGAGATTCTTGAGGACAGTGAGGGCGTCTCCCAGTAGTAGCAATGGAAAATGGGACTGGGAGCCACGATATTCTCTCAGAGATTGCTCGTAAGTAGCGGCCACTATCGAAGTATCCGACGGGCCATCAAATGTGAATGTGGTTTGAGCCATTGTTATTCCTGCTGCTACTCATTATCCGCATAATAGGAACAAACGCAAACCCTATCAGCGCGGAACACTTTGAGTGAGCGTGCAAACGGCTTGCAACATAGCCGTTCGAGTATGCGGCGGTGGTTCTTGGCTTGAAGCATTCCACCCGCGCCCGCGCGCCGTTCCCTCTAAACCCAGCTTTCTGTGCACCTTTCGCGCGCGGGGTCTGACATTGGACCCCTCCGGCGTGATATTCTCGCCGGGAAAACTCCTTCTGATCGGGTGCCGTGTGCTGAGGGAATTGCGCGTCGAAAACTACGCCGTCATTGACAATGTTGCCGTCGAGTTCGGCCCGGGGCTGAACCTGCTCACCGGAGAGACCGGCGCGGGCAAATCCATCCTCATCGACGCTCTCGCCCTGCTCCTGGGCGAGAAGGCTTACAGCGAAGTGGTGCGCCACGGCGCGGAAAAAGCCACGGTTTCCGCCGTTTTCGACGCCGAAGACCCAGCCATCACCGCCATTCTGGAGGAAAACGGTCTGGACGCCGAAGCCGGCGACCTCATCCTGCGCCGCGACATTGCCACCAACGGCAAGGGACGCGTCTTCGTCAACAATCAGCCGGCCACGGTCGGAGTGCTCAAGGCCCTGGCGCCGCGCCTGGCCGTGGTTCACGCGCAGAACCAGTCGGTGATGATCTTCGACCCTCCCGAGCGCCTGGCGCTGCTCGATGCCGCCGCCGGAATCTCCCTGGAGGGCGTGACCTCGGCCTACGCGGAGTGGAAGCACATCGCCGACCGCATCAGCGATCTGGAAAAGGGCGAGCAGGAGAAGGCCCGCCTGGTCGATCTCTGGAAGTTCCAGCTTAAAGAAATTCACGATGCCGGTCTCGCCGCGGGCGAGGACCAGAAGCTGGAGTCGGAAAAGCGCGTGCTGGCCAACTCCGAGCGCGTCTTTGCCTCGGCCACCGGGGCGTTCAACGACCTCTACGATGCCGAGGACTCGGCACTGGCCAGGATCGGCACCGCCGCCCGCCATCTGGAGGATCTGGCGCGCTTCAATGAGTCGTTCAAGGAAGCCGCCGCGCAACTGGCCAACGCCCGTGTCACCATCGAGGATCTGTCCACCACTCTGCGCGACTTCGCCGACGGTATGGACGCCTCACCCGAGCGCCTGGCCGAGGTCGAGGACCGCCTAGCGCTCATCGACCGCCTGCGCCGCAAGTACGGCAAAACCCTGGACGACGTGCTCGCCTTCGAGCAGGATGTCGCCGGCCGCCTCAACGACATTGAGAACAAGGACGAGGTGCTGGCCACTCTGCGCAAGCAACTCGCCACGGCCGCCAATAAGTATCTCGACCTGGCGCGGCAGGTCAGCCGCCGCCGCTACGAGATGGCGCGCAAGCTGGAAAAGACCGTCGAGGCCGAGATCAACGACCTGGCCATGAAGGTGAAGTTCCAGATCGAGGTCTCCGGCGCGGACGAGGAAGGGAACTGGACGGCCTCGGGCTTCGACCACGTGGCCTACCTCATCTCCACCAACCCCGGCGAGCCGATGGGCCCTATCGAACACATCGCCTCGGGCGGTGAACTCTCGCGCGTCATGCTGGCCTTGAAGGCCTCCATCGAAGCCGGACGCGTGCAGCACAAAGGCGACGACGCCGAGCGCTCACTGGTCTTCGACGAAATCGACATCGGCATCGGCGGACGCGCCGCGGACGCGGTGGGCAAAAAGCTCAAGTCGCTCTCGCGTACCAAGCAGGTGCTGTGCATCACCCACCTGCCGCAGATCGCCAGCTTCGCCGACCGTCATTTCCTCATCGAAAAGCACGAGGCCGCCGGCCGCACTCGCACTACCGTGCGCCCCTTGGACGCCAACGAGCGCCGCCAGGAGATTGCCCGCATGTTGAGCGGCGCCAAGGTCACCGAAGCCAGTTTGAAGAACGCGGAGCAGTTGCTGAAGGCGAATGCGTAGCTATTCGACGTAATGAGTCCAGCGGAGAGTATCCTGGAATTAATTCTGTAAGTTTGCTTGTTCTGTAGCAAGATGTGCGGGTAAAAGAAAACCCGGCTCCGAAAGCCGGGGACCATAGGACGATTGCCCATGGGGTTGATGTGCTTAGTATCGTCAATCGGGAGAGCAAATGTCAAGCACAAAATGCGAAAGAGTTTACGCACTTGTCGATGGATTCAATCTGTACCATGCACTGCAACGCTTCGATCATGGCGTCGGCGAGGAGGAGCAGGCTAAGTATCAGCGATATAAGTGGCTGTGCTTGCGTACCTTGGTAGAACAGTTTCTGATTGCAGGCGAAGTCCTTGCCGGGGTGCATTACTTCACCGCGTATCCGAATTGGGACGAACCAAAGCGCCTGCGCCACCAAACCTATGTGAAAGCTCTAGCCGCGCGGGGAGTGGAATACACACTGGGGGAGTTCAAACCAAAATTTGTCCAATGCCGGGCCGCCTGCCGCCAGATGTTCGATATGAAGGAGGAGAAACAGACCGATGTGAACATTGCGACCAAAATCCTAGAGATGGCAGACGAGTACGACCACCTAATCCTCATCACGGCAGATTCGGACCAAGTACCCGCAGTTCGATTGCTCTTGCGAAAATATCCTGCAAAGAGGGTCTCGATTTTGCCGCCGATTGGTCGAAACTCCAAGGAACTCGTGCATGCTGCCGGGAACCACCGGATGATCATGCGGGAAGAAGATTTACGTACAGCCATTCTTCCCAATCCTGTGGAATGGACCCGAGAGGGAAAATCGACGGTCCAGATTTGGAAGCCGGCAGAGTGGAAGACGCCAGACTCTATTTGATCTATTTTCTTCGCGAGCACTCCGTCCTGCATTCTGTTCCCTCAAATCCCCGCTTCCTGCTAAAATCATTCAGTTGATTTGAATTTATGGGTGAACCTATCCGTTCGCCCTCGTTTTCCGTCCAGTGGATGGCGTGGAATGCCGTTCTCTGCCGGATCATAGCAAGCAAATCCACTTGGGCCATACACTTATGGGAATCCCTCCGCTGTTGCGGTGCTTCCTTAAGGCCCGTCACGGCATCTGAATGGATGAGATGACTCAGACAAGTGAATCGAAGAACCTGCTCCTTCTGAAGCCCCGCGGCTTCTGTGCCGGCGTGGTGCGCGCCATCGACATTGTCCGCATTGCGCTGGACGCCTTCGGCCCTCCCATCTACGTGCGCAAGGAGATTGTGCACAACAAGTACGTGGTGGAGGAGTTGAAGGAAAAGGGCGCCATCTTCGTCGATGACGTGGAGGAAGTGCCCAACGGCGAGCGCGTGATCTATTCCGCGCACGGCGTGGCCCCTTCGGTGCGTGAAGCCAGCAAGCTTCGCCTGTTGCGCGTCATTGACGCCACCTGCCCGCTGGTCACCAAGGTTCATGTAGAGGCCATCCGTTTCGCCCGCGACGGCTACTCGCTCATCCTCATCGGCCACCTGAACCACGACGAGATCGTGGGCACCCTGGGCGAAGCTCCGGCGGTGACGCAGGTCGTCAGCTCGGCCGCCCAGGTCAAGGACATCGTGGTGCCCGACCCGAACCGCGTGGCCTATCTGACGCAGACTACGCTCTCGCTCGACGAGGCCACGGACATCATCGAGGCCCTGAAAGAGAAGTTCCCCAACATTCGCGGACCGCACGCGCAGGACATCTGCTACGCCACCGAGAATCGCCAGCAGGCGGTCAAGAACGTGGCGGAAAAGGTGGATCTGCTGCTGGTGGTGGGCTCGCCCAACAGCTCCAACTCCAACCGCCTGGTGGAAGTGGCGCGCAACCTGGGCACCACTAACTCGCACCTCATCGACACCTGCGAGGACATCAATCACGACTGGCTGAACGGCGTTGCCACGGTGGCGCTTACGGCTGGCGCTTCGGCCCCGGAAATTCTGGTACAGCAGGCCATCGAATTCCTGGGCAAACGCGGCTTCAACAACGTGCAGGAGGTCGAGGTCATGCCGGAGCATGTGCGCTTCGCCCTTCCCGCGGAAATTGTCGCCGCCATTGCCGCCGCACCTGCTCCCGCGGCGGCGGAGTAATTCATGGAACCCTCGACATCCACCGCAATCCGTTTTGGCAAGATCAGCGGCCTCGGCGAGCGCCTTTCGGGCGCCATCCGCAAGGCGCAGGACTTCCTCTTCGGATTGCAGCATGAGGACGGATGGTGGTGCGGCGAACTCGAAGCCGACACCACCCTCGAGTCCGACTACATCTTTCTGCACACCGTGCTGGGCACGCGCGATGAACCGCGCTTCCAGCAGTGCGCCGCGGAGATTCTCCGCCATCAGAACCAGGACGGCGGCTGGCCCATTTACCAGGGCGGCCCGTCCAACATCTCGGCCAGCGTCAAGGCTTACTTTGCGCTCAAAATGTGCGGGCACTTGCCGGAAGAGCCTTTGATGACCAAGGCGCGCGTGTGCATCCTCTCGCTGGGCGGCGTGCCGGCCTGCAACACCTTTGCCAAGATTTATCTGTGCGCCCTGGGGCAGTACGACTACGACGCCGTGCCGGCCATTCCGCCGGAGTTGGTGCTGTTTCCCAACTGGTTCTGGTTCAACATCTACGAGATCTCTTCCTGGTCGCGGGCCATTCTGATTCCGTTGTCGATCTGCTACGCCAAAAAGCCCTTCAAGAAGCTTCCTGACGAGTGGAACATTGACGAGCTGTTCCCCCAGGGACGCCACGGCAGCTCACTGCACCTGAAGTGGGATGACCATCTCTTCTCCTGGCGCAACTTCTTCCTGGTGCTGGACCGCCTCTGCCACGGCTTCGAGCGGGTGCACATCCGCCCTCTGCGCAGCGTGGCCTTGAAGGCCGCCGAGCGGTGGATGCTGAAGCGCTTCGAGCAGAGCGACGGCCTCGGCGCCATCTATCCGTCCATCCTGAACTCGATCATCGCCATGCGCTGCCTGGGCTACTCGATGGACGATCCGCAGGTCATCCGCGCTCTCGATGAGTTCGAGAAGCTGGGCATCGCCGAGGGCGATACCTTCCGCATGCAGCCCTGCGTCTCTCCCGTGTGGGACACGGCCTACGCCTTGTTTGCCCTGGGTGAGAGCGGCGTGGACGCCAAGGATCCGCGCATGGTGCACGGCGCCGAGTGGATGCTGAAGAAGCAGATCCGCCGCAAAGGGGACTGGGCGGTGAAGGTTCCCCACGCCGAGCCCGGTGGCTGGTACTTCGAGCATAACAACGAGTTCTATCCCGACGTGGACGACACGGCGCAGGTCTTGCTGGCGCTCAACCACATTGAGACCCGCAACGAGCGCTTCCAGCGCGAGGCCCTCGAGCGCGGTATTCGCTGGGAACTGGCCATGCAGTGCAAGAACGGCGGCTGGGCCTCGTTCGACAAAGACAACGACCGCATGGTCTTCCAGTA
Source organism: Acidobacteriota bacterium (assembly GCA_031296105.1). Lineage (GTDB taxonomy): Bacteria > Acidobacteriota > Terriglobia > Terriglobales > Acidobacteriaceae > TOLSYN. The sequence goes on along the minus strand of JARLGJ010000031.1, from coordinate 26,894 downwards.
CGTCCCCTTTGCCGACCACAACGCCATGCTCGATCCGGCGACGGTCGATATTACGGGACGCGTGCTGGAGGCTTTGGCCGCCAACGGCGCCACGCTCGACGATAAGCATGTGCAGAAGGCCATCAAGTTTATCGAGAAGGAACAGGAGTCCGACGGCTCATGGTTCGGACGCTGGGGCGTCAACTACATCTACGGCACCATGTGCGTGCTGCGCGGACTGGACGCCATCGGCTATGACCACAATGAGGCCATGGTACAGCAGGCGCTCGAGTGGCTGCGCATGATGCAGAATCCCGATGGCGGCTGGGGCGAGAGCATTGCCAGCTACGGGGACGTGAATCAGAAGGGCATCGGCGTTAGCACCGCCTCGCAGACGGCGTGGGCCGTGCTGGGATTGATGGCCGGCGGCGACACGCGGTCGGACTCCGCGGCGCGCGGCATTGCCTGGCTGCTGGATCATCAGGACAAGGACGGCGGCTGGAGCGAGGTGCCGTACACGGGCACGGGCTTCCCGCGCGTCTTCTACCTGAAGTACCATTCCTATCCGTGGTACTTCCCGCTGATGGCGCTGGCAAAATACGCGCGTATGCAGCAGGTGTAGAGACGGAATCGGCGGTACCGGCGAGCGCAGCCCGTGGGGCTGCGCTTCGCGCTTGGCGGTTCAAAGGAGATTCGCAAGTGAAAGCGTTCGTTACCGGAGCTACCGGATTTGTCGGCAGTCATGTGGCTCGCCTGCTGGCCGCGCAAGGGGCGGATCTGCGTCTTCTGGTGCGCTCCACCAGCCGCCGGGAAAACCTGGAGGGCCTGAGCGCCGATCTGGTGACGGGCGACCTCACCGATCAGGACTCTCTGCGCCGCGGCATGGAAGGCTGCGATGCCGTCTTTCACGTCGCCGCCGACTACCGCTTCTGGGTTCGCGATCCGCAGCCGATGTATGCCACCAATGTTGGCGGCACCGAGGCCGTCATCCGCGCCGCGCAGCAGGCCGGAGTTCCGCGGACGGTGTATTGCTCGTCGGTGGCCACCCTGGGCTTCGGCTACCAGCGCATCTCCGTGGACGAGGACACGCCGGTGACCGAGGCCGGCATGATCGGCCACTACAAGCACTCCAAGTACCTGGCCGAGCGTAAGGCCGTGGAGCTGGCTGCTGCCGGGGCCGAAGTGGTCATCGTGAACCCCAGCACTCCGATCGGCGAGATGGACATCAAGCCCACGCCCACCGGCCGCATCGTTCTGGACTTCCTGCGCGGCAACTTTCCCGCCTACATGGAAACCGGCATGAACCTGGTGGACGTGCACGACGTTGCGCGCGGGCACCTGTTGGCCTTCGAGAAAGGCCGCCGCGGCGAGCGCTACATCCTGGGTGGGGAGAACGTCACCCTGAAACAGATTCTCGATACGCTGGGCGAGATCACGGGACTGCCTTCGCCGACCATGAAGGTTCCGCACTCCGTGGCCCTGGCCTACGCGGCCTTCGACCAGACCTTCAACGGACTCCTTTTACACCGCGAGCCGCGCGCCACGGTGGAAGAGGTTCGCATGGGCAAAAAGTACATGTGGGTTTCCACGGCCAAGGCCGAACGCGAGCTGGATTACCACCCGGCGCCCACACGCGACGCGCTGCGCCGGGCCGCCGAATGGTTTGTGGACAAGGGCTACGCGGCAGACTATCGGAAGGCGGTCGCCAAGGCATGAGCCGCCGCTCGCTCGATTTCGCGCTGGTTGCGGCCCTCGAACGCGAGGTGAGGGGCATTGTGCGCGGCTGGCGCCGCCGCATGGTGGAGGGCTTGCCGCTCTACGAGAGCGAGAACGCCGTGGTGATCTGCGCCGGAACCGGGGCGCGGCGGGCGCGTCAGGCATCTCAAGCGTTGCTTGAGAAATATACACCTAAGCTGCTGATATCGATTGGATATGCAGGGTCTTGCGATGCCTCGACTGTCCCTGGCTCGGTGCTGGTTCCGGCCCGCGTGGTGGATTCCGCGACTGGCCAGCAGATGAAAACCGCTTTTGGATGCGGCTGCCTGGTGACCTTGGACAAGGTGGCCGGAAGCGGGTTGAAGCAGTGCTCGGCCGCGCGTTATAGTGCGCAAGCGGTTGATATGGAAGCATTTGGAGTGGCGGAAGCGGCGGAATCCTCGGGCGCGGAATTCCTCGCGATCAAGGCGGTTTCCGATGGTGCCGAGGAGGATTTAGATTTCCTGGGGCCTTTTATCCGGCCTGACGGATTTGCTATTGCACCGTTTCTGGTGCACATAATGTTTCGCCCGGCACTGTGGCCAAAGGTCGCGCAACTCCAGCGTGGGAGCAAGTTAGCTTCCCAGGCGCTTACTGAAGCTGTGAATTTCTGTCTAAAAGATTGCCCCTCGTTCGCGGAACAAAATCGCGAAAATGCATCAAGACATATCAAAGGTGAGTAGTATCAAAAGAATGTCTGTCCTAACCAATCCGAAGATCGCCGGCGTGCCTGCCGCCATTCCCGAAAAGATGCAGGCCGCTGTCTATTACGGCAAAAACGACTTGCGCATGGAAACCGTGGCGGTCCCGCGGATCGGCCCCGGCGAGTTGCTGGTGCGCATACACACCTGCGGCATTTGCGGCACGGACCTGAAGAAGATCTCCACCGGCTCGCACACCGCCCCGCGCGTTTTTGGTCATGAGATGACCGGAGTGGTGGTGGCCCGCGGCGCGGGAGTTACGCGCTTTGCTATCGGCGACCGGGTGATGGTCTTCCATCACATCCCCTGCGGCACCTGCTACTACTGCAAGCGAAATGTGTTTTCGCAGTGCCCGGTGTACAAGAAGGTGGGTGCCACGGCCGGCTTTGGCGAGGCCTCCGGCGGCGGTTTCTCCGAATACATACGGGTGATGGACTGGATCGTGGAGCGCGGGGTAATCCGCATTCCGGACGGCGTCAGCTTCGAGCAGGCTTCTTATATTGAGCCGGTAAACACGGTCTGGAAGGGCATTGACGCCCTGGCGTTGCAGCCGGAGGAGTCGGTGCTGGTGATTGGCCAGGGACCGATTGGGCTGTTGCTGGCGAAACTGGCCCAGCGGACGGGAGCAAAGGTTACCACTTCCGATTTGTTCCCGCAGCGTCTTACAATTGGGGAGAGTTACGGGCTGAAGGACGCAATCGACTCTTCGCGGGTGAATCTCCTGGACGCGATCCGGGAGCGCACGGAGGGCCGGGGCGCAGATGTAGTGATTCTTGCGGTGGGCGGCAGCGGACTCATCCGGCCGGCCATCGATGCGGCGCGCTTTGGCGGCCGGATATTGCTTTTTGCGCAGACGGTGCGCAGCGAGGTTGTGATCGATCCCGCTGCGGTATGTGTGGATGAGAAGACGCTGCTGGGTTCTTATAGCGCGTCGGTCTCATTGAATGAGAAAGTGGCTGATTTCGTCTTCAGCGGAGAGATGGATCTGGCGCGTTTGTTCAGCCATCGTTTCCCACTGGACCGGGCCTTGGAAGCGCTGGAACTGGCGGCGCATCCGCAGCCGGACACCATGAAGATTGCGATTCAGCCTGGCAGTACCTGGGAAGGATAACGAGTGAACGGACAGATGACGGCAGCCGTCCTCTACGGCAAAGAGGACGTCAAGATCGAGCAGGTTCCCATCCCCGCGCTGGAGAAGGGCGAGGTACTCATCCGCGTGCAAGCGGCCTTGACCTGTGGGACCGATCTCAAGGTGTATCGCCGTGGCTATCACGCCAAAATGATTGTTCCGCCCGCGCTCTTCGGGCATGAATTCGCCGGCGTGATTCAGGAAACGGGCCCTGGAGTGAAGAACTTCAAGGCCGGCCAAAGAGTGGTGGCGCTCAACAGCGCTCCCTGCGGGCAGTGCTTCTATTGCAAGAAGCACCAGGAAAACCTCTGCGAGGACCTGCTGTTCAACAACGGCGCGTATGCGGAGTACATCCGCGTGCCGCGCCGCATTGTCGAAAACAACATGCTGCTGGTGCCCAAAGACATCAGCTTTGAAACCGCCGCGCTTACCGAGCCGCTAGCCTGCGTGCTGCGCGGGCTGCATGAAACGGGCATCGAGATTGGCGATACGGTGACGGTGATCGGCGCCGGTCCCATTGGTTTGATGTTCATCCAGGTGGCGCACATCATGGGCTGCGACGTCATCTCCGTGGTCAAGCACGACGAGCAGGTGGTCAGCGCCAAGAAGGCGGGCGCGTCCAAGGTGGTGCAGTTCACCAAGGTGGCCAGCCCCATCGACGCCGTGCGCGACCTGACGACCGAGCGCCGCGGCTCCGATGTGGTGATCGAGGCCGTGGGACGGCCGGAAGCCTGGGAGTGGGCCATCGACATGGTGCGCAAGGGCGGCACGGTGAACTTCTTCGGCGGCTGCGCCAAAGGCACCCGGGTGCAACTCATCACCGAGCGCCTGCACTACTCGGAGATCACCTTGAAGGCGACCTTCCATCACACGCCGGACACGGTACGGCGGGCGTTTGCGCTGATTGCCGACCGCAAGGTGAAGGCCACGGATTACATCACCGGGGAAGCGCCTCTGAGCAAGCTGCAATCGGTGCTGCGCGAGATGCTGAACCGCGGCGGCGAAATCAAAACCGCCATCATCCCCGGCCACTGATCGCGAAGGGAACCGAGTCTTGACCTCCACTGAGAACATCTCTCAGCCGCGCGGCGGCCTTATGCCTTTTGACGAGGCACGGCTGGCACGCGGCTGGGCCGCTCTCCCGCCGGAGTATGCCATTCCGGCCACGGCGCCCTCTCTGGAAGAGGCGCGCGCCTATTGCCAGCGGTTGGCAACTTCGCACTACGAGAATTTTTCGGTTGTCACATGGTTCCTGCCCAGGGATCTGCATCAGCACTTCTTCAACGTGTATGCCTACTGCCGCGTCTCGGACGACCTGGGCGACGAAGTGGGCGACACCGAAGTTTCGCTGGCGCTGCTGGATCGCTGGGAGCACGAGCTGAACCTGACCTACGCCGCGCTCGAAGATCCCGCGGCCGGCGGTGTGCGGCATCCGGTGTTTCTCGCGCTTGCCCAGACGATTCGCGCCTGCTCGATTCCGCGGCATGAGTTCAGCGACCTTTTGACGGCCTTCCGCCAGGATCAGCGGATCACGCGCTACGAGACCTTCGACGAACTGCTGGGCTACTGCCGCAACTCGGCCAACCCTGTAGGCCGCCTGGTGCTGTACCTGTGCGGCTATCGTGACGCGGAGCGGCAGGCGCTTTCGGACTTTACCTGCACCGCGCTGCAACTGGCCAACTTCTGGCAGGACGTTTCGGTGGACTGGAAGAAGGGCCGCGTCTATCTTCCGCTCGAAGATCTGCGCCGCGTTGGCGTCACCGAACAGCAGATTGCGGAGCGCCGCTTTGACGATCCTTTCCGCGAGCTGATGCGCTTTGAAGTCGCGCGCGCACGGGAGTGGTTTGCGCGCGGGCTGCCGCTGATTGCGCAGGTGAACCGCTCGCTGGCCCTGGACATTGAGTTGTTCAGCCGCGGCGGACAGGCTATTCTCGAAGCCATCGAGAAGCAGAATTACAATGTGCTTGCCGCGCGGCCCAGCCTCAGCCGCTGGCGCAAGTTCGAACTCGCCTTCCGCGCCCTGGCCGGGCGCATTGCCCTGGGACGCACGGGATGAGCACATCGGTTTCGCAGCACGCTGCATTGCAGCTTCGCATGGCCTACAGCCTCTGCCGCGGCATTGCCCGCCGGGCGGCCAAAAACTTCTACTACGGATTCATGCTTCTTCCGGGACTGAAGCGCGACGCCCTGTGTGCGGTGTACGCCTTCATGCGTCACGCCGACGATCTGAGTGACGATCCGGGCATGGCTCCCGAAGAGCGCCGTCAAAAGCTGGCGGAGTTTCTCGATTCGTATCACCGCGCCTATGAGAGCAAAAGGGTGGACGATCCGGTCTTCCTGGCGCTCAAAGACGCGCAGCAGCGCTACGCAATTCCCATGGAGTGGCTGGATCAGCTTGTGGCCGGCACCGGCATGGACGTGCAGGAGCCTGAGCCGCAAGCCGGGGGCGAGCAGGTGGTCTATGCCACGTTCCAGGATCTATACCGCTACTGCTATCACGTGGCGTCCGTGGTAGGGCTGGTGTGCATCAAGATCTTTGGCTACCGCGACGCAAAGGCCGAGGAGTACGCCGAGCAGCTAGGCATCGCCTTCCAGTTGACGAACATTCTGCGCGATGTGAAGGAAGACGCGGCGATGCAGCGCATCTATCTGCCGATGGAAGACCTCGCGCGCTACAAGGTGACCGCGGCCGAACTAGGCGCCGGCGCGCCAATGGAGAAGCTGCGTCCGCTGCTGGCCTTTGAGGCTCAACGTGCGCGGCAATATTACGAGTCGGCCGGCAAGCTGCTGCCTCTGATCGAGGACGCCAGCCAGCCAGCGCTGTGGGCGATGGTCGAAATCTACCGCGGCATTCTGGACCAGATCGAGCAGCGCGACTACGACGTTTACATCGAGCGAGCGCGGCTTTCCACGGCAAAGAAACTGGCGGTGTTCGTCAAGGGCTTCGCCAAGAGGCTGCTGTGAGCGCACGCATCGCCATCGCCGGAGGAGGACTCTCCGGCATTGCCGCCGCCTGCGCCCTGGCCGGCGCCGGTCACCAGGTGACGCTCTTTGAGCGCCGCGCCTTTCTGGGCGGCCGCGCCTCCAGTTATGAGCATCCCGGCACGGGCGAGGTGGTGGACAACTGCCAGCACGTGTTGCTGGGCTGCTGCACCAATCTGCTGGATCTCTACCGCCGCCTGGGCGTGACCGATCGCGTGCGCTGGTACCGCAAAATTACCTTCCTGGAGCCGGGCGGCCGCGCGGGATCGCTTGCCTCGACGGCGCTGCCCGCGCCCTTGCATTCGGGAATCTCATTCGCCGCGTTTCCGCTGCTCTCTATCAAGGACAAGCTGGGCATTGCCCGCGCGCTGGTCAAGCTGATGCCTGGCGTGCCCGCGGAGACGAGTGAAGACTTTCTGAGCTGGCTGCGCCGCCACGGGCAAACGCAAAGAGCCATTGACCGTTTCTGGGCGCCGGTGCTGATCTCCAGCCTGAACGAGGATCTGGACAAGTGTTCGGTGCATTACTCGGCGATGGTCTTCCGCGATGCCTTCCTGAAGTCCGCTGACGCCAGCGCGATGGGCGTGCCGACGATTCCGCTCTCCGATCTCTACGGCGTGGCCGCCGGTTACATCCGCGCCCGCGGCGGTGAGGTGCTGCTGCGGTGTCCGGTGGACTCTCTCGACTGCGAGGCCGATGCGGCCATTGTGCGCGCGGCGGGCGAGGAGTTGCGCTTCGATTACGCCATCAGCGCCGTGCCCTTCCACGCGGTTCACAAGCTGCTGCCCCAGGGCGAGGCGGCCGAGGCCATCCGCGAAAAGGTGAGCCACCTGCACACCGTGCCCATCACTGGCATTCACCTGTGGTTTGACCGCGAAGTGACCGCCATGGAGCACGCCGCGCTGCTGGACCGCACCATTCAGTGGATGTTCCAGAAGTCGAAGATTCAGCCCGCTCGCGCGGAGCAGAGCGGGCAGGGAAGTTATCTGGAACTGGTGGTGAGCGCCTCGAAGACCTTGCTGGAGATGGGACGCGCCGAGGTGATCGAACTGGCCGTGCGCGAGATGGCGGAGTTCTTCCCCAAGGTGCGCGAGGCCAAATTGCTGAAGGCCACGGTGGTGAAGGAGGTACACGCCACTTTCGCACCCGCACCCGGGCACGACGCTTATCGCCTGCCGCCGCAGACCTCGTGGCCAAGATTGTTCCTGAGCGGAGACTGGACGAAAACCGGCTGGCCGGCCACCATGGAAGGCGCCGTGCGCGGTGGCTACCTTACGGCCGAGGCCGTGGCACACGCCAGCGGCAACGCAAGACGCTTTCTTGCGCCCGACCTTGCACCGCAGGGCTTGATGCGGCTCTTCCGGCCCTAGAGCGAGGAACTAAGGCCGATTCAACTGCAATACGCAAGCCCAACCGCGCGGGTTGGGCTTGAGGTGTACCAGGAACCGGGGGCTTACGCCGTCTTCTGGACGTTACCCGCCTGCGGGCCTTTCTGGCCCTCTACAATCTCGAACTCGACCTGGTCACCTTCTTGAAGGCTTTTGTACCCTTCGCTGGTGATCGCACTGTAGTGAACGAAAACATCGGGTCCGTCCTCGCGCCCGATAAACCCGAAACCCTTGGCGTTGTTAAACCACTTCACCGTACCCTTAAGACGATCCACTTACCGATCCTCCGAGCGCTTACTAGCGGCATAGCCGCCGCTGGCCAACCGTAGAACAACCTCGAGAAGTTCAGTTTTCGGTCTTGCACTGCTGAACAACGTGGCAGGTCATTTCCATCATCAACCGAAAGAAATTTTCCTTCGTTTTGCCTCGCCTGTCAATATGCGAATCGCGATAAGATACTGATTATACGTAATTTGTACTATATTTGTCGCATAATGTGGGAAGATGACACACTACCGGACGATCCAATCGTTCAGTCAAACGATTTTCCCGTGATGTGAAATTTTTGCGCCGCCCACAAGATCCCCGCGATCGCTTTGCCGTCGTGAATCTTGCCGCTCATCACCCACTGCACGGCCTTCTTGAGTGGCACTAAATGGCTGGTAATGAACTCGTCCTCCTCGGGACGGGCGGTACCCTTGCGCAGATCGCGCGCGGCGAAGACCGTCATGGTCTCATCGACGAAGCCGGGGCTGGCGTAATAGACGAGCGCCGGAATCCATTCGTGTGCCGCGTAGCCGGTCTCTTCCTCCAGCTCGCGCTTGGCGGCCGTCAGTGCGTCTTCGCCTTCATCGATGCGGCCGGCGGGCAGCTCCCATAGCTCTTCGTTGGCCGTGTAGCGGTACTGCTGGATGAGCAGCACGCGAGGCTCCTTGGCGCTCTCGTCGATGCCGAGGATGACGACCGAGCCGGGGTGGCGGATGACGTCGCGGCGCACCTTGATGCCGCTGGGCTCGATGATCTCGTCCGTGGTGAGGCGGAAGACGCGCGAGGTGAAGACGGTTTCGCTGGACAACACCTTGACCTTGCGCGGACGCGCGCTCTTCTTCGCCGCCACGGGCTTGGTGGTGGAGGCTGCGGTTTTACTGCTCTTCGCGGATTTCTTGAGTGCAACTTTCTGTGCCATGCCGACACTATACACAACTCGTGCGCGCTTCGTGTTACTCTCGCGCTGTGAAGAGCGCATGGAGTGTTTCGTTTGTGGGTGCGGGAGCCTTGGCCTCGGGAATAGCACGGCTGCTGCATGGGCGCGGCGTGCGGGTGTCGGAGATCGTCTCGCGCCCGGCGGTGAAATCCGCACAGAAGGCTGCGAGGCTGGCGCACGAAGTCCATGCCGAAGCCAAGACCCTCGCCACGGCCTCCTTCGCCTGCGACGTGCTGTGGTTCGCCGTGCCCGATGCCGCCATCGTTGGAGTTGCCAAGGCGCTGGCGAGGCGATTGTCACGGTGTGAAGTGCGGCCAAAGGTAGTACTGCACGCCAGCGGCGCGCGCAGCAGCCGCGACCTTGCGCCGCTTGCCGCGTTGGGCATGGCCACCGGCAGTGCGCATCCCATGATGACCTTCGTCGCCGGGCCGCCGCCGGATCTTACCGGCGCATACTTTGCTTTGGAGGGAGCGCCCGAGGCCGTTCGCCGTGCGCGTTCGCTGGCCCGTCTGCTGGGCGCGCGCAGCTTTGTGCTTGCTCCGGAGAATAAGACGCTGTATCACGCGTTAGGGGCCATGCTCTCGCCGATGCTGGCTGCGGAACTGGAGGCCGCAGCCGCACTGGGGCGGCGGGCGGGAATTGCTCCGCGCGACTTGAGCCGGCTGATGCGGCCGATCATCGAACGCACGGTGAGCAATGTATTGTCGAAGGGCGCGGCGAAGAGTTTTAGCGGACCTCTGGTGCGTGGTGACGTGGCCACGGTGGAGGCGCACCTGAAGGCCCTGTCACGTTTGCCGGAAGAGAATGTCTATCGTGCGCTCGGTGTTTATGCGGTGGAGAAATTGCCGGTGCGGCGTAGATCGGAAATGAAGAGATTGCTGATTTCCCACCCTATCGCCAGCGGCGGGCGATAAGGGTGGGGCAACCCTTGATTCAACTATCCCATACAAGCCAACTGTGGGCTTGTATGGGCCCCCCGGTCTTCTGCTATGGCTTACTTACTGTGAAGGCTTCTCCATCATCAAGAATCACTGTCAGAACCTTCACCCCAGTGGATGCCGTCGGAACGGTAACCACACCAACGCCCGATACTTGAAACGTCGGACAGGAGCCGCTATAAGCAAGAGCTACGTCATAGTAGTTGTATGTGGCATCTGGCGTAAAGGTGCCAGCGTAGCTGCAACCTCCTGGTGAGGCTTGTGGGCCTTCGAATTCCCCATCTGCCGATACCGCTAGTCCGTCTTCTGCAAGACTGCTCCCGTAATATTGGATTGCTGTCCTTGCAACAGCGGACCAACTGCCGCCTACTGCGGTCAATGCTGCGGGAGTATTGAAGACGTATTGCGTCGAGGATGGAGTATTTCCGTAAAACGACCAGCTAATATCTTGCGATGGACTATTCACTGATCCCTCGAATTCAGATCCCTGCTGATTGCCAGTTAAAGAACCAGTATATTTCTTGCCAGAATAAAGAATCAGCAGGTTGTCAACTTCATAGTTTCCGGAGTTAACTACGCCTTGGCCAAAGAGGCTGCCAACGCCAGAGTTTGACGAATCATAGATGGCATACAGCTTCCCATTTGGTAAGACGAGAGCAGAAAACGAGTTTTGGGTACCTGCTATCGATGCCGCACCAATGTACAGACCCTGCGTTGTTATCTGGGCGCGCGATACTCCCCCACAGTTTACAGTTACGCCAATGAGCACGATGAGCGCGCATACACCTGCAATTTGGTGAACGCTGTGTAGCAATACCGCAGCCCGCTGCGCCGTCCCCTGCCAAGTCTCCCGCATTCCCATAATCTCACCCTTATGACTATCACAACGACCTTTGTCCACCCAGATGAATCGGAGCCGTGCGAGCGGACAAAGGTCATCAATAACTGCTTCTCAGTTCGTTGGAGCGAACATAAACGTACCATACTGGTTATCTTGGTATAAGACAAACTCCGCGGGGCCGCCGTACAGCGGACTGCAAGCTCCGCTCGTAGCCGGACAATTCGGCCCAGTAATGGAGAGATTGTTGGTTTGCGTAGTTGAGGTTGTTAAAGTCGATTGCCAGGTACTGCCCCATGAGAGAGTATAGGTTTCCTTAAACACGCTCTTCAATGTAACAGCAAGGTTCAAGTAAATGTCTTCCTCAAGTGCAAACGACTGTTTGTAGTTGGTATTTGTGCTCGCTCCCTGTGCGCTGGTATTCACTGTTGCAGTACTATATAAATCAGTTATACCCGCACCATTCCCGTTATTGGCTTGTTCGTATGGAAAAGACGAAGCTGCACCACCGGCGCCACCTGCAATCGTAAAGCGTCCATCAGGTGTTGTATTTGGCAACGGACTGGGCAATTGGTAGCTACTCGAACCGAATGGATCAGATGCAAGGATGTACTGGAGATCTGCTGAAGATAACGCAGCACTTTCGCCATCGGGCCAATAGTATCCAGAAGCCCAGGAACGATTGATCTCGCCGAGTGTGCTTGGATTAAATGTGCCCGATATCAAATCGGAAACATAAAGTCCATACACATCCATTCCAGGCATATCTGCCGGATCGTATCCATAACCATTCCATTGAATTGCATTTGGGATGTCTGGGTTTATCTTGTACACCAATAGAGGATTCAACCAGACCAGATGATATCATCGCCATGGTTTACCGGATTAAAAGCATCGCCGGTTCCGCCGGTTTTGTAAGCCTTCGTTGTAGTTTTGCTTAGTGTGATACTACTAGAATTCCCAGAACCTTGGGTCCAGTCGCTCGATGCTGTACCCGTGATTGACCCTTTTCCAGTCCCGTTAACTTCATCCCAACCGGCGATTCCAGCCCCAAAAGCTGCACTAATGGCCAATTCGCTGGAAAAAGAATTAGTGTACGTAGTGGTCGTTCCAACCTGTGTACTAAGCTGATATTGCACATAACTGCTCGGCCCCGGCGGCGCATAAGTAACGCCCATTACAATATACTTCGGGTTGATGAACGTGTTATAGGCGTTACCAGATATTACGCGGACACTATTCGTGAACGTGCTACCGCTTTGTATTTGCACGGTAAAATATAGATTCCCTATCGCGTCAACCGTGAGTCCCCTTGCGGATATTTCTGCGTTTGCCGCTAATCCGCCGTCTCCGGTGTCTCCTGCGGTTGAAGTGCCAGCAATAGTTGAGATTATTCCCGTTGCCGACGCCACTTTTCGAATCCGATTATTACCCCAATCAAAAAAATAGATATTGTTCGCGGGATCAATCGTAATATCAATTGGATTGTTGATTTTTGCGCTGCCCGCAGCGCCACCGTCCCCTGTGTAGCCAGCAGTGCCAGTACCTATAACAGTAGAAATGATACCCGTACTCGCATTCACCATCCGAATGCGATTCTCTGCCTGATCCACAATATAGATATTGTTATTGGAATCAATTGCAACGCTCTGGGGTCCAGAGAATTCTGCGCTGGTAGCTAAGCCACCATCCCCATAGTTCGATGCTCGACCGCAACAAATCTGAGTCCCATTCCCAGCGACTGTTGAAATGACTCCAGAAGAAACAGTAATTTTGCGAACACGGTAATTTCCATAATCGGCAATATAAATATTTCCTAGAGTATCAACTGTAATGCCTCGCGCCGCACTGATTTTTGCGCTAGTTGCCGCCCCACCGTCCCCAGAATAACCACAGCTCCCTGTTCCCGCCACGGTCGAGATGCTTCCTGTCGAAGCTGTAATTTTCCTTACCCTACATGTCGCATCAACGAAATACAGATTTCCAACACTGTCGACTGTTAAATTCTGAAATGCACCGAGCGTGATATCGGCGCTAGTTGCGGGTCCGCCATCCCCGGTATACCCGCCGGTTGTGGTACCTGCAACTGTTGTGATATATCCGGTGTTATAGGAAACTTTGCGTATTCTGTTAAATCCTGCATCTGCGACATATACATTGCTCGATTTATCAATCGCAATGCCCTGGGGCTCGTACAATATGGCGGATGTTGCCGGGCCGTTATCGCCATAAAAGACTGGTGTGGTGTTTGTTGTTTGGCCTGCTATGGTCGTAATGTATTGTGCAGCAGGTAGTGCTATTTGTGAGTAGCCGCTGGGCGCTGTAGATAGAACGGCGCATGCCAGTAATATTAATCCTCTCAAACGTGTAATGATCGTTTAATCTCCTGTATACCACTTTCAGACTTCCGAGTAGTCTTCGTGAGGGTAGGAGAGATAAGCCGACAAGGCGTGAATGTAATCCTCGGGGGGAGGCGGCGTTGTTCTCTTCTTTGCGCCGAATCCACGATCAGCGCTCTGTGTTTCTAGCTAGGGATTATTGCATTATTCTCTTTAGACGGCAAATGCATCCTGTGCGATAACAGATCATCTATCGCTAGTTTCGCCGCTTTAGGTGAGAAGGGGCAGTATGCGCTGAACCGTAATGGCTATCCAAAGATTATTGGATGAATTGAGCTTTACTGAATCGAGCCGCCCCAAATGAATGGAACTACGCCTACGGTGCCTAATCTCAACATGCGACACGGCACTCACTCGCTGAACCTGTCGGCCATTTCGGAACCTGTTGCACGCGCCAGTCAAGCTGCTATTTGAGCCACGCCGATAATGCGTTTTTTGTCCCTGTCATTACATGCGGATGGCTCCACAACAAGCCAACAGTCGGCTAGGATGGGGCGCTAGGCTTTTCCTTCGTCAATCGTTAATCGTCCTTCGTACTTCCAATCGTCGATGCCCCAATCGTCAATGAATCAATTCTTTTGGCTTCACCACCAGGCTCAATGCCATGGTTCCGGCCAACACCACGGCCACAAAGAGCAAGGCCCAGTGCGTGGGAACCTCCAGCCAATGCGACGCCAGCATCTTGCCGCCGATGAAGGCCAGGATGATGGACAGCCCATAGTGCAGCAGGTGGAAGCGCACGATCAGCCCGCTCACCGCCAGGTACAGCGCGCGCAGTCCGAGCACGGCGAAGATGTTCGAGGTGAAGGCAACGTAGGGCTGCGTGGTCACGGAAAGCACCGCGGGGATGGAGTCCACGGCGAAGAGCACATCGGTGGTCTCGATGATGATCAGCACCAGCGCCAGCCGCGTCAGGTAGCTGCGGCCCTCGCGGCGCACCACAAAGTGGCCGTTGCCGAAGTCCTTGGTCAGCCGCAGGTGACGCTCGGCCACGCGGGCAATCCAGTTCTTTTCGGGGCTGCGCTCCTCTTTCTGGAAGAAGAGCTTGATGCCCACGTAGAGCAGGAAGACGCCGAAGATGTAGATGACCCAGTGGAAGCGGGTGAGCAGTCCGATGCCGGCGCCAACAAAGACGGCGCGCATCACAATGGCTCCCAGAATGCCCCAGAAGAGCACGCGGTGCTGATGTTCTCCCGGCACTTTGAAGAAGCGGAAGATGAGCAGGAAGACGAAGAGATTGTCCAGGCTCAAGGACTCTTCCAGGACGAAGGCGGTGACGAACTCCAGAGAGAGTTGCGCGTTGCTGCGCGTGGCGTCGGCGGCCATGACGTGGCCGTGGTAGTAGAGCGCCACGGCAAACAGCGCGGCCACGGCAAAGCAGACGCCGGTCCACAGCAGGGCCAGCCGCGTGGTCACCTTGCGATGGCCCATCAGCACCATGTCGAGCACGATCATCGCCACGACGATGGCGAAGAAGAGTACCCAATAGAGGATATTGGCTGGCAAGCGCAGTGCCTCCGCTTCCGTTGCTTGTGCTTAGTGCGTGTTCAATGCGCGCAAGGTTTCCATCACAATGTCGCCGACGGCTTGCAGGCTTTGCGCGCTGCACTTGTCGGGCGTGTCCTCGGTGGTGTGATGGTAGATGTTGTCGAAGCCGTAGTCGAGGTCGATGATGTCGTCCACGGGAATGCCCACGGCGCGGAAGGGAAGATGGTCGTCCTCGATGCCGTTGACGCGGTTGGAGAAGACCGCCTGGCGTCCGGCGCGGGCACCGGCGCGGCGCACCACTTCGGCGAGCCAGGGGGTGGAGTTTGCGTCCTGCTCCAGGTGCAGATCCTTGTCGCCGATCATGTCCAGCAGCAGGAAGGCCTTGACCTTGTCGGCCGTGCCGTCCTTGGCCCAGCGCGCGGCCAGTTGCTTGCTGCCATAAACGCTGTCCTGGTCGCTCCAGGTCTTCATCGCCTCTTCGCCGTCGGTAAAGACAAGCCACACGCTGTAGCCATCGTTGCCGTGCTCGCGCAGAGCCGCGGCGATCTCCAGCATCAAGCCCACGTTGGAGCCGCCGTCGTTGGCGCCGATGAAGCTGGTGTTCTTGAGCGGATAGTTGGTGTCGTAGTGCCCGGCGATGACGAGTATGCCATCCTTTTTGCCGGGAAACTTGGCAATGATGTTGTCCATCGGGAACTGTCCGAGCACGGTCTGCGCGTTGAAGTGGTCCTGCTCGATCTCGGCGCCCTGCAGGTGATCCACAATGTACCGTTCGGCCATTTCGTGGCCCTTGCTGCCGACGTAGCGCGGGCCGAGGACAACGAATTCCTTGAGCGTCTTAAATGCTCTTTCGCCGCTGACCTTCAGCGCCGCTGGCGTACCGGGCGCGGGATCGAAGTCCGCGGGGTTCAGCGCCGGGCGGCTTACGGGAGTGGGATTCTGCGCCGAGGCCGAAGCGTCCTTGGCGCCGCGGCAGGCGGCGAACAGGCCAAGGCACAGCAAGGCGCAAAGCAGCGCGGCGTTCTTCTGCCGCGCTGCTTTCGCATACAGCTTATTTACAAACTTCATTCGGACGCGTTGGCCTCCGCCTCTGCCTTTTCCTTGCGCTTCTTGCGATTCTTGGGATGCACCAGCCATGCCACTCCGATGCTGATGATGTAGAGTCCCAGCATGGGGGCGGCGAACACCAGCATATTCATAATGTCAGGTGTGGGCGCCAATGCGCCGGCGATGACGAAAATTCCCAGCACGGAATAGCGGAAGTTGCGGATCATCCATCCCGGGCTGACGATGCCGAACAAGGCCAGGAAGAAGACGAGAATCGGCATTTCAAAGACGATGCCGAGGCCCAGCACCAGGGTCAGGAAGAGGCTCATGTATTCCTGAATGGTGATCATGGGGGTGAACTGCGCGCTGTACTCGATGAGGAACTTGAGCGCCGCGGGATAAACGATGCGGTAGGCGAAGTATCCGCCGGCGGAGAACAGGCCCACGGTGCTGATCATGAAGGGCGCAACGTAGTGGCGCTCGCTGCGGTACAGGCCCGGCGCAATGAAGGCCCAGATCTGGTAGAGCACGAAGGGCGAAGCCAGGAAGAGTCCGGCGATGAGGCTGATCTTCAGCGACAGGTTAAAAGGATCGGTCGGATTGGTATAGACCAGCGTGATCTGCTGATGATGGCTCTGCAGGGCGAAGATGATGGGATTCTTGACCCAGGTAAAGAGCTTCTCGTGGAAGAAGAAGCACACGCAGAAGCCGACGGCGACGTAAATGGAGCTGCGGATGAGGCGGCGGCGCAGTTCCTCCAGATGATCGAGGAAGCCCATGGACGACAGTTCCTGCCTGTCCTTCAAGCTGCCGGTAGGAGTTTCAGTTTCTGCCATGAATACCTTCGCGGACTAATTGCCCTGCTGAGCGGGAGTGGATTCTGCGGCCGGAGCGGGTTCAACTGCTTTGGCGGCCGTTTCGGTGGCCGGAGCCGCTTCGGGAGCCGCTGCCTCGGCCGGAGACGCGGTGACGTCTTCGGCCGAGGCAGCGGGTGCGTCCGGCGCGCGCAGCGTAAAATTCTGGGCCTCAAAGGCCAGCTTGGCCGTCTGCATCAGGCGGTCGTGAGCGTTGTCGATCTCGGAGATGGCTGTTTTGACTCCGGCCGGGAGCAGGCTCTGCGTAAAGGACGAACTCTTGGTAGCTTCCTCGGGCTTGGACTGCGCCATATCGGCCAGGGTTTTATTCTTTGCCTGTTCGTCCTTGTCGATCTCCTGGGTCAGTTGTTGCTTAAAATCGTTGGACGCACGGCGGAACTCAGCCAGCAGCTTGCCAGCCTCGCGCGCGATTTCCGGTAACTTCTTCGGGCCGAACAAGATCAGCACCAGGAAGAAGAGAAAGACCATCTCCGAGGTTCCCATACCCGACTATCATACATGGCTCAATGCTCTGGCGGTAGGCGGCAGGGCGGGGCAAGGTAAAGAAAAATCAGGTGGCAAGCGCTGAATCCGCAAACCGGGGAGCTTCCTTGAAGGAAGCGCGCGCGGGAGCGGGGTTCCTGTTTGGATTCCACCCGCGGAATTCCCCAGCGAGCGGCGGACCGGTGCCTGTCCGGTGCTCAGGGGAACTGCTATACTCTTGGAAAATGGGTGGTTGCGCAGCGCTGCGCGATAGCCTTCGCCTCTGCCCGTGGGCAGGGCCAGCAAAGGATCAATTCATGGCCGGTCGTTCGCGTCGTTCGCTCGTCGTCGTTTTTTTTGTCATCCTGACCTGCGGTTTCCTGGGCGTCGTCTTCGGACGCACCGGGGCTGGCGCTCCGGCTACAACCGACGCCAACGTGGACGAGTCTCTGCGGAACTTCTCGCAGGTGTACAGCATCGTGGAGCAGAACTACGCCGAGAAGCTGGACGCCGATAAGGCCATCTACGACGGCGCCATTCCCGGCATGTTACGGGTGCTCGATCCACACTCGAACTTCTTCGATCCCAAGCAGTATTCCGGCCTGCAGGAAGAGCAGCGCGGACGCTACTACGGCGTGGGCATGCAGGTGGGGCCGCGCAACAACCGCGTGATTGTGATTGCGCCCTTCGCCGGTGCTCCGGCCTACCGCGCCGGCATCCGCCCGGGCGACATTATCGTGGGCGTGGACGGCAAGAACACCGAGAACATGACCACCAGCGAGGTGGCCGACCTGTTGAAGGGACCGAAGGGAACCACGGTCCGCATCTCGATTCTGCGCGACGGCAACAACAAGCCGGTGGAATTCGCCGTGGTGCGCGATGAGATTCCGCGCTACTCGGTGGATGTGCACTTCGTCATCCGCCCGGGCATCGGCTACCTGCACATCAACAACTTCCAGGAGACCACCGAGCAGGAAACCGCGGAGGCTCTGGAGCAGATGGGCGACCTGAAGGGCCTGATCCTCGATCTGCGCAACAATCCCGGCGGCCTGTTGAATGAAGGCGTGGGCGTGGCCGACAAGTTCCTGAAAAAGGGACAGGTCATTGTGAGCCACCACGGACGCAACTCCCCGGAAAAGGTCTATCGCGCGGCACACGGCAGCACGAAGGACTACCCGATCGTGGTGCTGGTGAATCACGGCACGGCCTCGGCGGCGGAGATTGTCTCCGGCGCGATTCAGGATCACGACCGCGGCCTCATCGCCGGCGAGAACACCTTCGGCAAGGGACTGGTGCAGACCGTCTATCGCCTGAGCGAGAACACCGGATTGGCCCTGACCACGGCAAAGTACTATACGCCCAGCGGACGCCTGATCCAGCGCGACTACACCGGCGTTTCTCTGTACGACTACTACTACAACCGCAATCAGGACGACTACGCCATCAACGGCGTCAAGGAAGACGCCAACCGCGAGGTGAAACTCACCGACAGCGGACGCACGGTCTACGGCGGCGGCGGCATTACGCCGGATGTGAAGATTGCGGCGATCAAGGCCAACAAGTTCCAGGAAGACCTGTTGCGCAAATATGCCTTCTTCAACTTTGCCAAAAAGTACGCGCAGACGCACAAGATCGGCCGCGACTTTGTGGTGGACGACGCGGTGATGAAAGAGTTCCGCGCCCTTCTGGCCGAGTCGAAGCTGACTTACGACGAGAAGGACATGACCGCCAACCTGGAGTGGGTGCGGGCCGCCATCAAGAGCGAACTGTTCGTGGGCGCCTTTGGCCAGCAGGAGGGAATGCGTGTGCAGGCCGAGACGGATCCGACGGTGTTGAAGGCTCTGGACCTGATGCCGAAGGCCAAGGAATTGACGGAGAACGCGCGGCGCACCATCGCCGAACATAACCAGGCGCGGCTGACCGCTCCGAAAAACTAGAGCAGCATTGTGGACAAAACGAGGCGCCCGCGGGCGCCTCGTTTCCATTTATGCGGGGCAAATTGTTTACTCGTAGAGGCAGGGAAAAGTACAGGAAATCCACATCCCGCGACCTGCAACGCCGCCCGCGGTCTTGTTATCATGTTGGCATGGCATTTCCGATCAAAGTGTGTGTTGTGTGTGGCGAGGAGTTCGAACTGCGTCCGGATAAACCGGGCTTTGCCAATCGCTGCTGGGATTGCAGCGCCGAAGAGGCGTCCAAGGAGCAGACCGAGGGTGGCAGCACGCAAGACCGCGGCCGCGATGCCGCCCGCCGCGAGGCGATGAAAAACCTGCTCTACCGCAAGGACAGCTAGAAAAAGCATGAATAAGCGGCTGATGAACTCGGATCGAAAATTGGTTTGTCAGGGCACGGATTTACAGGTTGCGGAAAAGTCGCGTGGGAGTGTCACCCTGAGGGAGCGGCCGTATTTGCCGCGAGTCGAAGGGCCTCTACTCCATAGAAAGTCCTTGCCCGGTATAGGGGTGTTTCGACCAACTCGACATGACAATCGGCCTTACGAATGCAGAAAGCGAGCGGGCGCTATTGCGCTCGCTCTTGTTTTTCCGAGAGAAATAAATCCAGCACCAACAGACATGCGCCGCAGACGATGGCGCTATCGGCCAGGTTGAAGTCCGGCCAGGTGTGCGTGCCAACGTACACGTGCAGAAAGTCGGTGACGCGTCCGAAGCGCGCGCGATCGTAGAGGTTGCCCACCGCTCCGCCAAGGATGAACGACAGTGCCAGCCCAAGGCGGCTGAACTTCTTGCCCATCCGCCACAGCAGCACGCTCACCAGAATCATGGCCGCCGTTGAGAACGCGACCAGCAAGGGAACGCGCACCCAGGCGGGCCAGTCGGCAAACATGCTGAAAGCCGCGCCGGTGTTCTCCACATGCGTAAGAGAGAAGAAGCGCGGGATCAGCGTCACCGATCCGAAATCCAGTTCGATGCGTTTGGCGACCATGATTTTGGTGAAGCGGTCGGCCGCAATCACGGCCGCCGCAATTCCAAAATAAAGCGCGCGCAGTTTTCCAGAAGACAACGTGCCCTGCGGCATTAGCCCTCTTTCGCCTCGCCGGCAATGACTTTCAGGTTGGCGCTGCAACGCTCGCAGACCGTGGGCCACTCTTTGTCCTCGCCCACGTGCGTAGAGTAGTTCCAGCAGCGCTCGCACTTTTCGCCTTCGGCCCTGGCCACGTTCACCGCAATGGGACCGCCCGCGCCCTGCTTGACCTCGACCTGCGAGACCACCAGCAGCGCGGCCAGCTTGTTCGCGTACTGCGCCAGCCGCTGATAATCCTTGCCGCTGGCGGTGAGTGCGACCTTCGCCTCCAGGTTGGCCTTGATCGTCTTGTTGTTGCGCAACTCTTCCAACTCGCGCAGCGCCAGGTCGCGCACCGAAAAGAGGAAGTCCCAATCGGCGCGGACGGCCTCGGCCTGCTCGCGGTCGCGGATTTCGCCGGTGATGTCGTTGGTGTTGGGGAACAGCGCCAGGTGCACGCTCTCCGGACGCGACAGCATCTGCGGCATGTGCTTCCAGGCTTCGTCGGCCGTGAAGCTCAGGACGGGTGCGACCAGGCGCAAGAGGGCTTCGCCGATGCGCCACAGAGCGGTCTGCGCCGACCGCCGCGCCACCGACGAGCGCGGATAGGTGTACAGGCGGTCCTTCAGAATGTCGAAGTACTGCGCGCTCAAATCGACGGCGAAGAATTCGTTCAGCCGCTGATAAATACGGTGGAACAACATCTCGTCGTACCAGGCGCGGCACTCGGCGGCCACGTCGGCCATGCGCAGCAGCATGTACTGGTCGAGCGGCTCAAGCTGATCGAAGGCCACCAGGTCACGCGCCGGTTCAAAGCCGTGCAAGTTGCCGAGGATGTAGCGGAAGGTGTTGCGAATCTTGCGGTAGTTCTCGGCCACGCGCGTCATCAGGTTTTCGCTGGCGCGCACGTCCTCGCGGAAATCCACCGAGGCCACCCAGAAGCGCACAATCTCGCCGCCCATGCGTTTGGCAATGTCCACGGGATCGACCGTGTTGCCGAGCGACTTGGACATGGCGCGGCCGTTTTCATCCAGCGTCCATCCATTGGTGGCCACCGCGCGATACGGCGACACGCCGTTCAAGCCCATCGAGCAGAGCAGGGAGCTGTGGAACCAGCCGCGGTACTGATCGCCGCCTTCCAGGTACATATCCGCCGGCTGCCACTTGCCGTAGATCTGCGGCAGCACCGAGGCCTGCGAAGCTCCGGACTCGAACCACACGTCGATGATGTCCATCTCCTTGTGGAAAGACTGGCCGCCGCAATACGCGCACTTGGTTCCCGCGGGCATGATCTCCGCCGCCGTGTGCGCATACCAGGCATCGGCGCCCTCGCGCGCAAAGAGATCGACCACGGCTTTATTGGTCGCGGGATTCTCATGCAGCTTGCCGCACGTTTCGCAGAAGAACACGGCGATGGGCACGCCCCAGATTCTCTGGCGCGAGATGCACCAGTCGGGGCGCGTGGCCACCATGTTGCTGATGCGCTCTTCGCCCCAGGTGGGATCCCACTTGACGCCGGCAATTGCTTTCAGAGCTTCGCTGCGCAGCGTGCCGTCGTTGATCTTGCCTTCCATCGAGATGAACCACTGCTCGGTGGCGCGGAAGATGACCGGCTTGTGACAGCGCCAGCAGTGCGGATACGAGTGCTCAATGTCTTCGCTGGCCAGCAGCACGCCGCGCTTTTCCAGCAACTCCTTGATGGGCGCGTTGGCCTTGAAGACCGTGAGGCCGTCGTACTCGGGCAGCCCTTCGCGCAGGTGTCCGCCTTCATCGACGCGGCAGGTCTGGTCGATGCCGTACTTCACGCCGGTGTAGAAGTCATCCGCGCCGTGCGCCGGAGCGGTGTGCACCGCGCCGGTGCCGGTGTCCATGGTGACGTAGTCGGCCAGCACGCCGAGCACGTCGCGCTCCAGGAAGGGATGCGCAAACACAACGCGCTCCAGCTTGGCGCCGGGGAAGGTGGCCACGACCTCATGACCTTCCAGTCCGAGCTTCAGCTTGGGCATCACCGAGGGCGCAAGCTCCGCGGCGAGGATGAAGACTTGTCCCGAAGCATTATCGAGGATCGCCTGGTACTCCGCGCGAGGGTGGAAGGCAACGGCCATCGAGGCCGGAAGCGTCCAGGGCGTAGTGGTCCAGATGACCACGTTGGCTTTGCCAGCGTAGGCGGCCAGCGCGGGATCGATCGACGCGGCATCGCTGGTCAGCGCGTATTTGACGAACACCGAGGGGCTGGTGTGGTTGGCGTACTCCACTTCCGCCTCGGCCAGCGCGGTGCGGCAGTGGATGCACCAATAGACCGGCTTCAGGCCCTTATAGACCAGGCCCTTCTCGAAGAAGGCGTAGAAGTTTTCGATGACCCGCGCCTCGTAGCCTTTGTTCATGGTCGAGTACGGGTTGTCGAAGTCGCCGAAGACGCCGAGGCGCTGGAACTGAGCGCTCTGTATGCCGACGTACTTTTCGGCGTATTTGCGGCAGGCGTGGCGCACCTCAAGCGGGTCCATCTCCAGCTTCTTGCGGCCCAGCGCCTCATCCACCTTGATCTCGATGGGCAGGCCGTGGCAGTCCCAGCCAGGGATGTACGGCGAGTCGTAGCCGGACATGGTGCGCGACTTGACGATGAAATCCTTCAGGCACTTGTTCAGCGCGTGGCCCAGGTGAATGGCGCCGTTGGCGTAGGGCGGCCCGTCGTGCAGAACCCACTGGGGGCGTCCGGCGCGCGCTTTGCGCACGAGGTCGTAGATGCGAATGTTCTGCCAGTGCTCGAGCATTTTGGGCTCGTTCTGAGGCAGGTTCGCCTTCATGGGGAAATCCGTGGTGGGCAGATTGACGGTCGCCTTGAGATCCACTTCGGTTTTGTATCTCCGATCTGATTGCTTGAATCTCATATTATAGGCGATTCGAAGGGCTTCGCGGTTGTGGATGCCGCGCCGGGTTCACCGCTTGTCACCCCGGCGCGTACTTTTTGTGCGGCGCCCCCTCGCCTCGTGATATGAAGTAGATACACGCAGTGCCCGGGGCGGCGAAGTCCCGGAGTTGAGATGGCAATGAACGAAGAAGTCCAGCTTTGTACGATCTGCCACCAGCCCCTGGCTGCCAGCGGCAGGTGTCCCCATTGCGATGTGGAGGGGCACGTCTGGACGATTCGCGATTGGCGGCCTCTGCTGGCGCTGGCACTGGCGATTGCCCTGGGCTTCAGCTTCACGCGGCTGGTGGTGGGCGGCTATAACCAGGTGAAAGAGGCCATGGCCCTGCGCTACTCCACGCGCGGCAGCCAGGCGCTGGCGCAGCACAAGGGCATGGAAGCCGTGCGCGCCTACGAAAGCGCCCTGGTGTATGACCACGACAACGTGGAGTTCCGCCTGAAGTTGACCGACGCTTTGCTGGCGGCCGGTGCGGCCAACACGGCGCGCTCGCAACTGCGCGATTACCGCGAGCTGCATCCCGAAGACGCCCTGGTGAACCTGAAGCTGGCCCGCATCGAGGCCCGCGCCGGACGCTCCGAAGACGCTCTGCTCTACTATCGTGACGCCATCAGCGGCGCCTGGCCGGATCACGAGCACGGAGACCTGCAAAAAATCGATACCGAATTGGAAGTGGCCGATTACCTGGCCCGCCTGGGCCGCAGCGACGAGGCCGAAGGCGTGCTGGCGCGGCTCTCGGACAGCCTGCCCGCCGGCTCGCCCGAGCAGATCAAATTGGCCGGAGTGTTTTTGAAGAATGGCGACCTGGAACACGCGCGGCAGATTTACCAGATGCTGATGGGCCGCGATCCCGGCGATGAACCCGCGGTGGTGGGCGCGGCGCGCGTGGAGTTGGCGGAAGGAAAATATCTGGCGGCGCGCAAGCTGGTGGACGCGATTGCCAAGCCTTCGGCGGAGGCGCGCGCGCTGCAATCGCAACTGGCGCGGGCCGAGGCCCTGGACCCGTTCGCCAAGGGCGGAAACTCCAAAATTCGCGCCGCGCGGACCATTGCCGTGTACCAGGTGGCGCTGCGGCGCCTGGCCGGGTGCGGCGCGCCCTTCGCCATGCAGATGACCGGCACCAGGGGCACGGCCCGGGATGCCTCCGAGTGGGCCGGCTTTGCGCGCTGGGCGGAGCAGTTGCAGCCCGTTATGAACGAGCGCCGCCTGCGTGGACGCGACGACGTGATTGAGAGCGCCATGCGCTTTGCCTTTCAGGCCGAGGCCGCCGCGCAAAAGGATTGCGCCGCCGCCTCTCTGGACGATGAGGCGCTGAACCTGCTGGCTCGCCAGCGCCTGGGAGCCGCACAATGACCCCGCGCCGCGACCGCAGCCGCGACGTGCTGTCCCAGTTGATGGGCACGCCCGTGCACCGCAAATACTTTGAAACCCTGCGCCGCATCCTGGGCTCCAGCGGCGTCATCTCCATCCGCGAAGAGCGTTTCTTCCTGGCGCTGGCCATCGCCATAGGCGTCCTGGCCGGTTTCGCCGTGGTGTTGTTCCGCGTGGCGATTTCCATGACGCGCGTGTGGATGCTGGGTGGATCGATGCATCCCGGCTGGCCGCGCGTGGTGCTGGCTCCCATGGTCACGGGCCTGGTCGTAGGCATCATCGCCGTGCGCTATTTTCCGCGGGTGCGCGGCACGGGCGTCAACCAGACCAAGGCCGCGCTGTATCTCTACGACGGGCACGTGGGGCCGGAGAACGCAGTCGCCAAGTTTGCCCTCAGCGCACTGGCCATCGGCAGCGGACACTCTCTGGGCCCGGAGGATCCGGCGCTGCAGATCGGCGCGGGACTGGCGTCCTATGTGGGCGAGTGGCTGAAGCTCAGCAAAGAGCGCCTGCGCATGATGGCCCCTGTAGGCGCCGCCGCCGGACTGGCCGCGGCCTTCAACGCTCCCATGACCGCCGTGCTGTTTGTGATTGAAGAGGTCATCGGTCGCTGGAGCGCCGGTGTGCTGGGCGCGGTGGTGCTGGCCGCGGTCTCCAGCGTGGTGGCCGAGCGCTGGATGCTGGGCAGCGAACCGCTCTTCCGCGTGCCGCTGTACCGCCTCAATCATCCCGCGGAACTGCTGGTGTACGCCGCGCTGGGCCTGGCCGCGGGCCTGCTGAGCGTGCTGTTTGTGAAGTGCATCCGATATTTGCGGCCCATTCTGCGCCGCCAGCCGCCGCGCGTGCAGATGCTGCAACCGGCCGCCGCGGGCTTCCTCATCGGTCTGCTGGCCATGCGTGTGCCGCAGGTGATGGGTTCGGGCTACGAGTGGATGGACCTTGCCATGCACGACCGCTTTGCCTGGCAAATCCTGGGATTGATGGTGCTGGCCAAGTTTGTGGCCACCATGTTGAGCTTTGCCTCCAGCACGCCGGGAGGCTTGTTTGCGCCGGTGCTGTTCATGGGCGCCATGCTGGGCGGCACCGCGGGATCTTTGGAGCAACTGCTGTTTCCGGCGGTGAACGTGCCGGTAGGAGCCTACGCGCTGGTGGGCATGGGCGCTCTGTTCGCCGGCATTCTGCGCGCGCCGATGACCTCGGTCTTCATGGTGCTGGAGATCAGCGGCAATTACGCGATGATTCTGCCGGTGATGATCTGCAATTCGCTGGCGTACTTCATCTCGCGCAGCCTGCAACCCATGCCCTTGTTCGACCTGCTTTGCCAGCAGGACGGCTTGAACCTGCCTTCGATTGAAGAAGAGGACGAGCGCGAACGCGCCTTGCTGCACGTGGAGGACGCCATGCATCCCACGCTGGGCCGCGCCCTCTTGGGCGATGAAACCATCGCCTCGGCGCGCGGAATTGCCGCTTCGGCCGCGCCGGAGAACAACTTCCTGGTGTCGTTGGGCGAGGGCCGCTGGAGCGTCCTCTCGCGCGAGACGCTGGAAGACCCCGCGCATCCCGAGCAGGAGCCCGTGCGTTCTTTGGTGAAGGCGCGCGTGCCCAGGCTTTACCAGGACCAGCCCTTGGAAATTGCGCTGCGCTTTATGCGCGAGCGTCCGCTGCTGCCGGTGGTGCACCGCGGCAACCTCGATCTGCTGATGGGCGTGGTGAGCACCGAGGACATTCTGCGCACCTACCGCCGCGCGGGTCTCACCGAGCCGGAGATGAACGACGCCGGGAACTGACGAGTCAATTCGCGGTGTCGTGAATGCGGTAGCTCTCCCACACGTTTGGCCTGAAGATACTCTGATCAAGCCGGAATCTGTCAGGGCACGGTTTCCCAGGCTGCGGAAAAACAAAATGTGAAGAAAATGATTGTCATGTTAGCGTAGTCGAAACACCCCTATACCGGGCAGGGTGTGTCCCAGGTTCGGACCGCGCAGCGGGCCTAACCTGGGACAGTGATAACGAGGAGTAGCGTCCCTTCGACTCGCGGCAACTACGGCCGCTCCCTTGCCTTGACAACAGGGGGCGTTGTTATAGACAGGGTGACAATCCGTTGGAACTTATTCCGTAACCTCTAAAGCCGTGCCGAAAAGCTGCGAGAATCCAAGGGCTTTAGAACCTAAGGAAGCTCTGAATAAGTCAGTTTCGCAAGCTATTCCACGGGAGTTAAACCTGTTAACGATAGATTTTGAGGGGAAGGTGTCTTGTCAGGGCACGGATTTATCCGTGCCGTACAAGCCGCATAAACACAGGGGCTTTACAGGCTGCGGAAAAACCCCTGATTTCTGGCTTGTTCGATCCTCGAAACGGATTTTTCGCCGTTTCGGCCTAATTGGCCGCAGTTT
>JARLGJ010000030.1 GCA_031296105.1 Acidobacteriota bacterium | reverse complement strand
GGGGCTGAAGCCCCTGTGTTTATGCGGCTTGTACGGCACGGATAAATCCGTGCCCTGACAAAACATCTTCCCATCAAAATCTATCGGCGACCGGTATAACTCCCGTAAAACAGCTTGCAAGACTGACTTGTTCAGAGCTTCTCTAGCTGCGCAAACAGTAAGCACCCGGGTTATTCGTCGAGCCGGCTCAGCCTCGGCTTTTGTTCTTCCAGTTCCTGCATCAGAACCACATAGGCCTCGGCCATGGCGGTGATCGAGTCGTGTTCGTGCCCCCTCATGCGGCAATCGAGGGCGCGCGGGGCAGGCTTCCGAGAGTGGGAAGCAGCCATCCTGAATCGCGAATAGTTGCTTGACAGCGGCGGACTTTTCACTGCCATATGATTGTGGATAAGCTGGGCACCACATTTGCGGCTTTGTCTGATCCTACCCGCAGGGCGATGATCGAACGGCTCTCCCATGGGCCGGCCTCGGTGCATGGATTGACGCAGCCGTTTGCCCTCTCGCAGCAGATGATTTCAAAACACATTGCCTGCCTGGTTCGGGCGCGGCTTGTGGTCAAGACGAAGCGTGGACGGGAGAGTGTATGCACGCTCAGGCCGGAGGCGATCAAGACCGTCAGCGCCTGGGCAATCAGCTATCGCCGCTTCTGGGAAGAGAGATTCGACAAGCTGGATGCGGTCGTGAATCAAATGAAAAAGGCGGAGGTCCGAGATGACAGGTAGCGCGTCTAACGAGACAGAGCGGATGGTTATCACCCGGGTTTTTGATGCCCCACGCGCATTGGTTTGGAAGGCGTGGACCGATCCGAAATACGTGATGCAGTGGTGGGGGCCGAAGGGTTTTACCGCGCCGGTTTGCGAGATGGATTTTCGTGTGGGAGGAAAATTTCTCTGCTGCATGAGAACGCCGGATGGGCAGGAGTTCTGGAATGCTGGGGAATACCACGAGATTGTTCCGCACGAGAAGATTGTCTCCTCCATGTATTTTTCCGACGCGAAGGGCAACAAGGTTGAGCCTGAACACTATGGAATAGAACATGAAGCCATAGAGGGTGCCTGCGACGTGGTCCTCTTTGAGGACTTTGGAGATGGACAGACCAAGCTCACCTTCATTGGCAATGAACCCATGGAGAGCGCCAAGAATAGCGGCCAATTGGAGGGCTGGAAGCAGATACTCGACAAAGTTGCCGAAGTTGTTGCTGGGCTGGCGCTGGCGGAATAGGACGTTACATTCTGAGGATCATCAGAGGCGAGGGTGGCGGGAGGCTGCTTGCTTCGGGCTTCTCGTCACTGGGCCGAATCGCCGGGGCGCATCTTTCGACCGGCGGGCGGAGAAAGGCCGTCCTGCACTTGGATTTCTTCGGCCCTCGCGCTCACAGAGTGGTGAACGTGGCGCGCGCCCCCACTACTCCTCAAGCCGCTCAATGCGCTGTTTTTGCTCTTCCAACTCCTGCATTAGAACCTCGTAGGCCTCGGCCATGGCGGTAATCGAGTAGTGCTCGTGCACCCGCACGCGGCAATCGAGGGCGCGAATGTTGCGCAGGTTGTGGCAGGCGGCGGCCATCTCCTCCACGCCGTTTACCAGGAAGCCAGTCTCCGGCGTGACCACCTCGCGCATGGCGCCCGCGGGAAAGCTCACCACGGGCGTGCCGCAGGCCATCGCCTCCAGAGCCATCAGCGCGCTCACCTCGGGCTCCTGCGAGGTCACCAGCAGCGCGCGGGATTCGCGCAAATAGCTCACCCGGTCCTCAAACGACGGCCACTCGGCCCAGCGCACACGGTCGTGGTCAACGCGCGGCAACACCTCATTCTGCCAATATGCCTTGTCCTCGGCCGAGGTGCCCAACTGGCCCGCCAGCAGCAACGGCAGACCGGCCTTCTCCGCCGCGTCAATCGCCAGGTGCGGCGCCTTCTGGCGAGAAACCCGTCCCAGCCACAACACGTAGCCAGCGCGCCGGCGTCCCATCTCCAGCCGCCGTAGTTCCACGCCGTTATGAATCACGGGCATCAGCCGCGGCAGGTCGCGGAACTCCTCGCGCTGGCTCTCGCTGACACAGATGAAGTAAACATTCGGCGCCGGATTGCGGAAGGCCTCCGCGGGATAGGCCGCGCGCGGCAGGTGCAGCGTGGCCAGCACAAAGCCATCCACCTCTGCGGCATGGCGGAAGAAATGTCCGCTGTGATCCAGCACCGCGTGATAGCGCTGCGCGGCGCAGGCCTCAAGCACCTGCCGATCATGGTCCGTCTGGCGCAGGCAGGCATTCTGGCAAGCGCACTCCGGCACGCTGCCCGGCGCGTTGAGCGCGCCGCCTCCACCGGGGCAGGAGGCAACATCCACGTGGTGTCCGCGCAGGCGCAACTCGCGCGTCAATGAGCGCACAACGTCCTCGCCGCCCAGCACGCTGTTCTCTCCCTCCGGCAGCGGCGGATAGGCCACAATCAGAATGCGGCTCAAGCAGTCATCTCCATAAAAAAGGCTGTGATTTCGCAATGTCCGGCGCGGCGGTCGCAACAAGCGACAGCCCCCGTCGGAGAGCACTTTAACTATCGTACTTCATCGCAATCCCGCACACAGTGCACAAGGGGCCTGCCATGTCTATGAGGCGGGTTTATTCCGGCTCGGCCTCTTCCTTTTCCTCTTCCACGGCCCTGCGCGCGGGATCGGCCACGCGCGTCGGCTCGCCCATCTGCTGCGCGGCAATCGCCAGGAAGTACGCGCGCCAATACGGATCTTCGATGCCCTTCAACTGTTCACCAATCGAGCCGGGCGCGGCATAGGCCGCCAGCAGCACCAGCGCCGCGGACTGCGCATCCGGCGCCGTACAGCCCGCGCAGGCCTTGGCCGGATAGCGCAGGTTCAGCAAGCGCACACCGTTCACGATCGCCGTCCGCAAATCCTCGCCTCTGCCCTGACGCATCGCCGCCGCCAATTGCTGGAACGCCGCTTCCAACTCTGGATCGATGGCCGCCGTGTCCACCGGCACCGTGCGCACCACGCGCAACGCCACCAGCGACGGCATCGACTCTTGCAGCACCCCATTGGCTTTGGGTGCGACCGTGCGCAAAGCAGCCACCGTCTGCGCCACCAGATTCTTCTGCTTCGGCGTTAACTGCGCCGCATCTCCGCCGGTCAGCCGCTGCAAGTGCTCCACCACGGCCGAGCCAGCGTTCTCGGCCGCCGCCGAGGGGACTGCTTCCATCTCCACCGCCTGCTGCACGAGCCCGGCAAACTCACTCGTGCCAAACAGGCCGTCGTGTCCGCCGTGGAAGGCATCCAGCTCCTGCTGAAAGAACTCCGCCGACGCCGCGCCGTCCGGACGCAGATGCGCCATGGCTGCTTCCATCGCCGCCCACGGATAGCCGCCGTGCTCGCTCCAGCGCCTTGCGTGCGCCGCCAGTTCCCTGCTGCCAGCCGCGCCGTGCCGCCGCAGGAAGGCGGCAAACACCAGCCGCGCGGCCATGCTGCGCGCATCGGCCTCGTCATCCGGCCCCATTCCCGCCGGCTCGTTATCCAGCATGGCCAGCGCGCGGTCGGCATCGTAAATCGACATGCGCGCCGCGGCTGTGGCCATCGCCGAGTTGCGCGCCGCGCGATCCTCTACCGTCTCCTGCGGCAGTTGCCACGCCGTCACAAACAGCTCTTCCGCCCACTTCTGCTTTTCTTCCGCCAGCACTTCGGGGCGCATGGTGTACAGCAGACGCAACAGTAGCGGCACGCGCTGTTGCGGCGCCAGCTTTTGCCCCATGCGATACACCTCGCCGGCCATGCTCTGCGCCAGCTCCATCTGGGCGCGGCTTACCGCCGGTCCTTTTTGCCGGCCTGCGGACTTACCGCGCAACGTTCTGCCTGTGGAGGCTGCCTTCGAGGGAGTTGCATCGCGTGGCGCAGCTTTGCGCGACACTGCTTTGCGACCCTTCGTCCCGGCAGCATGGCCTGGCGCTTTTGCGCCCTTCTTGTTTGCCTGGCTCTTCGCTGCCGCGGGAGCAGCGGCTTTCTTCTTCTTGTGCGTGGCCGCTACGGCCGGCAGGAGTGCCAGAACGAGCAGCAGCAACACGGAAACCTTCTTCATCCTCACCTCATGTCCCGCGCCGCGCCGGGGCGGAATGCTACAATCCGGCCATGTCTCAGGCCCGTGCAAAAAAGATAAAGCTCCTGCTCCTCGATGTCGATGGCGTTATGACCGACGGCACCTTCTTCCTCATCCCCTACCAGGGTGGACAAGTTGAGGCCAAGGCCTTCAACGCTCATGACGGCACCGCGTTTTCTCTCGCCCGCCTGTCGGGATTGAAAACCGGTCTCATCACCAAGCGTGTCTCGGAAACCGTGCGCCTGCGCGGCCGCGATCTCAAGATTGATTATGTGTATCAGGGAATCGGCGACAAACTCTCGGCCTTCCACGATATTCTGGAGAAGGAAAACCTCAAGCCCGAGCAAGCCGCTTACGTCGGCGATGACATCATCGACCTTCCCGTAATGCGGAACTGCGGACTGGCCTTCGCCGTGGCTAACGCCCGCGAGGATGTGAAGGACGAAGCCCACGTCATCACCGACCATCGCGGCGGCGACGGCGCCGTGCGCGATGCCGTCGAATACATTCTGAAAGCCCAGGGACTCCTGCTGCGCTCCGTGGAGCTCTACATCGCCGGCGAAACTCCCGCCAGCGAAAAACAGCAGTAACCTGCGTCGGCAAGCAAAAAAAGCCCACCGACTATGTCCGCCGGTGGGTCACCGTTTCCCCTGTGGACTTGTCGCCCGCAGGAGGTTCATGACCCTTATTTAACACCCGTTTCGTCTCGAAACAGCCACTTTCCGCCGGAATCTTAAGATAAGCCCCACTCGATCTAGGCTATCCTATCTACCCCCCGGCTTCTCCCTCCCATTGCGCCACCACCACTGTTGCCAAACAATTGCCCAGTACATTCAATGAAGTGCGGCCCATGTCCATCAGTTGATCGATGCCGAGCAGCAAAAACACAGGCTCAACTGGCAATCCGAAGCTGCCCACCGTGCCCAGTAAAATCACCAGCGCCGCGCGCGAAACGCCCGCCACGCCTTTGCTTGTCAGCATGAGCGTGAACATCAGAAGCAATTCGTTTCGCAATCCGAGATGCACGCCTCCCGCTTGCGCCACAAAAATTGCCGCCAGCGAAAGGTACAACGTGCTGCCGTCCAGATTGAAGCTGTAGCCAGTCGGCATGACGAAGGCCACCACCTGACGCGCCACGCCCATCTGCTCCATGCGCTCCATCGCTACCGGCAGCGCGGCCTCGCTGCTGGAGGTGGCAAAGGCAATGGACACCGGCTCGGCCACGGCCTTCACAAAGCGCCGCAGTGGAACCCGCGCCAGCAGCGCCACTGGCAGCAGCACGCATAGCACAAACACCGCCAGCGCCGCGTAGAGCGTGGCCAGCAGACGCGCCAGGTTCACCAGCACACCCAGGCCCGTGGACGCCACCGTGACCGCCAGCGCTGCGCCCGCTCCGATGGGAGCAAAATACATGACGACATTGGTGAACTTAAACATCACCTCGGCCAGCGATTCGATCAACGCCAGCAAAGGCCGTCGCCGCTCCTCCCGTACCATGGCCAGTGCAATGCCGAACAGCACGGCGAACACTACTACCTGCAGCACCTGACCTTCAGCAATGCTCTTGGCGATGTTTTCGGGAAATACATGCAGCAATGTTTCGGTGAGCGTGAGCTTCTGCGCAGGCAGTGTGTCTCCAGCCGCCAGAGTTGGCGCAAGATGAATACCCACGCCCGCCTGCGAGAGATGAATCGCCCCCAGGCCAATGGCCAGCGCGAAGGTGGTGATAACCTCGAAATACACGATGGCCTTCACGCCCATGCGCCCCACCTGCCGCAGATTGGCATGACCGGCAATGCCGCTGACCAGCGTGGCAAACAGCAGCGGAGCGATGATGGTCTTGATGAGCCGCAGGAAGATCAGGCTCAGCACGCGCAGGTTCATCGCGGCGTGCGGCGCGTCGTGCCCCAGTTCCGCCCCGGCCAGCATGGAGACCAAAATCCAGGTGGTGAGCGAGCGGCGCGGCGCGGCATACAAAGACAGCGCTGCCAAGGCGGCCCAGCGCAGCGCCGGAAATAGATGCTCCGGCAGCGCCACGTGCGCCCGGCTCGCTGCCAGCCACAACACGCACGCCAACGCACATAAGACTGCCGCTGCTGCTAACGCGGTACGTTTCATAGGTTGTTTCACCTGCGTAACCTGCCGCAACTTTTGTAACCTGCGCAACCTTTACCGTAACAAGTCTTCCAACTCCACACCCTTGTCGGTTTTTTCATCGCGATACTTGATGATCACCGGCGTGTAAACGCTCAGGCCCCACTCGGCAGCTTTGCCGCGCGAGATGCTGCGCGCACCTGCCACCACCACCGCGCCCTCCGGCACCACCAGCGGCTCCGCGTCCGTCGCGCGATAGATCTCGCCCTTCACCGTGTCAAACAGCGGCGTGGAGCGCGTCAGGATGACGCCCGAACCCAGCACCGCGCGGCGCCGCACCTGCGTGCCTTCATAAATGCCGCAATTGCCGCCCACCAGCACGTCATCTTCAATCACCACGGGAGTGGCGTTCACCGGCTCCAGCACGCCGCCCACCTGCGACGCGGCGCTCAAGTGCACGCGCTTGCCGATCTGCGCGCAACTGCCCACCAGGGCGTGCGAGTCCACCATGGTGCCTTCGTCCACATAGGCGCCCACGTTCACATACATCGGCGGCATGCACACCACGCCCGGCGCCAGGTAAGCGCCCTCGCGCACCGAGGAGCCGCCGGGAACAATGCGCACACCGTCTTCCGCCGCGTAATGACGGACAGGATACGTGTGCCGGTCAATGAATGAGAAGCTCTTGCAGGCTTCCATCTCCTGATTCACGCCCAGGCGGAAGCCCAGCAGAATTCCCTGCTTCACCCACGCGTTGGCTTGCCAGCGCCCGTCGCGCTTCTCCGCCGCGCGCACTTCTCCGCTCGACAAAGCCTCGCGGAAGGCCAGAAAAGTTTCCATTGCGCCGGCCTGGCTTTTGGCCTCGGAACCCAGCGCAAACAGCCGCTCAATCTCAATTCGCAAATCGCTCATGGTGAAAGCAGTATATAAGCTGCGGCTCGGCTGTTGCGCCCCGACCTCCCATCGTGGCATAAGGGGCCATAGAGGAAAACCGTTGCAGGGCCAATAAAAATGCGGCTGCGCGGAATGTTGACTCCGCGGCGCGAATCAGTGAGAATAAGAGAGTCGCAAGTGATTGCGATGCCAACCAGAGTGGGCCTGTGGCGCAGTTGGGAGCGCGCTTCCATGGCATGGAAGAGGTCGTCGGTTCGAACCCGACCAGGTCCACCAAATAAATCAATCATTTAGAAGCTCCTCCTTCCTGCGACTTTGTCGCATTTTTGTCGCAAATTCCAAAATCACTCCGCGCACCGGCTTCGCAGAAACCGGCTTTTGCCGCTCGGAGGCTACCGCGCCGGCAAAATTCTTCTGCACTCGACCAGTATCCGCGAAGCGCTGCTTCGTCGTTCGTGTTGCTCCCCGTGTGCCGGACCTCTCTGTACGGTGAATGTGCCCTGAGCGAATTGCATGAGTTGGAAAGAATCCTTCGTGAGTGTTGATTCTGATGCAATGAAGAGCACCTGGCGCCTATCGAGCGGCATAATACAGCCGTAGTTAGTTGCGCACAGCGTTGACCAGATTTTCAGCAGAAATCCAGTGCGTGGATTCATGGGCACGGGAACACAGTGGAACCCGCACGGCTGCTGGCACTAGCTGCCGCACCCATTCTGGCGCGGCTTTCCAGTAGGTAGTTACTCCAGGACTGGCTGACCAACCCATTTTCACATTACAAGATTAATAAAACCGTCCAATTTGCCGATAAGCAGACGGGGGACGGCATGTCGTAGCGGGGACGCTTCGTATTGCACGGCAAAAGCTCATCCAGGCAGCGCCGTTTGCTACCCGCTTGACCGACAAAAAGCATCCCCCGGCTAGCCTATGGGACGAAAACCTTAACGCTTTTTCATCTTGCGCTTGGCACTTTGGGCTACGGACTGCATTGTGTTTTGCTCTGGAGAATGTGGAACCAACGGAATAGAGATGGATCGGTTTTCGAAACGAAATATTAAGACGCTAACAGTTTTATTACGGATGTGATTCAACCCGGCGCTCCGTTAAGTGGCCTGTTCAGGCGCATCAAAAGCCGCCGTTCCCACACTTGTATGGAAGTGGAAAAGTAACTGGACGGCCGCGCCGCTCTACTGAAAAAGTAATGTGCTCCGAAGCAGTGACGAATGAAAAGTGTGAGGAGATTCTCATGATCGGCAAGATCGCCACGGGGACAAACAACGGATTTAACCTTACGCCCGCTTCTTCCTCGGACAGCCGTTTGTGGCTGTTTGGATTCCTGGCCGTCTTTGCTGCTTTATGTTTTCCGCGCCCCGCGCATGCCTACAGTCAAACCAGTTGCCCGGCCGGGGAAACGACCTCGATCAGCGGCACGGTGTACGATCCCGCCGGCGTCAATCCCCTGCCGAATATTCTCGTCTATGTGCCCGGTGGCACGGTGTCGGCCATCGCCGACGGCGTCAACCCCAGTTCGCCTGCCTTGGATAGTTATGCCAACCTGGTAAGCGGCTCGCCCGTGGTGCAGACAACCACTGCCTACGATGGAACGTTTACGTTGAACGGCGTGCCCGCGGGTACCAGCGTGCCACTGGTGATCCAGGCAGGCCGCTGGCGCCGCCAGTTCATCATCGCCAACGTGACCGCCTGCCAGAGCACCGCGGTGTTTTCCGAGGCGTCCACGGCATCCAGCTATGCCACGGATCTGCTGTCGAGCAACCTCACCCAGGGCGGAGTGAATACGCTCTCCGGATACGGCGAGAAGACTTCGCTGCGATTCGCGCAGACTCAGAATGAGGGCGACATCCCCAAGATGGCGCTGATCACCGGCGGCTCCGATGCCCTGGAGTGCAGCTTGCGCAAGGTGGGCATCGCCGATTCCGAGTTCTCCGACATTTCCGTGGGCATATCGAGTTCGACCAGCACGGTTTCAAGCACCAATCCCACGGGGCGCATCAATCTGTTTGAAGGCTCCGGCAAGTCCGGCGTGGTAGCGCCGAGTAAGTACACGGCGACGACGGCCGTCTCCTCTCCGCACGCGGAAAATACGCTGGTCGCAAGCACGAGCACCACCTTCAGCAGCTCGCTGCTGGGTGGCTATAACGTTCTTTTACTGCCGTGCCAGGGAAATAGCGGCAGCTATACCACCGCGGATGGCCGCGGCAATGTGATTGCCTTTACCGGCGCCGGTGGACGCATCTTCGCCACCCATTACAGCGCCCAATACTTGTATCAGGACGATGCCATCAAAAGCGCGGCCAACTGGGCTTACGGCGCAGCCAGCAGCAGCGCCACCGGCGGCCAGCCGGCGGTGGTCAACACCGGCTTTACCAGCGGCCACACCATGGCGCAATGGCTGCAATTACTTAGCCCCTCCACGACCCTGGGCGACGTGTCGATCTCTACCCTTCGCGTGGATCAGTCAGGAACCGTTTCGCCAACGGTGAACTGGGTGACCCTGAACGGAAGCATAAGCTCCTATACCGATCCCGTCATGCAGTTCACCTTCTACACGCCGGTGAGCGTGCAGAGCGGAAGCAACTGGGCGGCGGCTCCGGCCTCCTCGCAATTCGGACGCGTGCTGTTTACCGAATATCACGTCAACAACGCATCGACCTCCAGCAGCATGGTGTTTCCCGCCGAATGCACCAGCACCATGGCCAAGACCAGCGCCATGAACGGGCAGGAACAGATGCTGGAATACAGCCTCTTCGACCTGATGAACTTCGCGGTGCCTACGATCACACCGCCTACCATCGCCATCACGGCCAGCCCCTCCACAACTTTTACCGGCGGACAGACCGGAACACTGACCTTCGACGTCTCCAATGCGAGCGCAAGCACCGGAATTGCCGCCTATCCGGCCGTGACCATGACGGTCTCACTGCCCGCGGGTCTGACCCCGGTTACGATGAACGACCCGACCGGCGGCTGGAGTTGCAACGTCAGCACTCTAACCTGCACC
The DNA here is from genome assembly GCA_031296105.1 of Acidobacteriota bacterium. Lineage (GTDB taxonomy): Bacteria > Acidobacteriota > Terriglobia > Terriglobales > Acidobacteriaceae > TOLSYN. Next base: position 104,968 of record JARLGJ010000030.1, on the reverse strand, counting down.
TTGACCAAGTCTCTGGCCGCCAGCGCCTCGGACTCGGTGGTGGTGACGGTCATTGCCTCCGCCAACGTCGCCTCGGCATCGTCCTCCGTGGGTGCCACTGTGGTAGGCAATGGCTTTTCCTCCAGCGGCTCCACGAATGTATCCATCACCACGGCGGCGGCTCCGGCAGGCACGGTCACCGGACCTGCCAACAGCACCCTGGCCAATACCAACGTGGGCACCTCCAGTCCCACCCAGGCTACGGCAACCTTTGCACTCAGCAGCGGCACCTACCTTACTTCCGTCAAGGTGGTAACCGAGGGGCTGACGAATTATGACTTTACCAACGCCGGCACGGGCACCTGTGTGGCCTCCGGCACGGCCTATGGAGCCACAACCTGCACCGTGGTGGTGAACTTCTCGCCAAAGGCGCCGGGATTGCGTCTGGGCGCCATTCAACTCTTCGGCGGCAGCACCAGCAGCAGCACCAGTCTTCTGGACGCTGCATATATCAGCGCCATCGGCATTGGCCCCGCAGCGGCCTTGACTCCGGGCGTCATCTCCACCGTGGCCGGCAACGGCGGTTCGGACTATTCGGGAGACGGCAGCGCGGCTACCGGCGCGCAACTCTCCATGCCGCGTGACTTTGCGGTGGACGTTGCAGGCAACCTCTACATCGCGGATCAGGGTAACAACGTGATCCGCAAAGTAACGGCGGCGACCGGCGTGATCTCCACCATCGCCGGCACAGGCACCGCGGGTTATTCCAGAGACGGCTCCGCGGCAACCAGCGCGCAACTGAACACGCCCATCGGCGTGGCCGTGGATGGCGCGGGCAACCTCTATATCGCGGACACCGGCAACAACGTCGTCCGCGAGGTGTCGGCCTCCACCGGCATCATCTCCACCATCGCTGGCACCGGCACCGCGGGATACTCCGGCGACGGCGGCGCAGCCACCAGCGCGCAACTCTATTCGCCGAACGACCTGGCGGTGGACGGCGCGGGCAACCTCTACATCACGGACTTCAACAATAACGTGGTCCGCGAGGTGTCGGCCTCCACCGGCGTAATCTCCACCGTCGCGGGCAACAACATTCCGGGCTATTCCGGCGACGGCGGCGCGGCCACCAGCGCGGAAATTCACTGGCCCAACGGTCTGGCCGTGGATGGCGCGGGTAATCTCTATATTTCCGATACCGGCAACAACGTGATCCGCGAGGTGATGGCCGCGAGCGGCATCATCTCCACGATTGCGGGCAGCGGCAGCGGCGGGTATGCGGGCGACGGCGGCGCGGCAACCAGCGCGCAACTGAATGGCCCCCTCGGCGTGGCCGTGGATGCGGCCGGCAATGTTTACATCGCCGACAAGAACAACAACGTGTTGCGCCAGGTTAATGCCGCCACGCAGACCATCACCACCGTGGCCGGCAACTATAGCGGTGGAGCGGGCTATTCCGGCGACGGCGGCCCGGCCACCAGCGCGCTGATGTACATGCCCTGGGGAATGGCTCTGGATGGCGGCGGCAACCTCTACACCAGCGACCTGCTGAATAACACAATCCGCCAGGTCAACGTGGCGGCTGCGCAGTTGCCCTTCGCCACCTCCACCACGTCCGGCGACACCGATACCACCGACGGCATCGAATCCGTCACCTTGACCAACATCGGCAATTCCACGCTCAGCGCGGTATCGCCGGGGCTGGCTTCGCCTGTCGATTTCACCCAGCAGACTGGCGGCGGCAGCGATTGCACCACCAGTTTCTCGCTGACCTTCGGCGCAAGCTGCAATCTGCGCTACGAGTTCACTCCGGCGTCGTCGGGCTCGATCCAGGATTCAGATCCCATCACCGACAACTCGTTCCAGGCCGCGCTGGCCTCCGTCGCCAGCACCACGCAGAGCCTCACCTTGAGCGGCACGGCAACCGGCGCCTCCGGCTCCACGGCCACCACCACCGCCGCCAGCAGCGCCACCGCTACTTACAGCGCCAGCGCGCAGACGGTCACCCTCTCGGCCAGCGTCAGCAGCGCCTCCACGGTGAACACGGGCACGGTCACGTTTACCCTCTATAACGGTTCCACCGCCATCGGCACGCCAGCCACCAGCGGCACGGTGACCCGCGGAGCGGCGAGCGCCAGCTATACCCTGCCTGCCGGACTTGCGCCGGGCACGTACATGATCGACGCAGCCTACACTCCGGGAAGCGGCCTTGCCGCCAGCAGCGATACCACGCATGCGTTGACCGTCGGCCAGGCAACGCCCACGATTACCATCGCCAACATTCCATCCAGCGCCGTCTATAGCGGCAGCTTCACTCCTTCGATTACTTACAACGGGGATGGAACGGCTTCGGTCACGTCCAGCACCCCAGGCGTCTGCACCGTCACCAGCGGCGTGGTGAGCTTTGTGGGAGCCGGCACCTGCACCCTGACCGCCAGCGCCACGGCGGGCACAAACTACGCGGCGGTCACCTCCGCGTCCCAGAGCTTCACCATCGCCGATGCCGGGTTGACCTTCGACCTTAGCGGCCTGAACTTCCTCAGCCAACTGGTGGGCACCACCAGCGCGGCGCAGACTTTGATCGTCAGCAATCCCAATAGCTTTGCCGTCATCGTGAGCGGCATACAGGCCAGTGGCGATTTCAACGCCTCCAGTGCCTGCCTGGTTCTTGCGCCCTTGGCCAATTGCAGTGTGAATGTGACCTTCACGCCGACATCCACCGGAGCACGCACGGGAACGCTCGTGATCGGCAACGCGCAATCGAACCTGACGCAGACGGTGCCTCTTACCGGTACGGGCATCGCCGCCGGTATCGTCGTCTCGCCCGCATCGTTGGGATTTGGCAGCCAGGTGGTTTCCACCACCAGCACTGGGCAAACGCTGACCATCCAGAACAACGGCACGGCCCCCTTGCTGATTTCCAACATGGCGGCCACCGGTGACTTTGCCGCCGCGGGCAACTGCGCCAACGTGCCCGCGGGCAGCTATTGCAGCGTAACCGTGACATTCACTCCGTCCGCGGTCGGCAGCCGCTCGGGAACGCTCACGCTGACCGACAACGCCGGCGGCCAGAGTCAGAGCATCAGCCTCACCGGAAACGGCACCGAGGCAAGCGCCGTTCTCTCACCCGGCGCCCTGGCGTTCCCCTCGACGCTGGTTGGCGCCAGCAGTCCGGCGTTGACCGCCACGCTGACGAATTCGGGCAGCGCGGCCATCTCTGGAATCTCCGTAAGCCTGCTCGGCGACTTCACGGAAACCACGAGTTGCACAGCTTCACTGGCTCCCGGGGCGAGTTGCACGTTCAGCGTGGCGTACGCGCCGACGGTCGCCGGAGCGGAATCCGGCATCTTGACCGTGAGCGATAATCTCGGCTCGCAGACCGTCTCCCTCACGGGCTACGGCCTTGCTCCCGGAGCTTCGCTCAGCAGCGCGCAACTGATCTTCGGCAACCAGTTGCTGAACACCCAGTCGCTGGCGCAGACCATTACCTTTACCAACACCGGCTCCAGCCCGCTGACCATCGACTCGGTGACGCCGGACGCGAATTTCACGGACACCACCAACTGCACGGGACAGATTGCCGCCGGCGGTCAGTGCAGCGTCAACGTCACCTTCCTGCCCACCACCACCGGCGCTCTCACGGGCACGGTCACGATTACCGATTCCGCGGGCACGCAGGTCATCACCGCACAAGGCCAGGGCGTGAATCCCGGCGCTTCCCTTGTGCCTTCGTTTGTCGGCTTCGGCGCGCAGGAGGTCGGCACCGTCAGCCTGGCGCAGACGCTGACGGCCACCAACAGCGGCACAACGCCGCTGACGCTGAATCCGATTACGGTGTCGAACAACTTCACCGAGTCCGATCTTTGCCCGTCGATTCTCCCCGTAGGCGGCTCCTGCCTTATCAGCGTGAGCTTCACGCCGACGGCAACCGGTTCGCTCTACGGATCGCTGCTGTTCAGCGACACCTCGGGACAGGTCTCCACCGTGGTTGCGCTCAGTGGACAGGGCACGCTGCCCGGCATTGCCACCACGCCTTCCACGTTGTTCTTTGGCAGCCTGCCAGTGGGCACCGCCAGCCAGGCACAGACAGTAACCGTGTGGAACACCGGAACCGCGGCGCTGCAGATTGCTTCCATCGCCAGCACGGGAGACTTTGCCGAAACCGACAACTGCACGGCAAACACCGTGCCGTCCGGCGGCTATTGCGTCGTCAATGTCACCCTCACGCCTACCACCACGGGCACGCGCACCGGCGCCATTCTGATTACGGATAACGCCGATGGCAGCCATATGGTCGCGTTAAGCGGCGTCGGCCAACAGGCGGGAGTCAGCGTCTCACCCACCAGCCTGGCCTTCGGCAGCCAGCCCTACTCGACCTCCGCGCCGGCGGCGGGCACGGCCCTTAGCGTGACGCTGACCAACACCGGCGACGTTCCGCTGCAACTCAACGGCTTCAGCACCCAGGGCGACTTCACGGAGAGCGACACCTGCGGTTCCGCGCTGCCCGTGGGCGGCATCTGTTCCCTGACCGTGAGTTTTGCGCCCACCGCGCTGGGCCATCGCACCGGCCTGTTGACGATTACCGATAACGCGGGCGGCGGCGTGCAGCAAGTCTCTCTGGAAGGCGACGGCAGCCCCTATGGATTGACCCTGACTCCTCCGGTGCTCAACTTCGGCGTACAGACGGTTGGCACCGCCTCCACCGTGCAGAGCGCCACGCTCACCAACAATACCGGACAGGCGCTGACCAACCTCGTCATTACGCCAAGCGGCGAGTTCAGCGAGACCGACAACTGCGGCTCCTCGCTGGCCAACGGAGCCAGTTGCACCCTGAACATCACCGTAACCCCGGCGGTCAGCGGCGCCATTACCGGCAACGTCGATGTATCCACCGGAGCGAGCATCTCCCTGGGCAGCGGCATTGCGCGCGGCCGGGCGGCAGCGCGGAGCGGCTTCGATTCCGCCGTCTCCACCTCTTCGTCCACCGTTGGCGTGGTGGCACTCACGGCCTCGGCCATTCCGCCTGGCGTCAGCCTCTCTCTGCCGAAGCTGAGCTTCTCGGCCACCTCGGTCGGCACGCCCAGCACTGGACAAACCATCACCCTGACGAACACCGGCACCGCGCTCTCGCTGACCAGCCTTACCATCAGCGGGACCGACGTTGCCGAGTTCCCCTTCACGACCAACTGCCCGGCGACCCTGGCGCCCCAGGCAAGCTGCACCATTACCGTGAACTTCACGCCAAATGGTTATGGCTTGCGCACGGGCATCCTGAACATCACCGCCAGCGGCGGCATCTCGGCAGCCCTGCCGGAGTCCGGCACGGCCGCCAAGGGAACCCCGGCAGTCGCCCTGGTCTCCAGCCTCAACACCACCATGTTGCTCGGCTCGGTGACCTTCACGGCAACCGTGAGTTCCACCTCAGCCGCGCCAACCGGAAGCGTCAACTTCATGGATGGCAGCGTGCTGCTGGGAACCGCCAGCATCAGCAGCGGCACGGCCTCGCTGACCACAACCGCGCTGACTGCCGGGACGCATACCATCAGCGCGGTGTACAACGGAGACGCCAACTACGTGACTGTCACGAGCAGTGCGCAGGCGCAGACGGTTCTCGACTTCACGCTTGCCCCAACGGGAGTCTCCGGCGCTTCGCAAACCGTGGTTCCTGGCAACCCGGCAACCTTCCAGCTCGCCATCACGCCCACCAGCGGGACCACGTTCCCGGTGGCGGCGGTGCTTAGCGTTACCGGCCTGCCCGCGGGCGCTACCGCAACGCTGAACACCACGCCTTGGACGCCGCTCACCGCAACCTCCTGGCAAGTGCCCGCCACCACAACCCTGAACAACGTCTCGCTGACCTTCCTGATCCCGGCGCAGACGACGGCGGCGCGGACAAGGATGCCGCGCCGAGGGCTGCCGCCATTCCTCTGGGCGGCCTTGCTGCTGCCCTTCACCCGCCGCTTGCGCCGCTCCGGCAAGCGTATGGCGGGAGGCTTCGCCTTATTCCTGATGCTGGCCCTGGGCATGGCGGCCATGATTGGACTGAGCAGTTGCGGCTCGCACAATGGCTTCATGGGACAGTCGCCGCAAAGCTATACCGTTACCGTCACGGTCACGGCCGGAACCGTGTCCCACTCCACCAACCTGACGCTGAACGTGCAGTAACAAGGAGAGACAACGATGGGTACGAACTTTCGTAGAACGATGCTCCTTGTGGGAGCTTGCATGTTGAGCGCTTTGTGCGCCTGGGGCCAGGCGCACACATCCCTGCCGAACGCGCCTCTGGAGGTCGCCGTCGATTTCCAGGCCATGCGCGCCAACACCGTCCCGGGTGCCAACTTCTGGACGCAGGGCGGAGGGGTGCAGGCCAACGCGCGGATCACGCGCCACTGGGGACTCTCCGCCGATTTTTCCGGACAGCATACCGGCACCATGCCTGGAAGCAGCGCGGGGCTGGATCTGATCACCGTGTTATTCGGGCCGCGCTACACCCTGACCCTGCCCCATCGCCGATTCAGGATCTACGGCCAGGCGCTTGGCGGCGCGGCGCATGGCAGCAACAGCGTCTTTCCCCATTCGCAGGGAACCACCAGCAGCGCCAGCGGCGTGGCCATGCTCGTGGGCGGCGGAGTGGACTATCCCATCTCCCGTCACCTCGCCGTGCGCGCTCTTGATGCCGCATGGCTGCGCACCACGTTCCTCAACGGCACCACCACGGTGCAAAACAATCTCCGACTGGGGGCGGGCCTCGTCTTCCGCTTCTGAGCGGAGTCCGGCGGTCCAGCCGCGGCAGGCTTCGCCCTGATCGCCGATGGCTGGCGCTGGATGGGCTGATGACCGTGTCTGGCCCCGTAGGTCGGGCCAGACATGGAAGGCGGCGAACTTCTTAATCGGCACCCGCCACTTTATGAGACGCTGCCGCTCCGCAAAACTGCTTTTCCACTATTTCTACTGCTGAAATCCAGCCGTTGAATGAATTATTTTGCCGTAACGGCGCACGATGTCTTTCCACCTTCTCCAACTGGGTGTACAACTTGCTGTATTGCTGGTGGCCTCGGGGGTGACGGTCAGGCTTGCGTTCATCCCATGCCCTCGCGGGTATCCGTCAGTACATTCAGAGGAGATGAACAACGATGACGGTTGCAGAAGTAACAAGCGAATTGACCGTGACTCACGCCCTGGAGGTGTTACGCAAGGCCGGTGTGAAGTCCCGCTACGACAACTACTACGGCGGAGCGTTCCATCCACCGGTCAGCGGCAAGTACTTCACCAGCGTCAGCCCGATCAACCAGCAGTTGATCGGTGAGTTTGCGCGCTCCACGGCCGAAGATGTCGAGAAGGCCATTGACGCCGCCGAGGCCGTGGGCGAGCGCTGGGCCGACACCTCCATTGCCGAGCGTTCGGCGCTGCTGATGAAAGTTGCCGACACTCTGGAGAAGAACCTGGATCTGCTGGCCGCGGCCGAGACCATCGACAACGGCAAGCCCATCCGCGAGACGCTGAACGCCGACATTCCCCTGGTGGTGGACCATTTCCGCTACTTTGCGGCAGCCATCCGCGCCGAAGAAGGCACCATCGGCGAGATCGACCATGACACGGTGGCCTATCACTTCAAGGAGCCGATGGGGATCGTCGGCCAGATCATTCCCTGGAACTTCCCGCTGCTGATGGCTGCCTGGAAGCTGGCTCCGGCCTTGGCTGCCGGCAATCGCGTGGTGATCAAGCCGGCATCGAACACGCCGCTCAGCATCATGATCTTCGCGCAATTGGTGGGTGACATTCTGCCGCCCGGCGTGCTCAACGTCGTCACCGGCCCCGGCGGCGAGATGGGCAAGAGCATTGCGGCCAACAAGCGCATCTCCAAGGTGGCCTTCACCGGCGAGACCGTCACCGGCCGCCTCATCATGCAGTACGCCTCGGAGCCGATCATTCCGCAGACGCTGGAGTTGGGCGGCAAGTCGCCGAACATCTTCTTCGCCGACGTGATGGACGAGAACGACGACTTCCTGGACAAGGCTCTGGAAGGCTTCGCGCTCTTCGCCTTCAACAAAGGTGAGGTCTGCACCTGTCCGTCGCGCGTACTGGTGCAGGAGTCGATCTTCGACAAGTTCATGGAAAAGGCCGTAGCCCGCGTGCAGAAGATCAAGGTGGGCAACTCGCTCGATCCCGAGACGCAAATGGGCCCGCAGGTCTCCGTCAGCCAGATGGAAAACATCCTGAAGTACATCAAGATCGGCAAGGACGAGGGAGCCACGCTGCTGACCGGCGGCGACAGGGCTCACCTGGACGGCGAGCTGGAAAAGGGCAACTTCGTGCAGCCCACGATTTTTGTCGGCAATAACAAGATGCGCATCTTCCAGGAAGAGATCTTCGGGCCGGTGGTTTCGGTGACCAAGTTCAAGGACCTCGACGACGCCATCCGCATTGGCAACGACACGCTCTACGGGCTGGGCGCGGGCGTGTGGTCGCGCAACGTCAACAATCTTTATAAGGTGGGCCGTGGTATTAAGGCCGGTCGCGTGTGGACGAACTGCTACCACGTCTATCCGGCGGGCGCCACCTTCGGCGGCTACAAGGAATCCGGCTTCGGCCGCGAAACGCACAAGATCATGCTGGACCACTACCAGCAGACCAAGTGCATGCTGCTCAGCTACTCCACCAAGGCGCAGGGCTTCTTCTAAACCCTGAGCAGGAAAACTGCCCTCCGCATCCGGCTGCGTATTGAAAGCCGGGTGCGGAGGGCATTGCTTTACTCTTTTCCGCGTGGCGTCTCCTGCACCGGTGCCTCTTCCCTCTTATTTCAACTTGAATAAAACTTTCCGTAACCCTTCCGCGGAACCATAGCCAGCCGGAATACGTATGATGAAATAGAGGGGGACATTCGTCCTTCGTCCATGAGGAGATTTGATGAAGAGAGTTTTTGCCGTGGCCGTTCTGGCCCTGTGCCCCAGCCTTTTCCTTCACGCCCAGCGTCTGCCAAACACGGTAATTCCTTCCAGCTACGACCTTACCTTTGCGCCTGACCTTGCCACAGCCACCTTCACCGGCGAAGAGACGATTCATGTGCGCGTCGCCGCACCCTCGGCGGCCATCGTGCTCAACGCCTCCGAGTTGAAGATCGACGAAGCCACGGTTGGTGAGCAGAAGGCCACCGTCACGCTGGATGAGGCGAAGGAGCAGGCCACGCTCACCCTGCCTGCGGCGGTGCCGGCCGGAGAGACCGAGATTCACCTGCGCTTTACCGGCGTGCTCAACGACAAGCTGCGCGGCTTCTACCTCAGCAAATCCAAGCGCCGCAACTACGCGGTCACGCAGTTCGAGGCCACCGACGCGCGCAAGGCCTTCCCAGGCTTCGACGAGCCCAGCTACAAGGCGGTCTTCCACGTCACGCTGGTGGTGGACAAGGGCGACACGGCTATCTCCAACGGCAGCATCGTCAGCGATACGCCCGGCCCCGGAGAGGGCAAGCACACGCTGAAGTTCTCCGCTTCGCCGAAGATGTCCAGCTACCTGCTGGCCATGCTGGTAGGCGACTTTGTGTGCCGCGAGGGCGGCGCCGACGGCATTCCCATCCGCGTCTGCTCCTTGCCCGAAGAAAAGGACATGACCGGCTTTGCGCTGGAAGCCAGCGAGAACGTCCTCAAGTTCTACGACCGCTACTTCAGCGTCAAGTATCCCTACAAAAAGCTCGATCACATCGTCTTCCCCGACTTTGCCGCCGGAGCCATGGAAAACGCCGGCGCCATCACCTATCGCGACACGGCGTTGATGATCGATCCGAAAACCGCTACCTATGACCAGCGGCAGGAAGTCGCTTCGGTCATCGCGCACGAAATGGCGCACCAGTGGTTCGGCGACCTGGTCACGATGAAGTGGTGGAACGACATCTGGCTGAACGAAGGCTTTGCCACCTGGATGAGTGACAAGCCCCTGGAAGCCTGGAAGCCGGAATGGAAGGTCGATCAGCAGGAGATCGACGGCACGCTCGGCGCGCTGAACACCGATCAGATCGCCAGCATCCGCACCATCCGCGCCCAGGCCGATACGCCCGCCGAAATCCAGAACCTCTTCGACGGCATCGCCTACGGCAAGGCGGCCAGCGTGCTGCGCATGGTGGAGGCCTACGTCGGGCCGGAGACCTTCCGCAAAGGCGTCAACGCCTACCTTGAAAAGCATTCCTACGCCAACGCCACGGCCGAAGACTTCTGGTCGCAGATTGCCGAGACCAGCGGCAAGCCGGTGGACAAGATCATGAAGAGCTTCACCGAGCAGCCCGGCGCGCCGTTGGTGGATCTGTCTTCACACTGTGAGGGCGGCAAGACCCTGGTCACGCTCACCCAGCAGCGCTACTTCGCCGATGAAAAGCTGCTGGCCAAGGGCAGCGATCAACTGTGGACCCTGCCGGTGGCGCTGCTTCCCTCGGCCAGCAACCAGCCCGAGTACGTTCTGCTCAGCCAGCGCCAGCAAAAGGTGGAACTGCCTGGCTGCTCCGCGTGGGTGTACGCCAATGCCGGCGGCCGCGGCTACTACCGCAGCGGCTATGAAGCGGAGAACTTCCAGCGCATCTCGGCTGTGGCCGGCAATCTCTCGGAGGCCGAACAGCTTCGCATTCCCAACGATGCCTGGGCCATGGTGCGCGTCGGACGCATGAAGATCGGCGACTACCTGGACCTGGTGAAGAACATGAACGGCAGCTTGTCGCGCGACGTTGTCGAGGCGCGCACAAACCAGTTGTTTAACATCGAAGACCACTATGTTTCCGCCGCGGACCGTCCGGCTTTTCAAAGTTGGGTACGCGGCTTTATCGGACCACTTCTCCAGCAGATCGGCACCACCGCGCAGCCCGGCGAACTCGCGGAGCGTTCCGTTCTGCGTGCCAATCTGACGACCACGCTGGCCATGATCGGACGCGATCCGCAACTGCTGGCCAAGGCCCGCGAGACCGCCGAGCAGTACATGAAGGACCCCACCTCGGTGGACCGCGAAATGGCCTCCGGCTCCGTCGTCCTTAGCGCGCAGAACGGCGACGCGGCGCTCTTCGACCGCTACCACGAGCAGCTCGGCAAGGCCAAGACACCGCAGGAATACAACCTGTTTCTCTCGGCTCTCGGCGTGTTCCCGCAGCCCGAGCTGACGCATCGCTTCTTCGACCTCCTGCTCAGCCCCGAGGTCAAGAACCAGGCAATGTTTGCCCTCTTCAACCCGCTATCCTTCTACGAGACGCAGCCGGTCGCCTGGCAGCTCTTCAAGGACGACTACCCGCGCATCGTGGAGAAGATCGGCGGACTGATGGAGTCGAATCTGCCGCGAGTGGCCACCGTCTTCTGCGACGCCGCGCTCAGCAACGATGCACAGCAGTTCTTCGCCTCGAAGAACATTCCCGGTGCCGGTCGCGAGCTGAAGAATGCGAAAGAGCGCGTGGATGCCTGCATTCAGGTGCGCGAGCTGCAACAGCAGAACCTGACGGACTACCTGCAACAGCACGCGGCGCACTAACCTGAACCCTGCGGAGCCTGTCTCCGCGGCAAGAACAAAAGCCTCATCCCGCTATGCCGGATGGGGCTTTTCTCTTTCGTTTGCGCCCGCCGTGGGCGCGCCTTATTTCGCCGAGCCCCGCCGCGGGGACGGTTTGCGCGCCACGCGCTCGAAGAGCATGGTGGCCGGGACGCACACGAGCGCCAGATAGCCCACCATGCGGAAGATATCCATGTAACTGAGCAGCAGCGCCTGCTGGTGCGCCAGGCTGGACAGGCTGACCAGGGCACGGTGGGCGGCGGTCGTCGGGTCGGCGCCCATCGACTGGAAGTGCGCCGTCATGCTATGCAGCAAGTGGCGGGTGCGCGGCGAGCTGCCGGTGAGTTGCGCCACCAGGTAATTCTGGTGCACCTGCGAGTGTCTGACCTGCATGGTGCTGACCACGGCAATGCCCACCGAGCCGCCGATGTTGCGCATCAGGTTGTAAATGCCCGTGGCGTTGCCGATCTCCTGCTGCCGCAGGTGGCCGATGGCCATCGTGGTAAGCGGCACAAAGATCAGTCCGCTGGAAAAGCCGTTGATCAGGTTCGGCAGCATCACCGAGCTCATGGCGATGCCCAGGTTCAGGTGTGCCAGCATCAGGGTAGAGATACTGAACAGACCCAGCCCCGCGCTCAGTGTCAAACGAGGGTCCACGTAGCCGCTCAACATGCCGGCCACACTCATCGAGATCATCGCTCCCACGCCGCGCGGGCTAACGGAAAGTCCGCTGGCCATCGCCGGATAGCCAAGCAGCGTTTGCAGGAACAAGGGGAGCAGCGCGGTGGAGCCATAGAGGATGAATCCGTAGAGAGCGGCGATCACCGTGCCCACGGAAAAGTTCCGCTCCTTCAACACGCCCAGGCGCACGATGGGCTCGTGGCAAGTCAGCTCGCGCCAAATAAAGCCTACAAACGAGAGCACCGAGAGCGCCGCTGTCCAGCAGATCCACGGCGCGCCAAACCAATCGGCCTCCTGCCCCTTGTCGAGGATTAGTTGCAAGGAGCCCAGCCACAGTGCCATCAGCGTGAAGCCCTGGTAGTCGATCGACTCCTCGGCGTGCCGCTGCAAGTAGGGAGGGTCTTCAATGAAGAGGCTGGCCATCACCAGCGCCAGCAGGCCGACCGGCAGATTGATATAGAAAATCCAGCGCCACGAATAGCTGTCGGTAATCCATCCGCCGAGCGTGGGCCCGACAACCGGCGCCACCACCACGCCCACGCCATACACGGCCATGGCCGTTCCATGCTGGCGCGGAGGAAAGCTCTCCAGCAGCGTGGCGTGCGCCAGGGGCTGCATTCCGCCGCCGCCCACGCCTTGCAGAATGCGCGACAAAATCAGCATGGGCATGTTGACCGCCATGCCGCACAACAAAGAGGCGCCGGTAAACAGCACGATGGAAGACATCAACAAGCGCTTGCGTCCCAGGCGGCGCGTCAGCCAGCCGGTGGCCGGCAGCATGATGGCGTTCGAGACCAGGTAGCTGGTCAGCACCCAGGTGGCTTCGTCGTTGGTGGCCGACAGGTTGCCGGCAATGTGCGGCAGGGCGACGTTGGCCACCGAGGAATCCAGCACCACCATGAAGGTGGAGATCATCACCGAGGCGGCGATGATCCAGGGATTGGCCCGTGGCTTCCAGGGGGCGTGCTCCGCCGGGGAGGCCCCTTGCGCCTCCCGCGGGGCGGCGTCCTGGGGATCAACGTTCATAATATGACCGACGAGTCATTATACTATACTGATAAGTCGAATTATAAGGAGGATGCGGATGCGCACCAAAAAGCAAGTGGTCGCCGAGTTCCGCCGCGCCGCCATTGTCGACGCCGGAAGCAGGGTGTTCACCCGCCACGGATTTGTCGGCGGAAGTGTGGACATGATCGCCCGCGAGGCCGGGCTGGCCAAGGGCACGGTCTATCTCTATTTCCGCTCCAAGCGCGAGATTTACCGCGCGGTGCTGATGCAGGAAATGCAGCGGATGAAGCACGAGACCATCGACAGTATCGACGGCAAGCCGGATCTGCGATCCAAAATCCTCACCTACCTGGTGACGCGCATTTCGCACGTGGAAAATAATCGCGGAATTTTTCGCATCACCGACCTGGAGGATGCGCGCGCCACCCTGACCCGCAGCCAGTACCACGAACTGGTCAGCGAGCCGGTGCAGAAGCTATCCGGGGCCATTGCCGAGGCCGCGAAGAACGGTGAAATCCGCTGTGTGGATGCCGAGCGCGCCGCCTGGGGCGTAGCCGACCTGACGCGCGGCGCGGTGCAGCGGCGCATGCTGGGGCACAGTCATCTTCCGGTGGAAGCGGAAGCCGAGGCGCTACTGGGGTTCATCTGGGCCGCCCTGGAAAAGCGCGCCGCCCGCTAGTGGCCACTTGCAACTCGCGCCGGGTGCGATAGAATCCTCCTGACCTGCAAACAGGCAGCGGAGGCTCCATGTTCCCTCTCACCGGCATTGTCGTGATCATCGTCGTCCTTTACCTTCTCAGCGCCATCAAGATTTTGAGCGAGTACGAGCGCGGCGTCATCTTCCGCCTGGGCCGGGTGTTGAGCGAGGCCAAGGGGCCGGGACTGATTCTGGTGTTTGCCCCGCTGGACCGCATGGTCCGCGTCGATCTGCGCCAGATCGCCTTCGACGTGCCGCCGCAGGACATCATCACCCGCGACAACGTGACGCTGAAGGTGAACGCGGTGGTCTTCCTTCGCGTCATCGATCCCAGCAAGGCGGTCATCGAGGTCACCAACTACCAGTACCAGACGCAGCAGTTCGCGCTCACCACCCTGCGCTCGGTGCTGGGCGAAGTCGAGTTGGACGAACTGCTGGCACACCGCGACAAGATCAACCTGCGCCTGCAATCGATCCTGGACCAGCACACCGCGCCCTGGGGCGTGAAGGTGGTCAACGTCGAAGTCAAGCAGGTGGATCTCGATTCCACCATGATGCGCGCCATGGCCAAGCAGGCCGAGGCCGAGCGCGAAAAGCGCTCCAAGATCATTCACGCCGAGGGCGAGTACTCCGCCGCGCAGCGCCTCGTGGACGCCGCCCACCTGTTGCAGACCGAACCGGCGTCGATCCAGTTGCGCTACCTGCAGACGCTCACCGAGATCGGCGTGGAGAAGAACACCACGATCGTGTTTCCGATTCCCATCGACCTGGTCGCCGGACTCAGCAAGATGGTGCTCGGGGAACCAAAGTCCGCACCCCCTGTGGACACCGTCGAGGGCAAGACTGGCGCATAATGAACCGGAATGCGCACGGAAGAAGAATACAAAGCGGACGACACCGAGATCACGCTCGGGATTGGCAAATTGCTGGGACTGTTTATTCTCCTGGTAGTTTTGTGTGGCATCTCCCTGGGCGTGGGCTACTCGCTGGGCCGTAACTCGATGAAGCAGGCGCTGGCCGCGGCAAGCAATCCGTCGGCTGCGCCCGTGCCCGCGCCGTTGGCTGCTTCCAATAAGCCCATCGCGGCCACCGTCACACCTCCGCCGGAACCGGTGGCCGCCAAGCCGGAAGACACGGCGCCAACGCCAGCCCCGGCCAACTCGGCCGACGCCAACTTCCCCAAGTCGCTGTCCAATACGCAGAAGGAGGAACATCCCAAACTGGCGACTCCCGCCGCGTCGGCGCCTGCTCCCGCAGCTCCTGCAACGCATCCCTCCCTGGGGGCCGGCTACATGGTGCAGGTCGCGGCCGTGCGCAACCAGGACGATGCCAAGCTGCTCAGCAACGCCCTCAAACGGCAGCGCTTCCCGGTGGTCATCGTGCAGCCGGGCGACAAGCTCTATCACGTTCAGGTGGGGCCCTATCCCGACGCAAAGGAAGCCGAAGTCACTCGCGCCAAGCTGATTGGCGCCGGGTACAACGCTTTTCTCAAGCGGTAGCAAACCTTAAAGTGCATTTCCTGCCGATAACACGCGGCAATGTGACCTGTGACGCATTCGGACATTCCCGGATGCTTTATCATGTTTTGATCTATGAAAGCTGCCTCGGATAAACTCAGCCTGTCGCTGCGCGCCGTCGCCGATCCCACGCGGCGCCGCATCCTGCGCCTGCTGCATCCGGCAACCCCGCGCAAAAGCGCGTCGCAAGAGGGGTGGTCGGCCACGGATATTGAAGCGCGCATCAAGCTGGCGCAGCCGACCATATCGCATCACATGAAAATTCTGAGGAACGCCGGCCTGGTGGAGGCCGTCAAGCAAGGCACCTGGGTGCGCTACTTCCGGGTGGAGGCCTCTCTGCGCGCCCTGCGCAAGGGATTGTCGGAAGAGTTGTAGCCTGCGCCGCGGGCATCCTGCCCCAATCCAGCACAAGCAAAAGGCGGCCCGCAGGCCGCCTTTGAAGTTTCCATCCCAACCGTCTAGTGGGAAACCGCCTGGAACAGTTCGCTCTTCATCAGGGCCTGGAACTTGCTGTCGTCGGCCTTGAACTTCACCACCAGGCGGCCGCTGTCGGAATCGACCTCCATGTTTTCCATGGCGCTCTTTTCCACCGTGGTGCCGGCGGTCTTCTTGTACAGAATGGCGGCCTTCATCAGCGCGGAAAGCGTTCCGGCGGTAAAGGAGTCGGAGGTCTGCACGTTGAGGCCGAAGTCCACTCCGTGTTGCAGGTCGAGCGTATAGAGCGAGCCCAGCAGACGCTTCTTCACCACGTCGTAGTCGGCAAGCGAAGAGGCTTCTCCCAGGGCCGAACGCATCATGTTCTGCGTTCCCTTCTGGTCGAGCACGCTCCACACGGGGCCGGATTGGGCATCGTTGATCAACTGCTCAACCTCGGCGTTGCTGGCGACGCTGGCCTGTTGGCCGTCGCGCACATCCAGCGCGTCCTTCACCGCCGGGGAATCGCCGAAGAGGATCGTCGAGTCGTCGAGGAAGCTGATAAGGTAGCCGCTGTTGCCTGCGGGCCACAGGCTGCTGTCACGATACTTGGTGACCTTCACCCGCTTGCGGGCGTACTGCGCCAGCACCTTCTTGCTATCGAACATGCCGCTGGCCACGCCGAAGCTGCGCACCGTACCCTTGCTGTTGCGGTAGCTGACGAAGGTCAACTGCTCCAGATCGGTGTCGGGGTTGATCGACAGGCTGCGCAAAGAGGTCTCGAAGGCCTTCAGGTTCTCCGGCAAAACACGGTTCTTCAGTGGAATGCCGCTCTGCGAATTGCGCAGCATGCGGTAATCGACGGAGATGATTTGCTGAATCTGCGCCGGCAGCACAACCCGCGTGCTGGTGCTTAGCGGAGCCGCCAGGGCAAAGGTGCTCATACACAGAGCCAACAAAACTAGCAGTGCAGTGTTCTTCATAATAGTCATTCTACCCCCAATTGATTGCCGCCAGAGGGGGCAAGAATTCCACAAAAACAACCTTTTTCTCTCATTTATCCAAGAATTTTATCGAGTTCTGCTAAGCGAGCCCGCGCCTGGGCAGGAAATTCGCCGCCCGTCCCCGGTTCAAAGGCCTCCAGGTTGATCTCCACGTTAGCCCTGGCGCCGGCCGCGGCAGCCCTGGCCAGGGCATTCGCCACCGTCAAATCGCTGGCCATCCGCGGATTCGTCTTGCCGCGCAGCTCCGACACCCACTGCACCACCTGCGCCGCCAGGGCCGCCACCCGCAAAGGCACCTCGGCGGCGCCCTGCAGGGCCGCAGCCACCCGGGCGCTTCCCTCTTCTGGCAAACTGGTCTTCTGCGCCTTGCAGGCCGCTACCACCGCCTCGTAGGACTGCGCGTCGGCGTCAATGGCCGACTTCATATCCTCGCGCAGTTTGTTGAGCGTTGCCAGGGCCGCGCTCAGCTCCGCGTCGTACGCCGCATAGGCCTTTTTGCCGCGAGACATGCCGGCCACCATCGCCGCCAGCCCGGCGGCCATGGCTCCCGCCGCGGCCGAGGCGCTGCCGCCGCCCGGCACCGCCGTCGGCGCCGCCAGTTGCTCGATGAAAGGCTCAACTCCGGCGCGCAATCCGCCCACCGCCTGCTTGCCGCCAATCACCGCGGCCAGGCGGTTCTCCAGGATCATCGAGGAGTTGAAGTTTTCCACCCGCAGAAACCACTCGGCGGCGTCTTCCAGCGCGCGCTTCGGCACCAGGCCCACAATCTCGCTGGACTCCACGCCCACGCCGTAGCGCTCGGCCTCGCGCTTCACGAATTCAAAGACGCGCGCCATCGGCGTCAGGTCGGTGTCGGTCAGGTTCATGGACACCTGCGCTTGTCCGCGCACCTCCACGCCCATGCCCTTCACCGCGCGGAAGCCGCCGCTGGAAAAGCGCACGGCCTTGGCAATTTTCTTGGCGATGTCCACGTTCTTGGTTTGCAGATAGACGTTATAGGCCACCAGAAACTTGCGCGCGCCCACTATCACCGCGCCGGCCGTGGGATGCAACCGCGCCTCGCCCACGTCAGGACGCCGCGCTTCCACCGTGGCGATTTCCTCGCGTATGCCTTCGAACTGTCCGCGGCGTACATTTTCCAGGTTGGTGCGCTCGAGACGCGTGGCCGCCGCCTCGTAGAAATACACTGGAACCCGGTGCTGCTCCCAAATTTTCTGCCCCAGCTCGCGCGCCATTTGCACGCAGTCTTCCAGGGTGCAACCGTCAATGGGGATGAACGGCACTACATCGGTGGCGCCCAGGCGCGGATGCGCGCCGCGTTGCACGTTGAGATCGATCAGCTCGGTGGCCTTGCCGATGCCGGCCAGCACGGCGGCAAGCAGCGGCTCGCGGTCGCCGACCAGGGTGACCACGCTGCGGTTGTGGTCGGCATCCATTTCGCAGTCCAGCAGATACACCCCGTCGCGCTTCATGGCCGCCACAATGGCATCCACGCGCGCCTTGTCACGACCCTCGGAAAAATTGGGGACGCATTCGATCAAAACTGACATGACAAACCTCCGCTTAGTGCTTCCACCAGATGTATGAGAGCTGGAACTGCAGGCTGGCATTCACTCCCGGATTGTGATCGCCCAGCGAGGCGTTGGAGAGATGAATGGCGCAAACGTCCCAACTGATGGAGCGGCCGGGCTTGAGAAAGTATTGAACGCCGAAGCCCCCGCCGGTTGTGAAATTGACGGTTGAAGTATTCGGCGGCGGAACCTTCTGATTGGTGTGCAACATGCCGCCGTGAATCATGAAGTACGGAACCACCTTGCGCGAGGCAGTGAAGTTCCACTTGGCAACGATGGGGTTCACCGAAAAGCCGTAGAAATCGTGCCGGCCCTTCCACAGCACCTCGTCCACCGGATTGAACTCGATGCCCTCTTCGAAGGTTCCGCGCAGAGGCCCCGTGCCGAGTTCGTGCGTAAAGACCCGGCTGAGCCGCACGCCGCCACGGATAAACTGCACGTTGGAACGGTCGACCAACCCGGGGCCTCCGCCCACGGTGGCGGCGACATTCCAATTCGGACGGCGCAGGGACGCCGCATCGTCGCCCGCCTGCGCCGCAGCCAGAACCGGGGACAGCACGGTGGTCATCAGCAGCAAGAAACGCATCAATCGCATATGAAATTAGCCCGGAACTACGGTAACAGGCCGCGGGCCAGCTCCTCAAATCAAAAGCATGGGCCGCTCGTAAAGAGCGGCCCATGAAAAGAAACTGGTGCCGGAATTAACCAGCGGCTTCTTCCATATCCTTTTCATCGATGTCGGCATTCGAGTACACGTTCTGCACGTCGTCGTAGTCTTCGAAAGCTTCCATGATGCGCAGCATGGTCCTGGCCTGCTGGCCTTCCAGCTTGGTGTAGGTGGAGGGGATCATGCCCAGCTCGGAGTGCTCGACTTCGATGCCAGCGCCCTTGATCGCCTCCAGAACCGTGACGTAGGCCGAAGGATCGGTGAGGATCTCCCAGCTATCGCCGTCGTCCAGCAGGTCGTCGCCGCCGTTTTCGAGAACGATGTTCATCAGCTTCTCTTCGTCGGCCGCGGACTTGGCGACAATGATGTCGCCTTTCTTGGTAAACATGTGCGCCACCGAACCGGCATTGCCCATGTTGCCGCCGTTCTTGCTGAACAGGTGGCGGACATCGCTGACGGTGCGGTTGCGGTTGTCGGTGGTGACTTCGACCAGGATAGCCGCGCCGCCGGGGCCGTAGCCTTCGAAAGTGATCTCTTCGTAGGTCACGCCGGGCAGTTCGCCGGTGCCGCGCTGGATGGCGCGCTTGATGTTGTCCTGCGGCATATTCTCGGCCTTGGCAGCCGCCACGGCCGTGCGCAGGCGCGGATTCTTTTCGGGATCGCCATTGCCCTTCGCGGCCATGGTGATTTCCTTAATAAGACGGGTGAAAATCTTGCCGCGCTTAGCGTCAAGCGCGCCCTTTTTGTGCTTGATTGTGGCCCATTTTGAGTGGCCAGACATGCCAACCTCGTGTGATCGTTTGAATTCGGAATTAATTCCGGGAGCCGCTCGTTTGAAAGCAGCAAACAGCGTGCCACGCGATGCATGGCATCCGCCACAAGTATAACACGCCAAAGCCTGATACCGCAGTTCCCAACAGCCCACTCTGTGCAAAGCCCGTCGCTTGCCGGGTGGGCCCCTGCGCACCGCAGCCCTCTGGCTAACTGCTGGAGTATAGGTGTTCGGTCGGGGCCTCGCGCAGGCGGGCTGCCGCGTCCTCGGGCGTCACCGAGGAGCGGTACGCCTCCTTGAACGTGTACGAACGTTGCCGCTCCTGCAAAATCGGCAGGATTTCAATGTGCCAGTGGTAGTCGTCGTCGATCGTCCGCCAGTAATTCAGCACCTTCGACTGGTGCTGCGTGTTGGGCGCCGTGTGCAATACCAGGTGGAAGCTGTCGGTGATGGAGCGGATGCGGTTCAACATGCGGCGCAAAAGACTGGCGCAGTCGCGCAAGGCCCCGGGACGCTGGTGCGCCGTGCGTTCGAAGTTCGCGCTGTGCGTCACCGGCATGATCCAGGTCTCAAAAGGCGCGCGCGACGCGTAGGGGCAGCAGGCCACGTAATCGCCGCGGATCTCCACAATGCGGTCGCGCTGATTCAGCTCCTGGGTCAGAATGTCGCAGAAAACGCAGCGTTCCTTCTGCTGGAAGTGCTCGCGAGCCGCGCGCAACTCGTACAGCACCCGCCGCGGGACGAACGTGGTGGCCACGATCTGCGATGTGGGATGGTCGAACTCCTGTCCGCTGAGCGAACCGAAATCCTTGAAGATGCTGACGTACTTGAAGCGGTGATCGTTCTTCAAGTCCTCCAGCCGCTGCGCGCAGAGCAGCAGAAACTGCTCAATCTCAGCCTCGGAGGCGGTCCAGAGCTGGCGGTCGTGGCGCGGGTTTTCCACCAGCACCTCGTGCGCGCCCACCGCCTGCATCACATCGTACAGGCCCGCGCCGCGGCGTCCGGGATCGCCCTCCACGTGGTAGAGCGGCTGCGGATGCACCACCGCGCGCGCCGACCACGGACCGTAGTCCACCGAGGCCATGGACGAGATCACCTGCGGCTGCTGCGGCGACTCGGGACAGAACGGGCACACCTGTTGCAGGTTGCGCGCCGGCGCACCCTGATCGCCGGTGATCACCCAGGATCGCGTGATGGGGTCCTTGCGTAGCTCCATTGCGATAGCAAACCACTCCCCGGCCCGCGAGTCAAATAGGAATCCGCAAGGATTCTGGTGGCCGCGGCGGGAGTGGTTTATTCTGGGGCGATGATCCCGGCACCCATGTCCAGAACCGTGTGGCGGCTGCTCGCCCTTCTGGCCGTGGCTTACATGGCCGTGGCCTGCCTGCATACCATCAGCGATCCCGACGCGGGCTGGCACCTGGCCACCGGGCGATACCACTTTCAGCACCACGCCATTCCCTCCACCGACGTGCTCTCCTACACCTCGGCGGGAGCCCCCTGGCAATATCCCATCTTCGCCGGGGCCGCGCTCTATTCCGTGTTTAGCGCCTGGGGATACGCCGGGCTGACCTGGTTCTGCGTGGCGGCCGGCGTGCTGCTGGTGCTCTTCCTGCTGCTGCCGGTCAACAGCGGGCGCTCGGCCACGGTGGCGGCCTTGACCGTGCTCGCCGTGCCTTCCCTGGCCTACCGCATCACCCCGCGCGCCGACCTGTTCAGCACTCTCTTATTTGCGGTTCTCCTGGCCAAGCTGTGGCGCATGCACCGTGGCGTACCGGTACGCCTGTGGATGCTGCCCTTCGTCATGTTCTGCTGGGTGAATCTGCATCCGGGCTTCATCGCCGGGCTGGGCTTGCTGGCCGCCTACGTCTTGATGGAACTGCTGGCGCTGCCCTTCGTGGAGCAACGTGCAGCCGCCTGGGAGAGGCTGCGCCGCGCCGCGGCCTGGATTGTAGCCGCCTGCGGCGCCTGCCTGCTCAATCCGCAAGGAATTGGCGCCTTCACCTTTGCCCTGCGCGTGGTTCACCCTACCGCCAGTATTCCCATTGCACGCGTGGTGGGTGAGATGGAAGGATTGCCCTTCGGCTGGCACACGCTGCTGCACGGCTTTGCCCTGCGCGACCCCGATGCCTCCCTTGTCTGGCTGGTGGCCGCAGCGGCAGCAGCCGTGCTGGTGGCGCTGTGGCGCCGCGAACTGGGCGCAGCCATTCTGCTGGGCGCTGCCATCTTCGCCGCCATCCACGCTGCGCGATTTCAGGCCATGTTCGTCCTCGCCGCGGTTCTTGTCGGCGGGTCTTTGCTGGCGGAGTCTCTGCACTGGCTGGTCAAGCAACTGCAATCACGCCGCGCGGACAGGCTGCCCCTTCTGCGTTACGCCGCCATGACCGTAGTGGCTCTGCTGGTGGTAAACACTGCTCTGCGCGCCAGCGACCTCCTCAGTAATCGTCAGTATGTGGTTGCGGCCGCCACCACCAGCTTCGGCGCCGGAGAGTCATGGTGGTTCCCCGAACGCGCCGCGGCCTTCATCGAACGCGAGCAGTTGCCGGGACAGTTCTTCCAGCCCTACAACATCGGCGGCTTCACCGCGCTGCGGCTGGGACCGAAATATTTGGACTACTCCGACGGGCGCGGCATCAGCACCGGCATTGCGCAGGAGGAAGAGGTGCTGCTGGCACAGCCGCCGGATTCGCCGGAGTGGAAACAGGTAGCCGGGCAGCGCGGCATCAACGTGATCTTGCTATCTCTGGCGCGCTATGGCGGATTGGGCGGCTTCGACCTGGCAGCTTACTGCAACGCGCAGGATTGGCAGCCCGTGTATCTCGATGAGGTCTCTCTGGTGCTGCTGCGCAAGACAGAGGCAAACCGTGCCTGGCTGGAGCGCAACCGCCTGGATTGCCGCACGGCACAGCTAGCACCACCCCACAATGCCTCTGCCATCGCGCAGTACAACTTTTACGCCAATGCCGGCAGCGTGTACTACACCCTGGGGCGCGACGCCGAGGCCGAGGCCGCGTGGCAAAAGGCACTCTCCCTGGAGCAGGGCGATCCCAATACACATCTCTTCCTGGCGCAGCTCTACCAGGCACAACAGAAGAACGCGCCGGCCGAGGCCGAGTATCGCGCGGCCCTCCAGCGGCGTGAAAGTTCCGCGGCCTGGTACGCTTTGGGACGCCTCCTGGCCGCCGAGCACCGTTGGCAAGCAGCCCGCGAGAGCATTGCCCATGCCATTCCGCTCGCCATTCGTCCCGCCAATCAGTACAAGGCTCTGGCGCAGGTGGAACTGAAGTTGAATCAGCCCGCGCAGGCGCTGCAGCACTTGAAGGCCGCGGAGCGCGAAGGCCCTCCGCAAATCGATACTGCTCCTTCTGCTCACGAGTTCCGCGCGCAGCTCTCGGAGGGCCGCGCCGAGGCCGCGCGCCAGCAGGGCAACCTGCAAGAGTCCGTAGCGCAGCAACAGCAGTCCGTGGCGGAGACGCCGCAGTCCGCCGCGCGCTGGCAGAAGCTGGCGGCGCTCGCGCAAGTCGCGGGCGATGCGCGTCTGGCCGCCGAAGCCGCGGCAAAGGCCGCGCAACTCGAAGCCGCCGCACGTTGAACAGGAACCCGCGCGCCGCGATTTGGGCACATGCGCTCTGCTATACTCGGCCTTTACCAACGCGCATTTTTCAATCATGAGTGACTCCTCCACACCGCTGATGCGGCAGCACGCCGCCATTAAGAAAGAACATCCCACGGCGCTGTTGTTCTTCCGCGTCGGAGACTTCTACGAACTCTTCATGGACGACGCCGTCATCGCGTCGCGCGAGCTGCAAATCACGCTGACCTCGCGGCAGAAGGTGGATGGCATTCCCCTGCCCATGTGCGGCGTGCCTTATCACGCCGCCGAAGGCTACATCGCGCGGCTGGTGCGCAAGGGATACAAGGTCGCCATCTGCGACCAGATGGAAGATCCCAAGCTGACCAAGAAGCTGGTTCGCCGCGAGGTGACGCGCGTCGTCACGCCCGGCACCGCCGCCGATTCGCAGCTTGCCACCGAGGAGAACAACTTTCTCTGCGCCCTCACCCGCCACGGCGACACGCTGGGCTTTGCCGCGCTCGATCTCTCCACCGGCGAGTTCCGCACTACGGACTTTACCGGTCCCGACGCCGACCGCCGCGCCGCCGATGAGTTGCAAACCATCCGCCCGCGCGAACTTCTCTTCCCCGCCTCACTGCCCTTGTTTGGCGAGGCGCAGCCGGACCTGGCCAGCAACAACGCGCCGGTTTCTCCGGTCACGCCGCGCATGGCCTCCATTGAACTTGCGCCCTTTGCGCGCTGGAGTGAGACGCCGCTCGAAGATTGGATCTTCGCCGCCGACTACGCCATTCCGCAGTTGGAAAATCATTTTGGCGTGCTCTCGCTCGACGGCTTCGGGCTGGCAGGTCACGCGGCCGCTGCCTGCGCCGCCGGAGCCATTCTGCATTACGTGCGGCAAACGCAGCGCGGCTCGCTCGATCACCTTGACCGCATCGGCTACTACGAGCGCCGCAACTGCCTCATCCTCGACGCCGTCACCGTGCGCAACCTGGAGTTGCTGGAGCCGCTCTTTGCCGGCTCGGCCGACGCCGTCACCCTCTTCCGCGCCCTCGACCACACGCTGACCCCCATGGGCAAGCGCCTGCTGCGCGCGTGGATGCTGCGCCCGTCGATCGACGTGGCGGAGATCAACCTGCGGCTGGACGCCGTGGGTTCGGCCCTCGCCTCGCTCATTCATCGCGAGGATCTGCGGCGCTCGCTCGAAGGCATCCTCGACATCGAGCGCCTGTTGAGCCGCATCACCCTGGAGACGGCAAACCCGCGCGACCTGCTGGCCCTGGCCGCATCGCTGGCCAAGCTGCCGGCCGTCAAGCAATCCCTTGCGCACTTCCCGGCCGCGCGCTTTGCCCAGTTGACCGAATTACTGGACGAACTGGCCGACGTGCGCGAACGCATCGACCGCAGCATTCTGCCCGAGCCGCCCATCACGCTCAACGATGGCGGCGTCATCGCCGCTGGCGTGGACCGTGAGCTGGACGAGTTGCGCGACATCAGCCGCAACGGCAAAAGTTACATTGCGCAGATTGAGCAACGCGAGCGCGAGCGCACCGGCATCAATTCGCTGAAGGTAAAGTTCAACAACGTCTTCGGCTTCTACATCGAGATCAGCAAGTCCAACCTGCACGCCGCGCCCGCGGATTACGAGCGCAAGCAGACCCTGGTGGGCGCCGAGCGCTTCACCACTCCTGAGTTGAAGGAGTACGAGGCCAAGGTGCTGGCGGCCGAAGAAAAGATTGTGGCCATCGAGCGCCGATTGTTTGCCGAGTTGCGCGCGGCCATTGCCGCCGAGTCGCGCCGCATCCGCCAGTCGGCGCTGGCCGTGGCCGAAATCGACGTGCTGCTCTCGTTTGCGCACCTGGCGGCCCTGCGCAACTACTGCCGCCCGGAGTTTGACGAAGACGCGCAGATTCTTGAAATCGTCGAGGGCCGCCACCCGGTCATCGAGCAGCCGGAGCTGACCGGCTCCAATGACCGCTTCGTTCCCAACGATCTCTACCTCGACGCCACGCGGCAGTCCACGCTGCTCATCACCGGTCCCAACATGGGCGGCAAATCGACCTACCTGCGGCAGACGGCGCTGATCGTACTGATGGCGCAGATGGGCTGCTACGTGCCTGCCACGCGCGCGCGTCTCTCCACGGTGGATCGCATCTTCACCCGCATCGGCGCCTCCGACAACCTGGCGCGCGGCCGCTCCACCTTTATGGTGGAGATGACCGAAACCGCCGCGATTCTGAACACCGCAACCCGGCGCTCGCTCATCCTTCTGGATGAGATTGGACGCGGCACCGCGACCTATGACGGACTGGCCATCGCCTGGGCCGTCGTCGAGTTCATCCATCAGCACTCCCGGGCCAAAACACTCTTTGCCACGCACTACCACGAACTGACCGACCTGGAAGAGTTACTGGATTCGGTGAAGAACTACCACGTCAGCGTAAAGGAAACCGGCGGCAACGTGGTCTTTCTGCGCAAGGTGGAGCCCGGCGCGGCCGACAAGAGCTACGGCATCGAGGTGGCCAAGCTGGCCGGACTGCCGCAGGAGGTCATCCTGCGCGCGCGCCAGGTGCTGCATCAGCACGAGAACGCCGAGCACCAGGCCACAACGCAGCTCTCGCCCGCCAAGGAAAAATCCGGCCCCGTGCAATTGACCATCTTCACGCCCGTCTCCAACACGGTGCTCGACCGCCTGCGCGAAGCCGATCTCGATGCTCTTTCGCCGCGCGAGGCGCTGAATCTGCTTTATGAACTCAAGAAACAAGTCGAGTAAGTCACGATAAAGCGGCCTACTCTGGGCAACTTTATCGTTTCGGATCGATCCCTCCTACGAAAGCAGTTGTTTCCATGGCGAAAGCGCGTTATTACTAGGAAAGCCGTGACAAAGATTTTCCGTTATCGTTTCTCCGGCTTCACCTGAGCTAGCGCCCGCTAGCGTCGGTCCGGCGTCATTTCTGTTTTGCTTCAACCGAAGCGCTCATTTCATGGTTGGCATTTTTTCTCCGCGCATTAATGCGGAGAGAAGCTCCCATGCAACGTCTCTTTCGTTGAGCACACTTCATCCAGCGAAGCCGGAATTTTTCAAACTGTATTCCTTTTTCCCAACCGTTTAGGCTGCGCCCGTGGCGCGGCAGGAGAGCAAAATGAGCGATTATCATCCGATGTGGAAAAGCCTGGGACTGGATCTGGCGGCGCACGATGCCATGCTCCAGAGCGTAGGCCAGGCTTATCAGGAAACCTTTCTCTCTCAACCCAACCGCCCCGAAGGCATGAAGTATTTTGACTTCGTCATCAGCGAAGTGCACGGCCTGCGCATTAAGGAACTGCTGGACGCAAAAGCGCAGGGCCGCAAAGTGATCGGCTCCTACTGTACGTTTGTGCCGGAGGAGCTGATTCTGGCTCTCGATGGCGTCTCCGTGGGCCTGTGTACGGGCGGAGATTTCGCGCTCGACCTGGTCGATCAGGTGCTGCCGCGCAACACTTGCTCCCTCATCAAATCGGCCTTCGGCTTCAAGCTAGGCAAGGTCTGCCCCTACATTGAATCCTGCGATCTCGTGGTGGGAGAAAACACCTGCGACGGCAAAAAGAAAGCCTACGAGATCATGCGGCGCTTCATCCCCAACCTGCACGTCATTGACCTGCCGCAGGTGAAGAGCGAGGCGGGCAAGGGCCTTTTGCTGGCCGAATACAAACGCTTTGCCGCCAAGCTGGAAGAGCTTACCGGGCGCAAGCTGGAACTCGGCAAACTCAAGGCGGCAATTGTCACGGTGAACGCCAAGCGCGCGGCGCTGAAGCGCCTGGCCGCCCTGCGCCAGGCCGATCCGGCGCCGATCTCCGGCCTGGACGCTCTGCTCGTCTCGCAGGTCTCGTTCTACGACGATCCAGTGCGCTTCACCGGCGCGGTCTCGGCCCTGTGCGATGAGCTGGAAAAGCGCGTCGCCGCCGGCCAGGGCGTTTTCGCCCCCAAGCGTCCGCGCCTCGTCATCTCCGGTTGCCCCATGGCGTTCCCCAACTGGAAGCTGCCGGCGATCCTTGAGTCCAGCGGCGCCGTGATCGTCGGTGAAGAAAGCTGCGTGGGCGAGCGCAGCACGCGCTGGCTCACGCCGGAGAACGGCAATAGCGTGGACGAAGCCATCGCCCAGCTTGTGGACCGTTATCTGCAAATCGAATGCGCCGTGTTTACGCCCAATCCCACGCGCATCGAGTACGCGGAACAAATCACTCGCGAGCGCAAGGCCGACGGCGTCGTGCATTACTCCCTCCAGTTCTGCCAGCCCTACCAGATGGAAGCCGGACCGGTGGTGGAGCAGTTGGAGAAAGACTCGATTCCCGCCCTGCGCATCGATACCGATTACAGCCGCGAGGATGAGGGACAAATACGCACCCGCGTGGAAGCCTTCCTCGAACGGCTGCACGCATGAGAACCGCGGGAATCGACATCGGTTCGCGCACGGTAAAGCTGGCCATCCTCGAGGATGGCCGGCTCCGCGCCGCCCGCAAGCGCGAAAACTCCTTCGATCCGCTGGCGGTGTGCCGCGAGCTGCTCGACGGAGAACGCTTCGACCGCATGGTAGCCACCGGATATGGACGCCACCTCTTTGCCCGGGAGATTGCGGCACGCACCGTCTCCGAACTCACCGCCGCGGCCACCGGGGCGCGCTGGCTGCTGCCCTCCTGCCGCACGGTCATCGATATCGGCGGGCAGGACACCAAGGCTCTCTCCCTCGATGACTCCGGCCGCCTGCTGCGCTTTGAGATGAACGACAAATGCGCGGCTGGAACCGGCAGGTTTCTTGAGGTTATTGCGCTGGCCCTCGCCGCGCGCGTGTCCGAGTTCGGCGCCCTCGCCGCTTCGGCCGCGGGCTCCTGCCCGGTCAGCAGCACCTGTACGGTGTTTGCCGAATCGGAGGTCGTCAGTCTCATCGCCCGCGGGGTTCCTCGCAACCAGATTGCCCTGGGCGTCACCGAATCCATCGCCCTCCGGGCGGCGTCGCTGGCACACAAGGCCGGAGTGTTTCCCGACGTCCTGTTTACCGGCGGCGTGGCCCTGAATCCCGCGGTGCAACGGGCCTTGGAGGCTCGCCTGCACGTCGCGGTGCAGGTTCCGGACGATCCGCAAATCGTCACCGCCATCGGTTGCGCGCTGCTGGCCGCGTCATCCCCGGCGGATCTCGATGCATCACCGGCTTGAAGCGCGGCGAATTCTTGCCCATTCCGCCTCCGGCCCCACGGCCGGAGATTTGTTGGCAGCCTGTAGTGAAACTTTCATATTTTCATGCAAGTAATTAATTCTTAGCTGCTTACCTTTGTAAGTACGATAGCTTCTCTGCCTTTTGGCCGTGCTCTCCGTGAGTTTTCCGATAGACTTTGGGGTATGCCTTCTTTTGCAGTTCAGGGCATCCTGTTCGATCTCGACGGGGTGTTGATTAACAGTACGGCCGGAGTGGGCCGCGTTTGGCGCGATTGGGCGGTGCGGCATGGCCGCGATCCCGAGCAGACCGAGCACACGGCGCATGGGCGTCCGGCGATTGAAACCGTTCGCCTGCTGGCTCCGGAGCTGGATGCCGAGGCCGAATTGGCCGACCTCGAACGGCGCGAAATCGCCGATTCCTACGATGTCACGGCCTTCTCTGGCGCCGCCGAGCTATTACAGACACTGCCCGCCGGGCAGTGGGCCATTGTCACCAGCGGCACGCGGCCCTTGGCCACGCATCGCCTTCAGGTGGCAGGACTTCCCGTTCCGGAATGGATGATTACCGGCAGCGATATTCAGCACGGCAAGCCGCATCCCGAGCCTTATTTGCGCGGGGCAAAGTTGCTAGGGCTGGAGCCGGCGCAGTGCACGGCCTTCGAGGATGCTCCCAGCGGCATCCGCTCGGCGCGCGCGGCCGGCATGTCCGTGCTCGGGCTGCCCACTACGTATCCAATTAGCGAGCTTGGTGAAGCCACCGCGCTCGTGCCGGCCCTGGCGAAGGTTAGGGTGCGTGTAGCCGGCGGCTTGATTCATCTGGAGTGGTAATACCGCAATCGACCCGCGGCGGAAATTGACAGCCATGCGGGGCAACGGGCACACTTATTTTTCCGGTGGATGGCGGCGCTCCTGCCGTATCTGCCGTGGCGGGACGGGGCAGCCTCACGCAATGAATGCGACCAGGATTTCCTACACTCTCGACTCCACACTGGCCAGTGTGAACAAAGCCGAACAGGCGGCGACCGAAGTTGCCACCAAGAGCGGGTTTGACGAGGACGAGTGCGGGCGTATCGGAATGGCCGTGCGTGAGGCCACGGTCAACGCCGTGCTGCATGGCAACAAGTACGACGCAGGCAAGCGGGTGACCGTCTCGTTTGAAACCACCCCCGAGGCCATGACGGTTTCGGTGCGCGACGAAGGAATGGGACTGGACCCCACGGGGCTGCCCAATCCTCTGGCGCCCGAAAACCTGCTCAAGCAGTCGGGACGCGGGATCTTTCTGATCCGGGCCTTCATGGACGAAGTTCGCTTCCGTTCCCTGCAGCCCGGCACTGAAATCATGATGATCAAACATGTTCGCGGACACGACCGCGGCAGTTCCTAAGGAGGCAAACCAGTGAGCATGAAAGCAAGTTCGCGCAAAGTGGATGGCGTGGCCATTGTCGATCTCAGCGGCCGCATCACCCTCGGCGAAGGCAGCGTGGTTCTGCGGGACACGGTCAAAGAGCTTTCGTCCAAGGGCGAAAAGAAGATCCTGCTGAACCTCGGCGACGTCACCTACATCGATAGCTCCGGCATCGGCGAATTGGTCAGTGCCTTCACCAGCGTGCGCAACGCCGGCGGCGAGCTCAAGCTGCTCAACCTGACCAAGAAGGTCCACGACCTCTTGCAGATCACCAAGCTCTACACGGTCTTCGACGTGCAGGAAGACGAAGCGTCGGCCATTCAGGCCTTCAATCGCTAACCTTATCCGGCGATTGATCGGCAGTTTTCCAAGGGACGGCTCCGGCCGTCCTTTTTTTCTTCCTTTTCGCTACTGGACAGGCGCACACATCCGCCGCACAATACGGCCATGCCGCGCATTCCAACTATCGCCTATGAGCAGGCGGACAACAACGCCCGCGAAATCTTCGATCACTTTCAAAAAGAACGAGGCAACGTCCCCAACATGTTCCGCACCGTGGCCTGGCGCCCGGAGATCCTGCGCACCATGATCGCCCACTTCCGCGCCGTCATGGAGACCGGCACCGTTGGCGTCAAGCTCAAGGAACTGGTCATCGTGCGCACCTCGCAGATCAATCACTGCGAGTACTGCCTCAA
Source organism: Acidobacteriota bacterium (assembly GCA_031296105.1). GTDB lineage: Bacteria > Acidobacteriota > Terriglobia > Terriglobales > Acidobacteriaceae > TOLSYN. The sequence goes on along the minus strand of JARLGJ010000030.1, from coordinate 74,282 downwards.
CTCGCACACCCAACTGGCGCACAAGTATGGATGGAGCGAGGAGCAGATCGCCGACCTGGCGAACTTCCGCACCCGCACCGATTTCAGCGAAAAGGAAAAGGCCGCCCTCGAACTGGCCGAGCGCGAAACACAGGACTCCAATGGCGTGGACGACGCGCTGTGGGCGCGCCTGCGCCAGCACTTCGACGAAGGTGAGATCATCGAACTGGCCGCCGCCGTTGGCCTGTTCAACTACTTCAACCGCTTCAACAACTCTCTGCGCATGGAGCCGACCAAATGAAAGCTCTGCTCCTGGCGGTGCCCCTGCTGCTGCTCGCAGCCCCTATGCGGGCGCAGGATATGCCGCCTCTGCCGCAGGAGGACTTCAAGGACCTCAAGGTTGAATGCATCCCCGCCGCGCGCGGCGAGCAGTTGATCGACCAGCAGGGATGCATTGCCGGACGCGTCGTTTCCGCCACGGTCTCCAAGAACGGCAATCAGCACCTGTCGCTCTGCGCCCCGCGCAGCGGATGCTCGTTCCATGTGGTGGTGGAGCACCGCGACCGCCGTCAGGTCGGCGACGTCACCTACCTGCGCGGCAAACTGGTGGCCTTCAGCGGAGAAGTCAAGCGCTTTCGCGGCAATCCGCGCATGGTGGTGCGCGCCCGTGATCAGATTCACGTCACCGCCGGCAGCACGCCGCCCGAGTTCGATACCGCACAGCCCAAGGCACAGGGCCACGGTGCGCGCGGCGGACGAAAGGCCTTCGGACGGTAAATCAGCCGGCTTTGTGCCCCAGGTTCGGCGCGCTTCCTTTGCGCGGCTAACCTGGGATCGCCTGCGATGAAATTCCTGCCCAGGTTAGCTCCGCGAACCTGGGGCTCGCCTTCTCAAGGTCGTGGCGCTATCCCGCTTTGCGCAGCTCGTCCAGGGGATAGAACGTTCCGCGCCACAGGGCCACCGCCCACCCGGCAAAGCTCATGCTCATGCCTCGTCGTCCTTGGGCAAAAGCGGCGCGTACTTCATGCCGAGGTAGAGCAGCGCGGCCGAGATCAGGATGGCCGTCGAGGCGGCGACAAATGCCATCTGCATGTTGCTGCGGTCGCTGATGTAGCCCATCAGCGTCGGCGAAAACGCGTCGCCCAGCAGGTGGATGGTGAAGATGTTTACGGCAAAGGCCGTCGAGCGTATCTGCGCCGACACCGAGTTCAACACCGCGGCGTTCAGCGGCGCCGTGTTCAGCAGCAGAAAGAATTCCGCGAGAAAGATCGCCGGATACATCCAGCTTCCTGCATGGAAGACCGCCAGCAGCACCGCCGGCAGCGCCAAGGTCATGCCGATGGCCGAGATCAGGCAGTGTCCGCCGCGGAAGCGAGTCTCCATGCGGTCGCCCAGCCATCCGCCCAGCATGGTGGCCAGAGTGCCGGCCGCCAGCGTCATCAGCCCAAAGCGCAGGTTGGCCGTGCCCAACGGCACGTGGCGCACGCGGGAGAGAAAGGTCGGCATCCACACCTGCATGCCGCCCACGGCGAAGGTCATCAACGCCATGCCCAGCGTGCTGGTCCAGAACGCCGGATTGCTCCACAGTCCGCGGAAGGTGCCGCGCTCCGCGGTGACTTCCAGATGATCTTTGGAGCCGCGCACCGGCTCGGGCACAAACAGCAGGATCAGCCCCAGCAGAAAACCCGGCACGGCGCCTACCATAAACGGCGCCCGCCATCCCCAGCGCGTAGCCATTGCCCCGCCCAGCAAATATCCCAGGGCGGTTCCCACCGGGATGGCCAGGTAAAACACGGACAGCGCCCGCGCCCGCCGGTGTTCGGGATAAAGGTCGGCGAGGAACGATGGCGTGATGGCCACAAACGTCGCCTCGCCAATGCCCACCACCGTGTGCCGGATCATCAGTTCGGTGAAGTTATGGGTGACGGCCGTCAGCAAGGTGGCCGCGCTCCACAGAATGGCGCCACAGCACATGATGTATTTGCGCGGGAAGCGATCCGCCAGGTAGCCCACCAGCGGCGCGGTGACCATGTAGCAGAAGAAAAACACCGTGGTCAGCATTCCGAACTTGGCGTCGGAGCCGGGGAACTCGCGCTGCACCATGGGCTGCACGGCAAACAGCACCGAACGGTCGATGTAGTTGACGAAGTTGAGCGCGGTCAGAACCACCAGCGCCAGCAACGTCCAATGCCTGACTCTTCCCTGCTCTTGATGCAAGGGCACGCCTCGGGTGTGGAATCGGGCGCATCCACGGGGGACGCGCCCGCCGGACTCGAACTACTTCTTGTTGCGCGGGTAGCGGGCTTCTACCAGGGTTCCAATGCCGCCGCGCGGGCGGAACTGGCCGCGAACCTCGCACCACACCGGTTTGGTGGCCTTAACTACGTCTTCCAGAATCTGGTTCACCACGTTCTCCTGGAAGATTCCGAGGTTGCGGTATTCGTTGATGTACTCCTTCAACGACTTCAGTTCCAGGCACAGCTTGTTGGGCACGTAGCGGATCCAGACGGTGCCGAAGTCGGGCAGGCCGGTCTTGGGGCACACCGAAGTAAATTCGGGAATGTCGATCTCGATCTCGTAACCGGGAAACTGGTTTGGCCAGCATTCAATGGAGGGAAACGCGTGATCCAGGCCGCTGGCGGCGTGATCCGGCGTGTAGCCCAGGCGGGTGGCGCCGGGCGCGGACGTCTTAGGATGGTTCTTCTTTGTTGCCATTCCCGTATTCTAGCCGAGAGGGAGAAAATCTGCGGTCTGCCGGATTTCTGCCATATAAATTCCCACGGAGAATTGCTTTTCTCCCAATAAATCAGTCGAATGACTTGAAATTCCCCCTGCCTGCCTCTAGTCTGGTGCAGTCCCGCGGAATGGTTCAGATATACTGAAAGTCTTGAAGTCATGGCAAATGGACATACTTACGGAATGAATGGGAAGACGCGCAGTGCGTGGATTCCCACCGTGGCCGTTCTCCTTATCGTTTTGCTGGGTATCGGTGCGTATCTTGAACTCCGTCCCCGCCGCATCCGCGTCTCGGTGACGAAGCCGGCGACGGAGACCATCTCCAACGCGATCCTGACCAACGGTAAAGTAGAGCCGGTCCACGGATTTGAGGCCCACGCCCCGCAGTCGCTCACCGTGCAGAAGGTTCTGGCGCACGAAGGCGAGCAGGTGAAGGCCGGCCAGTTGCTTCTGCAACTGGATGACAGCCACGCGCGCAGCGATGTGGCCGCGGCTGAGGCTCGCCTGAAGGGTGCCGAGGAACGCTACCAGGCACTGCTGGCCGGCGGCAGCGCGCAGGAGTTGCTGACCCGCCGCACCGATCTCGCGAAAACGAAGACCGATGTGGATGCCGCGCAGCGCCAGCTTGACGCCCTCCAGCGCCTGCATGATCGCGGCGCCGCCACCGGCGATGAAGTGATGGCCGCCCGCGCGCGTTTGACCCGCGCCCAGGCCGACCTTTCCCAGTTGCAGGCAACGGTGCGTTATTCGCCCGACGAGAAATCCCGCGCCCAGGCCGAGGTTGCCGACGCCCGCGCCGGCTTGGAAGCTGCCGCCAGCGTGCTGGCCCTCTGCGACGTCAAGGCTCCCTTTGCCGGTACCGTGTATTACCTGCCGGTCAAGGCCGGAGCCTACGTCAGCGAAGGCGATTTGCTTTTGCAGGAGGCCGACCTCTCGCAGTTGCAGGTGCGCGCCTTTGTGGACGAGCCGGAGATCGGCCGCCTGGGACTTGGCCAGGAAGTCAAGATCACCTGGGACGCCTTGCCTTCCCGCACCTGGGAAGGACACCTGGCCACGCTGCCCTCCACGGTCATCAACCGCGGATCACGCGTGGTGGGTGAGGTGCTGTGCGCGGTCTCCAATGGCGACCGCGCGCTGCTGCCCGGCATCAACGTAAATGCCACCATCGTGGCCGCCAGCAAGCCCAACGTCATCACCGTGCCGCGCGAGGCCGTGCAGGATGAAAACGGCCATCGCTATGTGTACGTGGTCAATGGCAAGCACTTGCACAAGCAGGAAGTGAAGGTCGGCATCGCCAACCTGACGCGGGTGGAACTTGTCTCCGGCGTCTCTTCCTCCGACACCATTGCCGTGCAGTCCTACAGCCCGTCGCCGCTCAGCGACGGAGTGGAAGTAAGGGTCGTCGAGAATCCCTCGTAATGCGGCGCTTTGACTCCATTTCGAAGCTGCTCCGCGGCTGCGCCCTGCTGGCTTTGCTGGCAGCGCCGGCCGTGTTGGAGGCTGCCGCTACGCCGCGCGAGTTGCTCGCCACAGGACGCGCCGATGAAGCTATCCGCGTGCTGCGCCCCATGGCCGCGGGCAACAACGCCGAGGCCTACAACCTGCTGGGCCGCGTGTATTATCAGCTCGGCAATTGGAATGACGCGGTGCGCAACTGCGAGCGCGCCGCGCAACTTAATCCGCAGAGCGCCGAGTACCAGATCTGGCTGGCGCGCGCTTACGGCGAAAAGGCCAATGCCGCCGGAGCCCTCAGCGCCTTCGGACTGGCGCGCAAGTCGGTGGCCGCATTTGAGGCCGCGCACCGTCTCGATCCCCGCAACCTGGCCATTGCCCGCGACCTCGGCGAGTATTACGTCAGCGCCCCGGCCATCGTTGGCGGAGGTCTGGACAAGGCTTCGTCCCTGGCGCAGGAGATGACTCCGGTCAGCCCCGCGCTGGCCTCGTGGATCTACGCCATGGCCGCCTCCAAGCAGGGCAACCAGGCCGAGGCCGAGCGCCGCTACGAGGAGGCCGTCCGTTACGATCACGAGTCGGCCGAAACTTTGTTGAACCTGGCGCGCTACTATCGCGGACGCAAGCAGCCCGAGCGCTTTGATGACGCCGTGCGGCGCGCCCTGCAATCGCGCCATCTGCGTCCCGAGGACCGCTTTGACGCCGCCGAGCAGATGCTGCGCATGGGTCGCAACTTGCCCGAAGCGGCGCAGCAGGTGCGCCTCTATCTACAGAGCGGCCATCCCTCGGAGGATGCACCGGTCTTCCGCGCCCACACCGTGCTTGGCGATCTACTGTCCAAGTCCGGCGACACCAACGGCGCGGCCAACGAATACCGCGCGGCGCTGGCCCTGGCCAGCGGATTCCGCCCCGCCGCCGAGGGTTTGCGGCGCCTGGAAAAGCACTAAGGAAATACGGCAAGGCATGATGATGAAGTTCCGCACAATGCGCTCCGCGCTGGCCCTGGGGCTGGCGCTTGTGGCCACGCCGCTGATGGCGCAGCAGATCGGTTTCCGCGACGCCGTGGAGCGCGCGTTGAAGTTCAGTGGTGAAATGCGTCTGGCCACCGCGCAGCGCACCAAGGCCACGGCCGGCTACCGCGTCGAGCGCAGCGCTTACTTTCCTTCGATCAATTTTGGCGTAAGCCCCGGCTACAGCTACGGCGTTGCCGTCAGCGTCGCCGGACAGGTGCCCTCCATCTTTTCCGTCACCCACACGCAGACGGTCTTCAACCTGGCGGTCATCGACTCCGTGCGCGCCGCACACTCCGACACCGTGGCCGCGGCCATCGAATACTCCGACCGCGCCGACCAGACGATCCTCGACGCTTCCCTGCTCTACATCGAGTTGGACAACGAGCGCCGGCAACTGGACGCCGCGCGCTTGCAGCAGCAATCTCTGGAGCACGCGCTGTACATCGCGCAGCAGCGGCAAAAAGAGGGCGTGGCCAGCCTGTTGGACATCAAGCGCGCCGAGCTTGACCTGGCGCGCGCCGAGCTGCGCGTCTCCCAGCTTGAGGCCTCCTCCGGCGTGGCCCGCGAAAAACTTGCGCGCATGATCGGTGTCTCCGCCGCCACGCTGGAGACGGACTCCGCTTCCGTTCCCACGGCGCCCGCCCTGCGCAGCGAGCAGGATCTCTCGTCCGCGGCGCTGGCCAATTCGCGCAGCGTGCAACTGGCCGACGAGCACGCCAGAGCCGCCCGCCTGCGCGCCCGCGCCGAACACCGCGTCAACTATCCCTCCGTCAACTTCTCCGGACAGTTCGCCGAGTTCGCCTCGTACCTCAACTACGGCCTGACCTATACGCCGACGCACAACTACAGCTTTGCGTTTAACATCAACATTCCCTTGCTGAACCTGAGCCAGAACGCCAAGGCCGCCGCGGCCGATGCCGAGGCCATGCGCATTGAGGCCGAGGCGAAGAACACGCGTGACCAGGTGGCCGCTGAAGCCGTGCGCGTGCAGCAGGCCGTGCGCCAGCTTGCGGCGCATGCCAAGGTTTCCCGCTTGGAGTATGAAGTGGCCGAGGCCAACATTGACGATGTGGCCAGGCGCATTCAGGATGGACAGGCCTCGGCACACGATCAGGAAGCGGCCAAGGCCGAAGTGGCTGCTCAGCAGGGGCTTCTCCTGCAAAGCCAGTTCGAATGCCTGCGCGCCCAACTGCAACTGATGCGGCAAACCGGCGAACTTCGCGACTGGGCGCTGCCCGACGGCAAATAGCCCTGTCCTTGACGGAAGCAGCGCCCGCACCGGGTTGTTAGATTAGAATAGAGCTACACGATGGCCACCAAGCAGACCAAGAAAACATCCTCCACAACCGCCGCGGCACAACTGCCTCGCGTCGGCTTTGTCAGCCTCGGCTGCCCCAAAAACCTGGTGGACAGCGAAGTCATGATGGGCATATTGGCCAGCAACGGCGCGGTCATCACACCGCACGCCGGCGAGGCCGACATCATCGTGGTCAACACCTGCTCCTTCATTGACACCGCCAAGCAGGAGTCGGTGGACACAATCCTGGAGATGGTGCGGCACAAGACCGAGGGCCGCGCGAAGAAACTTATCGTCACCGGCTGCCTCGTCGAGCGCTACCGCAACGAGATCCAGAAGAGCATTCCCGAGATTGACGCCGTCCTCGGCACCGGCGAGCTGCCGGAGATTCTGCGGGCCGCCGGCATTGCGCCCGCTCCCTCCGCGTCGCCTTTCAACATCCTCGGCGGCGCGCATCCCCATGCCAGCGCCTCGCAGCAGTTGAAGAGCGGCATCGAGCACGCCGCGCCCGCAGACCATGCGCCGCACGCGGGACGTGCCGAAGGCAAGGCTCGCGAAAAAGCCGGACGCTTTGCCCGCGACCAATGGCAGGGCGCCGAGGCCGCGCTGCCCGATTATCTTTACGACGAGAACACGCCGCGCCTGTTGGCCACCGCCAAACACTCGGCGTACCTCAAGATCGCCGAGGGCTGCGACCATCCCTGCGCCTTCTGCATCATTCCGCAATTGCGCGGCAAGTTCCGTTCGCGCACCATCGAATCGGTGGTGGCCGAGGCGCGCCACCTGGCCGCGCAGGGCGTGCGCGAGATCAACCTGATCGGCCAGGATACTACCTGCTTCGGAGAGGATCTCGGCATCGACGACGGCCTGGCCAAGCTACTCGAGGCCCTGGCGCAGATCGACGAAGACTTCTGGGTGCGCTTCCTCTACGCCTATCCCAACAAGATCACGCCGCGCCTTCTCGAGGTGCTGGCGCAATATCCGCGCCTCTGCCGCTACATCGACGTCCCTTTGCAGCACGCCTCCACCGCGGTGCTCAAGCGCATGAAGCGCGGCGGCTCGGCCGAAATCTTCCTCAAGCTGATCCGCAAGATCCGCCAGAGCGTGCCCGGCATTGCCCTGCGCACTTCGTTCATCGTCGGCTTCCCCGGCGAAACGGAAGAGGATTTTCAGCAGCTCTGCGACTTCGTCGAACAGGCGCAATTCGACTGGATGGGCGTCTTCTCCTACTCGGATGAAGAAGGCTCACCCGCGTATTTGCTGGACGCCAAGGTTCCCCCGCGCGAGATCGAACGCCGCCGCCGCAAGCTGATGCAGTTGCAGAAGCGCATCAGCCGCAAATTGCGCAAGCAGTGGGTGGGCCGCGAGATTGAAGTGATGCTGGAAGGCCCCAGCGAAGAGACCGAACTGCTGTGGGAGGCGCGCACCCGCCTGCACGCGCCGGAGATCGACGGCAAGGTCTTCATCAACGATTTCGGCGACCTCGCCGATCCCACGCCCGGCCAGTTCCATCGCGCCGTGGTGGAAGAGGCGCACGACTACGACCTGGTGGCGAGGCTCGTCTGAACCATGGCGAAGAAGAAGACATCCGCGCTGCGCTGCCCCACCTGCCGCAAAATTGTGCTGGCCACCGAGCCCGCGTTTCCTTTTTGCTGCGAACGCTGCCGCACCATCGATCTTGGCAAGTGGATCAGCGGCGGCTACGTCATCTCCTCGCCGGTCAACGATCCCGAGTCGGGCGGCGAAACCGAATACGCGCGCGAGCGCCGCAGCTCTCCGCAACGCGCCGCCATGTCCGAGGATGATTCCGATGCCTGCAAGCCCAACTGATTCCCCGAAGCAGCACACCAAGAAAGGTTCAGCACGTCCCACGCGCCCCTACTGGGCCTGGACCGTGGCCACCTTCTTCGGCGCTGGAGCCATGAAGCCCGGCCCCGGCACCTGGGGCTCGGCCGGTGCGCTCGTCACCTGGTGGTTCATCGCGCATCACCTGCCGCAGCCCTGGCTCATTCCCGGAGCGCTGCTCTACTGCGCCCTGGCCACCGCCATCGGCATTCCGGCCTCCACGCTCACCGCCCGCGCCTGCCATCGCGACGACCCTTCGCACGTGGTCATCGACGAAGTCGCCGGGCAAATGCTCACTCTTGTCGCCGCGCCCATCACCTGGAAGGCGCAGCTTGCGGGCTTCATTCTCTTCCGCGCCTTCGACATCCTGAAGCCCTGGCCCATACGCCTTTTGGAGCGCCTGCGCCCCGAGGGGGTGGGAATCGTGGTGGACGACCTGGGTGCGGGACTTTACGGTTTTTTGCTTCTGCAACTCCTTTTGCACTTTGCCGTCGTAAGATAGAGACGCGCTATGACCAGTCAGAATTCCGCACCTCCGGCCATCCTCTCGGTTGAACCCGCCTTCGCCCTGCCCGGCGGACAGATCACTCTGCACGGCAGCGGCCTCATCGGCGGATTATACGATCCGCCCTCGGTCGTCTTCGGCGAGTCGCTGGCCAACGTGGTCTTTGCCGCGCCCACGCGACTGGTCCTGCAGGTGCCAGATGGCGCCTCGGGCTATGGCGAAGTGACCGTGGCCACTGCGCACGGCACGGTGACGGCCGCGGCCAGCATTGCCACCCTGCTCTCGGAGAGCTTGCATCCGGTGGCCAATCCGGCGGTGGATGAGAAGTCGAACATCTACACCACCTTTTCCGGACCGCGCGGCCAGTCGGTGCCCACGTCCCTGTTCCGCATCGACGACGAATCGACGCTGCACGCCATCGCCGCCGAAGTCATGAACCCCACCGGCCTGGCGCTGGACGCCCGCAGCAACCTCTACATTTCCTCGCGCCATGACGGCACGGTGTACCGCTTGAGCGAGCATGGCGGCCTCACCACCTATGCCGAGGGTCTCGGCGTGGCCACCGGCCTGGCCTTCGATGAGAGCGGCAACCTCTACGTGGGCGACCGCAGCGGCACCATCTTCAAGGTCGCGCCCGACCGCCAGATCTTCGTCTTCGCCACCCTGGAGCCGAGCGTCGCCGCCTATCACCTGGCCTTTTCGCCCAACGGCAACCTCTACGTCACCGGCCCCACGACGTCGTCCAACGATTGCATCTACGAGATCACGCCCGATGGCATGGTCAAGCCCTGGTTCTCCAACCTGGGACGCCCGCAGGGCCTGGCCTTCGACCTGCAAGGCAACGTGCTCGTCGCCGCCTCCTGGCGCGGACAGCGCGGCGTCATCCGCATCACGCCGGAGAAGAAAGCCGACTGCATCATCGCCGCCGTCGGACTGGTGGGCCTGGCCTTCGATCCCAACAACGCGCTCGTCCTCACCACCAACTACGGAACCTCGGGCGCAGCGTTCTTCCTGCCCTGGAATATCCCCGGCTACATCAACACGCCGGAGCTGCCGTAGCGTTCTGTGCGCGACTCGTCGTGGTGTGCCCCAGGTTCGACGCGCGCTTTGTGCGCGGCTAACCTGGGATAGCAACAAGGATTGAATAACCGCGCAATGAAAAGCGCACCCACTCGGGTGCGCTTTTCATTTCCCAATGCGTTGCTCTACTCGACTTCCAGCAGCTCCACGTCGAAGATCAAATACGCGTCGCTCGGGATGTCCGGCGGCTGGCCGCGATAGCCGTAGGCCAGTTCCGGAGGGATGCGCAGTTGCCGCTTGCCGCCCACCTTCATGCCCTGCACGCCAATCTCCCAGCCCTTGATGACCGTGCCCGCGCCCAGCGTGAACTCCAGGGGCTTGCCGCGGTCCAGAGAGCTATCGAACTTCGTCCCCTCTTCCAGGAGCCAGCCCGTGTAATGAACCTTCACCTTGCTGCCCTTCACCGCTTCCTTGCCCAGGCCCACCGCCAGATCCCAGTAGGTCAGTCCGTTGGGCAGAGACACTGCCAGCGAAGGGTCCACCGGCGAGGGATGCTGCGGCGCCTGCGCCACGGCCGCAACGGCCGCCAGCAGGACCATAAACAGAACCATTGCCTTGCGCATGGCTACTCCTTTGTCACCGCGCCGCTCGTCACCGAAGTGTGCGCCGCGTGCAGCTCCTGCAGGTTGACTACATACACCTCGCCGCCCTGCAATACCGGAATCGCTTCGATCACCGCGCGCGCCGCAGACAGGGTGGTAATGGTCGGAATGCGCGCCGTGATGGCCGCCCTGCGGATTGCCTTGTCGTCGAACCAGGGCTCGCCGCGCTCCTGCGGCGTGTTGACGATGAGCTGGATGCGATCGCTCTTGATGAGATCGACCACGTTCGGACGGCCCTCCATCACCTTATAAACCCGCTCCACTCTCATGCCGGCCTCTTCCAACACCTCGGCCGTGCCGTGCGTGGCCACGATCTTGAAGCCCATGTCCATGAACTTGCGCGCCACGTCCGCGGCAAACGGCTTGTCGCGCTCGTTCACGCTGATGAACACCGTGCCTTTGGCGGGCAGCGCCTGCCCGGCCGCCAGTTGCGCCTTGGCAAAGGCCTCGCCAAAGTTGTCGGCCACGCCCATCACCTCGCCGGTGGAGCGCATCTCCGGACCCAGCACGGTGTCCACGCCCGGAAACTTGTTCCACGGGAAGACCGGCGACTTCACATAGAAGTGGTCGCCCGTGTTCAGCATCTGGCCGTTGGCCACGTTCTCCGGCAGAAGGTCTTTCAGCTTGCCGCCGTTCATCAGCCGGGAAGCGATCTTGGCGCAGGCCACGCCCGTCGCCTTGGACACATAAGGCACCGTGCGCGAAGCTCTCGGGTTCACCTCGATCACATACACCTTGCCGCGCTGCACCGCGTACTGAATGTTCATCAGCCCCACGACGTTCAGCGCCTTCGCCAATTTATAGGTGTACTCGCGGATCGTCTGCAGCACATCGGGCGTCAGCGTCACGCTGGGCAGCACGCAAGAGGAGTCGCCGGAGTGAATGCCGGCCTCTTCGATGTGCTCCATGATGCCGGCGATCACCACGTCGTGGCCGTCGCAGAGCGCGTCCACATCCACCTCGGTCGCCGCCTCCAGGAAGTGATCCACCAGGATCGGGCGGTCCTGCGAATACTCCACCGCCTGGCCCATGTATTCCTTCACCCCTTTGGCGTCGTAGACGATCACCATGGCGCGTCCGCCGAGCACATAGCTGGGGCGCACCAGCACCGGGTAGCCTACCTTCTCGGCCGCCGCCAGAGCTTCGTCCACCGAGGTGGCCATGCCGCCCGGCGATTGCGGAATCTCCAACTCGCGCAGCAGGGCCTCAAAGCGCTTGCGGTCCTCCGCCAGGTCAATCGATTCCGGCGAGGTGCCGATGATCTTCACTCCGTTCTGCTTCAAACGCAGAGCCAGGTTCAATGGCGTCTGTCCGCCGAACTGCACGATCACGCCGATGTCTTCCGTGCCCTGCGCCTCGTGCTCGTAGATGGCCATCACGTCTTCGAACGTCAGCGGCTCAAAGTACAAACGGTCGCTGGTGTCGTAGTCGGTGGAGACCGTCTCCGGATTGCAGTTCACCATGATGGTCTCTACGCCGTCTTCGTGCAGCGCAAAGGCCGCGTGGCAGCAGCAGTAGTCGAACTCGATGCCCTGGCCGATGCGGTTCGGTCCCGAGCCGAGAATGATCACCTTGCGCTGCGCGGTTGCCGCGGCTTCGTCCTCGTCCTCAAAGGTCGAGTACAGATACGGCGTGAAGCTCTCGAACTCCGCAGCGCAGGTGTCCACGCGCTTGTAAACAGGAACAATGCCCAGCCCTTTGCGCTTCTCGTAAATCTTGATGGCCCCGGCGCGCGAAGGCATCTTCCATAGTTCGGCCAGGCGCGCGTCGCTGAGGCCGTTGCGCTTGGCGTCACGCAGCTCCCCGGCGGAGATCGTCTCCAGCGACTTGCCCTCCAGCGCCGTCATCTCGTCTTCGATTTCCTTGAGCTGATACAGGAACCACGGGTCCATGCCCGTCAACCGCGCCACGTGATGCACCGTCCAGCCATGGCGCAGCGCGTAGCGCACGTACTGCAACCGCTCCGGATGCGCCGTCACCAGCCGCTTGGTGATGATCTTTGGCTCAATCGCCTCCGACTCCATGCGCTTGCCCGTCTCCAAGGCGCGCACTGCTTTTTGCAGCGATTCCTTGAAGGTGCGGCCAATGGCCATCACCTCGCCCACCGACTTCATCTGCGGGCCCAGGCCCTCGTCGGCGTTGGGGAATTTTTCAAACTGCCATTTCGGAATCTTCGTCACCACGTAGTCCAGCGTCGGCTCAAAACAGGCCGGCGTCTTCTGCGTGATGTCGTTGGTAATCTCGTCCAGCGTGTAGCCCACCGCCAGCCGCGCCGCAATCTTGGCAATCGGAAAGCCGGTGGCCTTCGACGCCAGGGCCGACGAGCGCGACACGCGCGGATTCATCTCGATGACGATCTGCCGTCCCGTCGTGGGATCGACGGCGAACTGCACGTTCGAGCCGCCGGTTTCCACGCCAATCTCGCGCATCACCTTGATGGCGCCGTCCCTCATGCGCTGATACTCGCGGTCGCTCAGGGTCTGCGCCGGAGCCACCGTGATGGAGTCGCCGGTGTGCACGCCCATGGGATCGAAATTTTCAATCGAGCAGACGATGATGACGTTGTCCTTCAGGTCGCGCATCACCTCCAGCTCGTATTCCTTCCAGCCGAGCACGCTCTCTTCCAGCAGCACCTCATGCACCGGAGAGAGATCCAAGCCGCGCGCCAGCAGGTCCATCAACTCTTCGCGGTTGTAGGCAATGCCGCCGCCCGAGCCGCCCAGGGTGAACGACGGACGCAGCACCACCGGAAAGCCCAGCTTGCCGGCGTAGTCCAGGCCGTCCTTCAGATTGTTCACCAGCGCCGAGCGCGGCACGTCCAGCCCAATGCGCGTCATGGCGTCTTTAAACATCAGGCGGTCTTCGGCCTTCTTGATGGCCTCCAGTTGTGCGCCGATCAGCTTGACGCCGTACTTTTCCAGCACGCCGCTGTCGGCCAGTTCCACCGCCAGGTTCAGCGCCGTCTGTCCGCCCACGGTGGGCAGCACGGCCATCCCTTTGCCTACGCCGCGCGCCACTTCCTGGCGGATGATCTCTTCCACGTACTGCCGCGTCAGCGGCTCCACGTAGGTGCGGTCGGCCATCTCGGGATCGGTCATGATGGTGGCTGGGTTGGAATTCACCAGCACCACCTCAAAGCCCTCCGCCTTGAGCGCCTTACAGGCCTGCGTTCCCGAGTAGTCGAATTCGGCCGACTGGCCGATGACGATCGGCCCCGAGCCAAGAATCAGAATCTTCGAAATATCGTTGCGACGTGGCATTCTGCTTTTGTTTCCTCTACCGCAATCCCTGCGGATGGTCTCTTACTTGTTCACCTGCGGAAAGAACGGCAACTCGTCCACCCGGCGGTACCGCCAAATCTCCGGAAAGTCCTTGGCCTTCTCCGGCGGGGCAATCTCCTGCCCAGTCGTGGCGTTCAGAAAGTGCTGCTCGCGGCGCGTCACCCGCCCCGTCGCGGGATCGAACGACAGCGCCGTGAATCGCATACAGTTGCATCCTGGCATGTCCATGTAGCGGTCCATCATGCGCAGGATGCGTCCCGCGGGGTCAAAGCACATCTGCCCCGTGTGCATCTGCATCACGTTCATTCCCGGCGCGGACGCGTCGTGAATATCCGCCACCCAGGTATGCTCGTGCCACAAACGCCCCAGCCCGGTATGCTGCGGGTCGGCCTGACCGGCTTCCGTGCGCAGCCATTGGCCGTCCAGTCCGCGCACAAAGCGCCGCGACGCCTGCACCGAGGTGTCCTGAATGCCGCACTCGGCGCCAAAGTCCGGCCGGCTCGAGGGCACCACGCCCTGCGAACCGCCGCCGCCCATCGGCGCGTGCGATGCCATCTGCGCCGTGCCAATGGCCGCCGCGGCCGCCAACAATACGATGATCCAACCCGCTTTGCGCACTAGCCTCTCCACTCGTTCATCATCTTCACGAAATCGTCGAACAGGTAATGCGAATCGTGCGGCCCCGGCGATGCCTCGGGGTGATATTGCACGCTGAATAGCGGCATGGTGCGGTGACGCAGGCCTTCCAGCGTGTTGTCATTCAAATCCACGTGCGTCAGCTCCACCTCGCTCGGCTTCAGCGAATCCGGATCGACCGCGTAGTTGTGATTGTGCGCCGTGATCTCGATCTTGCCGGTCAGCAGTTGCTTCACCGGATGGTTGCCGCCGTGATGGCCGAACTTCAGCTTGTAGGTCTTGCCGCCCAAGGCCAGTCCCGTCAACTGATGTCCCAGGCAGATGCCGAAGATCGGCACTCGTCCCATCATCTTGCGGATGGCCTTCTGCGCATAGACCACGGCCTCCGGATCGCCCGGGCCGTTGGAGAGGAAGACGCCGTCCGGCGCCAGCGCCAGCACGTCTTCCGGCTTGGTCTCGGCCGGCACAACCGTCACGTCGCAGCCGGTGGAAACCAAGCGGCGCAGAATGTTGTGCTTGATGCCGTAATCGTAGGCAATCACCTTTTTGCGCGCTACGCCCGGACGGGCCGCCGCATCGGTCACCACCGTCAGCTTGGAGGACTTGGCGTGCGGCACCTCGATGATGCGCTCTTCCACGTCACCCTTCGACCACGTGTAGCTGGTCTTGGTGGAGACTTCCTTCGCCAGGTCCAGCCCGTCGATCGTCGGCGTGGCCTTGGCCAGCGCAATCAGCTTCTCCACGTCGGTCTCGCGCGTGGAGAGCACGCCGCGCATCACGCCTTTGTCGCGCAAATGGCGCACCAGGGCGCGCGTGTCGATATGTGAAATCACCGGCACCTTGTGGCGCTCAAGATATTCGTCGGTCACCTGCTGCGAGCGGTAGTTCGACGCGTAAGGCGAGAACTCGCGCACCACCAGCCCCTCTATGTAAGGCCTCACGGCCTCTTCGTCGTCGGGATTGGTGCCGTAGTTGCCGATCTCCGGATTGGTCAGAACAACAATCTGTCCTGCATAGGAGGGATCGGTGAAAATTTCCTGGTAACCGGTAATGGAGGTATTGAAAACTACTTCGCCGGTTCGTTCCAGCCGTGCTCCATAGCCTTTGCCGCGAAAGACTCTGCCGTCTTCCAGCGCAAGGATAGCTTCCATTGCATCCTCTGTGAGTGGATTTTATAGATTCTACCAGCTAAGAGCGCCCGCGTGAAACCCTCGCTTAACCCTATCTGAGGAAAAGGGTTATTTCGTTTGAATATTCATACATATAATTGAATATTCATGCAGTGCTCTACGCCCCTGTCAAACTCGGCGCCGCGCCCACCCACTTCTTTTCTTCCACCGCCCGCAGCATCTCCCGCGCCACGTCCTCGCGCGAGATGCGGAACGTCTTTGGCCGCAACCCCACCGCGATCTCCACCTTCCCCGTCAGTGGACCGTTGGTCAGCGCCGTGGGACGCAGGATCGTCCAGTCCAGCCCGCTTTTTGCGATCTCCGGCTCAATGATGTTCTTGTCCGCGTAGGGAGCGCGCAGCAGCGTGGCAAACACCGCGCGCTGCCACCCGCTGGCGTCCGCCAGACTGCCGCCCACGCCGAAGGCCGACTCAAACACCAGCCGCTTCAATCCCATCGTTCGCATCACTTCCATGATGAGCCGCGTGCCCTGGCTCACCACCCGCGTGTTCTTCAGCAGCGTACGCTGCCCCAGGCACACCAGCGCCGCATCTGAACCCAGCAGCGTCTTGGTCACGCTCTCGCGGTCCAGCGCGTTGCCCAGCACCACGCGCAGGTTGGCGTGGGTCACCGTCATGCGATTCGGATTGCGCACCAGCACACGCACCGCGTGGCCGTGTTCCAGGGCCTGCCGCGTCAACGCCAGCCCGGTGCCGCCGGTGGCGCCAAAGATGGCTAGCCGCAGGGATTTCTCCTCCCCGCCAGCGCCCAGCGAATTTCCCAGTCCGATCAATGCCATTGCTTCGCTCCCTGGCCGCGACTCAGCGCAGCTTGCCCATCAGTTGCGTGGGCCAATACGCAAACACCGCCTTGCCAAAGATGGCCCCGCGCTCCACCACGCCAAAGTCACGGCTGTCGCTCGACAGGTTGCGGTGGTCGCCCAGCACAAAGTAGCACCCCTGCGGCACGGTCAGTGCGCTCATCGAGCGCTCATCGCGGAACTGCTCCGGCACGTAGGGCTCTTCCAGACGTGCGCCGTTCAGCAGCACCTGGCCTTGCGCAATCTCAACGGCGTCTCCCGGCACGCCCACCACGCGCTTGATGTAATTCTTCGAAGGGTCGCCCGGATAACGGAACACCACCACGTCGCCGCGCTCCACCGCTCCCAGACGGTAGGCGTACTTGTTGATGAAGATGCGCTCCTGGTCCTTCAGTTCGGGCATCATGCTGGTGCCCTCCACCTTCACCGGCTGGTACAAAAAGACGATGATGAAGACGGAGACCGCCAGCCCGATCACGCATTCCTTAAGCCACTGCAAACCCTTCGCGCCGGAGTCTTCTTGTCTCTCTTCCGCCATCCCGCCTCCTGCGTTTCATTCTATCGGACCCGGCAAATTACGCTCCCAGGGGGTACCATGTTGCAAGACCTGAGATGCCTCCCGGTTGACGATGCTCCCTGGAATGGGTATAAAGCAGTATTCTGAATTAGTTACGGTCTACCGTCGCGTTAGGCCGCGTACGGGTGTTTCGATTCGTTTTGCGGGGAATGCCAATGACCAAAAAACTCGAAGTGAAGCCGAAAAGCCCCACCGCCGCCGCCCGGAAGGATGGGCAAGACGATTCGCAGGCACGTTTTGCCCTGGCTCTACAGAGCTACGAGCAGGCACAGAAGTTGTTGCAAACACAGAAGTTCGACAAAGCCAGGCCGTTGCTGGAGAAGGTCATCGAGAGTGGCGTCAGCTCGCTGATGGACCGTGCCAAGGTTCACCTGAGCATCTGCAACCAGCAAATGGAGCAGCACAAGGAATCTTTCGCCACGCCCGAGGAGCACTACGACTTCGCCATCTCGCTGATGAACCTCGGAGACTTCGTTACCGCCCGCGAGCACCTCGAGGATTTGTCGCAGAAGTCCCCCAAACTCGACTTTGTCTGGTACGGCCTTGCCGTGCTGGAGTGCCTGACCGGGCGCACCACAGAGAGCCTACAGCACCTGGGTGAGGCCATTCGCATCAATCCCGGAACCCGCTTCCAGGCGCGCAACGACTCCGATTTCCGCAACATGGCCGACGATCCTCGCTTCACCGAGCTGCTCTATCCGGAAGGCACGCTGGGAGCATAGCCAGAATTCCCTTTTCTTTCCGCCGGGAGGCCCGCTGGGTCCCGGCCGCCATTCATTCCATGGATACCCTTTCGCCAACTCGCACGGTCCCTGAGTTTGAGGGACTGCGCGTGGTCGCCGTCGGCGGCGGCACCGGCCTGTCCACGCTCTTGCGCGGACTCAAGCGGCACGTGCTCTCGCTTAGCGCCATCGGGGCCCAGCCCGCGCCCGCCGCGCCTTACATCTCGCGCCTCACCGGCATCGTCACCGTCACCGACGATGGCGGCTCCAGCGGACGCCTGCGCAAGGAACTCGGCGTCCCTCCGCCGGGCGACATCCGCAACTGCATGACCGCCCTCAGCGACGACGAGGAACTGCTCAGCCAGCTCTTCCGCTACCGCTTTGAGAGCGGCGATCTTGAAGGCCACAGCTTCGGCAACCTCTTCCTGTCGGCCCTCGCCGGCGTCTGCGGAGACTTCGCGCTGGCCGTCAAGCTCAGCAGCGCCATCCTCAAAACGCGCGGCGAAATCTATCCCTCGTCCTCCAACAGCAACCTGCAGCTCGACGCCCTGATGCGCAACGGCCAGCGCGTGCGCGGCGAAACCAACATCACCGCCAGCCAGAGCGGCATCGCCCATCTGCGGCTGGTCCCGGACGATGCGCAGCCCCTGCCGCAGGCCCTGGAGGCCATCGAGCAGGCCGACGTCATCAGCTTCGGCCCCGGCTCACTGTTCACCAGCATCATTCCAAATCTTTTGGTGAAGGGCGTGCCGCAGGCCGTCCAGCGCTCGCGCGCGCTGAAGGTGTACGTCGGCAACCTGATGACCCAGCCCAACGAGAGCACCGGCCTCTCGGCCTCGCAGCACATCCAGGCCATCTTCGAGCACGCGCGGGAAAAGGTCTTCGACTACGCCATGCTGAACTTTGTGCCCGTGCCCGCCGAGCTGCGCCAGCGCTACGCCGACGAAGGTTCCGAGCCGATGCACAACGATCTCGACGCCATCCGCAAACTCGGCGTCACGCCCATCCTCGGCGACTACCTCGACGCCTCGCACTTTGCCCGCCACGCCACCGACCGCCTGGCCAACGACCTGCTCAACCTGCCCGCGCGCCTGTGCCAGGCGGCTGAAGCCGCCAAGTAGAGGCTATTCCAGCTTCCGCAATCCAACCGGAAGCGATTCCCCTCCCTCATCTCCTAACTTTTTAGTTGACAGCCCGCCCCAGTCCGCCGCATTCTACGAATGTTTTAGGAGATAAGCCTTGTCCGCCAAGAAAACAGATTCGACCCTCACCCCTCTCGAGCTCAAGATCATGCACGTGCTCTGGGAGAATGGTCCCGGCACCGTCGGCGAGGTGCAGGCGGCTTTGGAGAGCGGCCTGGCCTACACCACGGTGCAGACCATGTTGAACGTCCTGTTGCGCAAGGGCCGCGCCAAGCGCGTGGCCGAAGGCCGCGCCTTCCGTTACCAGGCCGCCCTCTCGCGCGAGCGCGCCGCCGGCAGCGCCGTCGATGACCTCGTCGCGCGCATGTTCAACGGCTCCTCCGAAGCCCTTTTGATGACCCTGGTGGACAGCCATCAGATTTCGACCGGTGAGCTGGAGCGCATTGCCCAGCGCCTGGCCGCGCGCCAGGCCGAAGACGACAGGAAGGAGAAGAAGTAGCATGGAACGCGCTCTGCTCGAATATCTCGCCAACGCCGCGTGGCAGCTCCCCTTGCTCGTGTTGGGCGGATGGCTGCTGATTCAGGCCCTCAACGCTGGACTGCGGGTGCGTCACCTTCTGTGGCTCGCCGTGCTGGGAGCCGCGGTGCTGCTGCCGTTGCACGGTGTGCAGTGGATGCCGGATGCGGATGGCTCCTCCTCCGCATCCGCGCTCTCTCCCGCCGAGCTGGCCATGCTGATGGCCACGCTGCCGGCGACTCCCGCTCCGGCGGCCGCGCCGCAGACGGCGCACAATGCCATCACCTTGCATCTGCCGCTGGTGCATCGCTTCGCCATTCCGGTCTCCGGGCATGTGGCGCACGGCGTAGTGTCTCTCTTCGCCGCCATTCTGCTCATCGGCTTCATCCGCCTCTTCCTGGCCTGGGCCGCCCACCGCGAGATGGTGCACGAGTCCGAAGAGGCCGAGTTAACCGGCGAGCAGTTGGCGATGCTGCGCCAGCACTCGGCTACGCTCGGCATTCCCGTGCCCGAGGTGCGTCTCTCTCCGCGCGTCTCCTGCCCGGCCACGCTCGGCTCCTGGCGCCCCATCTTGCTGCTGCCGCCGGACTTCCTGCTGCATGATGCGCCGGACGTGGAAGCCGCGCTCTGCCACGAGTTGGCGCACATCGCACGCCGCGACTACCTGGTGAACTTCGCGGCCAAGCTCTATGCCCTGCCCGTGTCCTGGCATCCGGCTGTTTTCTACACGCAGCAGCAGATTCACCGCACCCGCGAGCTGCTCTGCGACGCCTGTGCCGCACGGCTTATCTCCAGTGAATTTCGCTACGCCACTTCCCTGCTCACGCTGGCACGTGCCATGGTGCATGCAAACACCTGTGAACACGCCGAAGCCCAAGGCCTCTTCCACCGCAACACGCTTGAGGAGCGCATCATGCATCTCACCGATCCCGCAACGCCCGTCCCCTTCCGCCGCCGCGCTCTCCATGCTCTTTCCGGAGCCGCCGTGCTCGCTGCCACCGTAGTGCTGGCCGCCACCGTGCACGTCACGCCGGTCATGGCCAGTTCGGCGCCGCTGCCCGCAACGGCCATAGCCGCCACTGCCTACCAGAATTTCACCACCGCGGAACCCTCTGACTCCACTCTCTCCGCGGACGACGCACCTGCCCAGTCTGATGCGCAGCAGGCTCCCGAGCCTTCTCCTGCGCCTGCAGCTTCCGCAGCATTTCCGGCCGCAGCGCCCACGTCCGTCGCACCGTCTGCGCCTTCCGGATCGGTGGGGACAGTAGTTCCTCCGCTGCCACCGCTACCGGCCATGCCTTCCATGCTTCCTCTGCCATCCATGTCTCCCATGCCTCCGCTGCCGCCCGTCATCGTCGGGATTCCCAACAGCAAGGAGTTGGACGAAGCCATCCGCCAGGCCGGCAACAACCAGGATGTCGAGGTCAAGGTGGGCAAGGACGGCCAGGCCGATGTCTGGGTCAAGAACGGCAAGGAGTGGAAGCACGTCGACGGCGAGTGGCAGAAGAACTCCGCCGAATGGAAGAAGCATTCGGAAGAATGGACCCGGCAGGCCGGGGAGTGGAACAAGAATCATGAGCAGTTCCAGAAGCAGATGGAGGAGCTGCAAAAGCAACTCCAGAGCAACGACTTCAAGCGCCAGGTCGAGCAAGCCAAGCACTCCGCCGAATATGCCAAGCAGAGCGCCGAATTTCAGAAGCAGATGGCTGAGTATCAAAAGGAGTATCAGCTCAGGTACAAAGAGAGAATGGAGCAGTACCAGCGCGATCTGAAGAAGGCCATGAAGGACATGCAGAAGCAGTTGAATCAGTTGAAGCACGAGAGCGCCGACAACAACTAAGCTCTCGGAGATGAAACTCGCTCCCGGCGGAGGCCGCTCCTTGGTGCCCCATGTCTGCCGCAGGCAGACGTGGGTGAGCAGCATTCCTTGATACCCAGGCCTCGGCCTCCGCCCTTTCTTTTGCCGCCTGCTTTACAATGAAGGCGCAATGTCGAACCCAAGATTCGCAATCGCCATTCTTGCCGCCGGCAAGGGCACGCGCCTCAAGTCGCGCCTGCCCAAGGTGCTGCATCAGATCGCCGGCCGCCCCTTGCTGGAACACGTCATTCGCGCCGCCTCGCAGATCGTTGACCCCAGCGACATCTTCTGCATCATCGGCCATGAAGCGGCGCGCGTGCGCCAGGCTATGTCTCCGCTCGGAGTGCAATTCGTCGAGCAGATTGAGCAGCGCGGCACCGGACACGCCCTCATGCAGTGCCGCCAGGCCCTGGCCGCCTACGATCACGTGCTCGTGCTCAGCGGAGACGTTCCGCTCATCCGCCCCGAGACCATCGCCCAGGTGCGCGACTTCCACATCCAGCGCGCCGCGGACATGACCATCCTCACCGCCGAGCCGCCTAATCCCTTCGGCTACGGACGCATGGTGCGCCGCGTGGTCAATGGCGTAGAGAGCGACGAGGTCGAGGCCATCGTCGAGCAGAAGCAGCTCACCCCGGCGCAGCAGAACATCGGCGAGATCAACTCCGGCATTTACGCCTTCCAGGTCGCCGAACTCTTTTCGCGCATCGACCGCCTCGGCACCAGCAATCCGCACGGCGAGTACTACCTCACCGAAATCGCCGCAATCCTGCAAAAAGAGGGGCGCAAGGTTCTAGCTCTGCGCGCCTCGGATTCGAACGAAGTGCTCGGCATCAACACCCGTCGCGAGCTGGCCCTGCTCGATTCGCTGCTACGCCGCCGCAAAACCGAAGAGCTAATGGACGCGGGCGTCACCATCTACCAGCCGGAGACGGTCATCATCGACGCCGGTGTCACCGTCGGCGCCGACACGGTCATCGAGCCTTTCGTGCAACTGCTCGGCGAGACCTCCATCGGCGAAGATTGCCTGGTGCGCAGCTACTCCGTGCTCTCGAACGTCAAGCTCGGCGACCGCGTGCGCGTCAATCACGGAACCATGGGTGAGAGCGCGGTGGTCGGCGACGCGGCCATTCTCGGCCCCTACGCGCGCCTGCGCGAGGGCAGCGAGATCGGTCCCGAAGCGCACGTAGGCAACTTTGTGGAGATCAAGAAGGCCAGGCTGGGCCGCGGCGCCAAGGCCAATCACCTCACGTACATCGGCGACGCCGAAATCGGCGCGGGCAGCAATATTGGCGCCGGCACCATCACCTGCAACTACGACGGCGTCAACAAGCACAAGACCATCATCGGCGAGCGCGCCTTCATCGGCAGCGATACCACGCTCGTCGCCCCGGTCACCATTGGCGACGGAGCCTACGTCGGCGCCGCATCGTGCATTACCAAGGATGTGCCCAACGATTCGCTGGGCGTCACCCGCGCCGAGCAGGTCGTCCGCGAGGGCTGGGCCATTAAAAAGCGCGAGCGCCTGCTGGCGGCCAAGAAAGCCAAAGAGCAGAAGTAAACAACTAAGGTGTGCCCCAGGTTCGACGCGCGAAGCGCGGATAACCTGGGACGATTGCAGTGAATGTATGGCAATTAGAAACGGGCGAAACCCTGGTTTCGCCCGTTTCTTTCCACCACCGCCCAGCGCCCCACGCGCCAGGCAGCCACTTTTCGAGCGGTACCAGAGAAGCTATTTCCTTTCCAAAGCCGTTCTCTACCGTCGCTCCCTGTTGGACACGACGGTCCTTGGCCCATGGCTTCGGGGCACACCATCTCTGGAACCGCTTTAGAAATTTCTTAAATACTCTCGAACGGCTTGCCCACGCCGGCCACCAGCAGGCCGAACACCACCAGCGCCGCCGCCGACAGAGGCTGCCCGTAGGTTCCAGCTTCCAGGGCCATGCCCGAGAACAGTCCCCAAATCAATCCCACAATCGCAGTCAGAATCCCTACCGGCCGCAGCACGGCATCGTGCGTCAGGCCCAGAACCTTTTCTCCGCTGTGCGCATGTTGTTCCGCCATAGTTTTTCTCCGTTGAAATTTGGATGCGCCGTCCCCGCCGCCGGATGCGCAAATTCTCCGCCCGTTACGTTGGGGCTTCCCCCGAGGCTCCCATCCGCGCCCGCGGTGCTAAACTCCTCAATAAGCCAAATCATTCACAGAAAGTGGAATTCTCTTGTCTGACTCAGCCCAGACCCGCTCCGCCGTTTTGTTGCTCAGTTGCCCGGACCGCAAAGGTCTGGTGGCCGTCATCTCCAACTTCATCTTCCGCCACAACGGCAACATCCTGCACGCCGACGAGCATCGCGACTCCGAGACCAATCTCTTCCTGATGCGCGTCGAGTTCGATCCCTCGGGCATGGACGTCTCGCTCGACGCGTTGGCCGCCGAGTTTTCCCCCTTGGCCGCCGAGTTCGAAATGCGCTGGCACCTGGCCAAGAACACGCGCCGCCCGCGCCTCGGCATCCTCGTCTCGCAGTACGATCACTGCCTGGCCGATCTGCTCTACCGCCATCGCGCTGGCGAGCTGGATTGCGACGTTCCGCTGATCCTCTCCAATCACACGGCCTCCGAACCCATGGCTGCTTTTTATGGCGTCAAGTTCGTGCACACGCCAGTGACGAAGGAGACTAAATTCGCGGTGGAGAAGCAGCAAATTGCCCTGCTGCGCGAGCACGAATGCGACTTGGTAGTGCTGGCGCGTTACATGCAGATTCTCTCGCCGGCCTTTGTCGCCGCCTTTCCGCAGCGCATCATCAACATCCATCACTCGTTTTTGCCGGCCTTCATCGGCGCGCGCCCCTATCACCAGGCCTTTGCGCGCGGCGTCAAACTTATCGGCGCCACCAGCCACTACGTCACCGAGGTCCTCGACGACGGCCCCATCATCGAGCAGGCTGTCTCGCGCATCTCGCACCGTGACTCGGTGGAGAACCTCGTCCAGAAGGGACGCGACCTGGAGAAGGTCGTGCTCTCACGCGCCGTGGGCTGGCACCTGGAAAACCGCGTGCTTCTGTATGGAAAAAAGACGGTCGTCTTCGACTAATGAAGTGCACCAGGTTGAATTGTGACCAGAATGTTTGTGCCCCAGGTTCGCGCAGCGCAGTGGAGCTAACCTGGGACAACCTCCTGGGACGCCCACCGAGCCACCGGACATGGATAACACCACATCACCGAATCTTTTTCGAGGTAGGAAGTCCTTTATGAAGTCTCTGTTCCTTGCCCTCTGCCTGGCCCTCGCTTGCACTTCCCTGCCCGCGCAGAGCTTCACCTGGCAGCCCGCGCCAAGACACACGCAAATCGCCATCTGGCCCGGCAAAGTCCCCGATGCGCCGCCCGTCAGCGGGCCGGAGACCGGGGGGCTCACCAGCAAGCCTGACCTCGTCGCCGGCAAGCCTTGGGTGTGGGTGGGCAATGTTACCCGGCCCACGATGACCGTCTACGCGCCAAAGACAAAGAGCAACGGAGCCGCGGTCATCGTCTTCCCCGGCGGCGGCTACGAGGTTCTCGCCATGGACCTGGAAGGCTCGGAGGTCTGCGACTGGTTCACCGCGCAGGGCGTCACCTGCGTCCTTTTGAAGTATCGCGTGCCCGGCACGCCATCCAAGCTCTATCCCAAAACCGGCGCCTATCCGCAGTCGCCCATGGCTCTGGAGGACGTGCAAAGAACCGTGGGGCTGGTGCGCCATCGCGCGAAGGAATGGAAGATCGATCCCCACAAGATCGGCGTGATCGGCTTTTCCGCCGGAGGACACCTGGTGGCGGCCATCAGCAATCACTTTGACCGACGCCTGTACGCGCCGGTTGATGCGGCCGACAAAGAAAGTTGCCGCCCGGATTTCGCCATCGCGCTCTACCCCGGGCACCTCTCGCTGGCGGCCAACACCATGGGATTGAATCCCGACATCGCCTCGCACATCACGCCGCAAACGCCGCCCACGTTCCTCCTGCAAAATGAAGACGACCATGTGGACCGCGTCGAAGACTCACTGAGTTATTATTTCGCGCTGAAAAAAGCCGGCGTCCCGGTGGAGATGCACCTCTACGCCCATGGCGGACACGCCTTCGGCATGAGACCCACCAAGTTCCCCGCAACCCATTGGCCGTACCTGGTCAAGACCTGGCTGCAAACCATCGGGATGATTGCGGAGTAGATCACCCGCCTCACCGACATGCGTTCTGCCATCCCTACACAGGGTTGCCCCATCCTTATCGCCCAAGCAATTTGGGCGATAGAGTGGGTGAGAAGAAGCTAGTCCCACTGCCCCGGAATCTCCTGTCCGCAATGCGCGCAGCATCCGCTGACGATCTCCACGTGATCCACCCGGTGCCAGTTGCGCCGCACCAGCGTGCGATGGCAAGCGGGGCAGTGCGTGTTGCCGCCGTCGCGCGTCAGCAGGTTTCCCTCGTACACATATTTCAGCCCGCACTCCAGCGCGATCTCCCGCGCGCGATGCACCGTCTCCGGCGGCGTTGGATCGGTGTCCAGCATTCGATAGTCGGGATGGAAGGCCGAGAAGTGCAGCGGCACCGTGTCGCCCAGTTCAATGGAAATCCACTCGCACAGCTTGCGCGTCTCTTCCGGGCGGTCGTTACAGCCGGGGATCAGCAGGTTGGTGATTTCCAGCCACACTTTGGTCTCGCGACGCAGCCAGCGCAGCGTGTCCAGCACCGGATGCATGTGCGAGAGCGTAAAGCGCTCGTAGAACGATTCGCTGAAGCCCTTCAGGTCGATGTTGACGGCGTCGATGTGCTCGTACAGTTCAAAGAACGCCTCGCGCGTCACGTAGCCGTTGGAGACCATCGCCGTGTGCAGCCCGGCCTCGTGCGCCGCGCGCGCAATGTCAATGGCGTACTCCGCCCAGACCGTCGGCTCGTTGTAGGTGAAGGCGATGGACGGAACGCCGTGCTCCACGGCCAGGTCCACAATTGCCCGAGGCTCCAGGTGCCGCGCGTTCTGCTGCGCCGCGCGCTCCTTGCTGATGTCGTAGTTCTGGCAGAACTGGCAGCCCAGGTTGCATCCCGCCGTGCCCAGAGACAGCACGGCCGAGCCGGGATGGAAGTGGAACAAAGGCTTCTTCTCAATGGGATCGACCGCCAGCGCCACGGGACGCCCGTAGGCCATCTGCACCAGTTCGCCGCCCACGTTCTCCCGCACAAAGCAAAAACCCGCCTGCCCCTCCGCCAGATGGCAGCGCCGCGGACACAGAAAACACTCCAGCCGTCCATCAGGAATCTTCTTCCACCAGCGCGCCGTGTGCAGAGTCTGTGTCATCGCCATCCACTCACCGCCGGGAGCCGTCGCGGCCGGCACGCGCCTCAGTAGCGCGGTACCTTCGGGTCCACTTCCACCGACCAGCGTTGAATCCCGCCGGCCAAGGATTGTACCGCTTCATAGCCCTGCTTACGCAAAAAGTCCGTCACCGCCAGCGAGCGCATGCCGTGGTGGCACACCACCACAATCGCCGCGTCGGGATCGAGTTCCTGCATGCGCGACGGCACCTCATCCATGGGCATGTGCAAACTGTCCGCAATCGACGCCGTGCCGCGCTCCCAGTGCTCGCGCACGTCCAGCAGCACAAGCTCTTCGCCCGCCGCGCGCCGCCGTGCCACTTCCTGCGGAGTGATCTCGTAGTCCATCGCGGCTCCGTCAGATGTACGTCTTGCGCTTGGCGAACAGCGCGTGCTCGTCCACCACCATGTCGGGCGTGGAGATCAACACTGTGTCCATGCCGCAGCAGGGACACACCGGCGTGTCGCCCGCGTCCCAGAAATCTTCGATTTCGGCATAGGAAAACAGACGGTAGCAGGTGGTGCAGCCGCAGGGGGTGTCCGGCGCTTCCATGGAACGGCTCATGGCCCTAGCATAGCATTGCGCAACAAACCGGCTTTATCTTCAACCCGGGCGAATCTAACGTTGTCGTCTTAAGTTAGTGATGACAGAGGGCGGGACGATCATTGCGATGGTTATCCATTCCGAGCCCTACCTTTAACGTTGCCACCAGCAACTCGAGGGCTCTCTGGATCGACCACATCCTGTACCGCCACAGCAACCGGCGTTTGAAGCCGCTAAAATTCTGAATGGTCAGGCCATAGAGGATTCCGCGATCTGCATCGAAGCGTGCCTGAATCTGCCCTGGAAACCCAATCGAATCCCCGACTTCGCACACACTGACGACAGACCCCTCGAACAGGGGCTGGATGTCCACATACATCACATCCGTCAGCGTATTGTGCTCTAGCTTCACTGAGACTTCTTCGCCTTCGGCCATAATAGATGGCCCTTTTTCAGTTCTTGTTCCAAATGCTCCGCGGGAAACGAATACCACGTCGCGATCACCCTGTACTTGCTCATTCCGATCCATCGTGTCTTGATGGCGATCATGATCCATGGGTGGCCTCCAACGTCTAATTTGTAAATCGCATTTTCAGACTCTGCTGCAAGGCACTCCACCACATAATTCCGGTGAGGCAAACTTCTCCTTTACCCTATCCACAGCAAGCGCTGCTTCGAGGTGTAAACGGGCAATGTGACTGTTGTACGTGCCTCTGTCAAGAATTACCTCCCGGCCGTTCCAGTCCTTGACCCGGAAAACGATGTCTTTGTTCGCTAGTCTTTTCAGGGCGCCAATTATGCCACTTGCGCCCCGCATATGCTATGCGAACTTTGGCACACAGCGGGCGTTTCTCCAACAAACTGAAGTAACATCTAACAAATCACACACAATCTGCAATCCTTGTTAGAGATATAAAGTTGGAGTCCAAGCTCTCAGGGCAAATTTGGCACCGATCCAGAAAAGATCGATTCCTTTTCGATGTCTCTACGAGTTACCTAGCAAGCATATCGCCATTCCAGACGACATCCCGACGAATATCTCGCCTGGACGCCAAGAGATATGGCAACTCAGACGCCATGGCCCTTGTTATGCCGGCTATAGGAATTTCCGGGTAATTTTCACCTGAGCCACCTTTTAGCTGCGAATGTCTTCCATCAGCGCTTCCACCTCTTGGCGCTGCTCGCCCGTCAGCGGCAGCAGCGGCAGGCGCGGATTGCCTCCGGCAAAGCCGTTCAGATCGCAGGCGTACTTCAATCCCGCAATGCCCAGTTCGCCCACAATGCGCTGGCAGGCGCCGGTAATGCGCTGCTGCTTTTCCGCCGCCAGGGCGTGATCGTTATCCTTGAACGCCGCATAGATCTCATAGCAGGCCGTTGGCGCCGCCGCGGCAAACGCCAGCACGCCGCCCACGGCTCCCGCCTTCAGCAGCGGATAGAACTTTTGTCCCGTGCCCACCAGCACCTGGAAGCCGACTTCCTTGCGCCGCAGCTTCAGCTCGCCGATTACCTCGACCGCCGCGGAGGACGGCTTTTGCGCCGTGGCCGCCAGTGCTCCGGCGGAAACGAATTCGCCTACCGGCGCCGCCTGTGCCTTTTGCATCATGCGTCCCGTCGCCGGCTGGAACTCGTGCGTCACCCGCACCTCGCGCTTTACTTCGCGCGTCAACTGCACCATCTTCTCCACCTTGGCCAGGTCGCCCGAGGATTCCTTGATGCCCAGGATGTTCGGATGCTGTGCCAGTTCGGCAATCAGCTCCAGCGGCAGGTCGTAGCCCGTGCACTGCGGATAGCTGTACATCAGCACCGGCAGCGGCGAGCGGTCGGCCACCGTGCGGTAGTAGTTCAGCATCGCCGGCGCCGACATCTGCGCCTTGTAGTAATGCGGCGTGCGCACCAGGGCCACGTCGTAGCCCACTGCGGCGGCAAACTCACAGGCCGCCAGCGTCTCCTGCACGCTCTCGTGTCCGCAGCCCGCCACCATCACTTTCTCGGCAGCGGCGGCGGCAATGGCCGTGCGCAACACTTCGCGCTGTTCTTCGCAGGTCAAAAAAACGGCTTCGCCCGTCGAGCCCAGCACCACCAGCCCGTTGATGG
Organism: Acidobacteriota bacterium; assembly: GCA_031296105.1. Taxonomy (GTDB): domain Bacteria; phylum Acidobacteriota; class Terriglobia; order Terriglobales; family Acidobacteriaceae; genus TOLSYN. The sequence continues at coordinate 45,079 of JARLGJ010000030.1, read as the reverse complement.
GGCCGCGCGTCAGGCGGTCAGCATTGTGCTCCAGCTTTTTCAGGTAAAGGCGTCCGTCGGAATAAAACGGAGTAGTAATGGCGGGAAGGATACCGTTCAGTAACATGATCTTTGCCATTGTAGTCGATGCCAGCGCAAAAAAAACAAGACCCGGCCGAAGCCGGGCAAAGTCACGCAATTCCCTATGAGCACAGGAGGTTCTTACGAAAAGGTTGACCCTGCACGGCTCCCACACCGCACCGGGCCACGTCATTAGGATTGCAGAGACACCCCTACGGATGGAAATCGAAAGTTTCTATCACGGGGATAAAGAAGAACCTAGTCGATCTAATTAAGCATTAATAATTCAACGCACTACGGACTTTACTGCAAGTTCCTGTTTAACCAATGGACAATCCCTTGCCTAGGTCCGAAGTCCCATGGCGGCGCGCTTTTTCACTTGCCGGCGGTCTTCTCCGGGGAGGGATTTTCCTGGTGTGTAGCTACCCACCAGACGTTTCCGGCCGGATCCTCCAGCCCGCACATACGGTCGCCGTAGGGCTGGTTGCTCAGCGGCAGCAGGACTTTGGCGCCCGCGGCCACTGCCTTGGCAAAGACCGCGTCCACGTCCTCCACATAGACCAGCGTATTCAAGCGCATGGCGGCATATTGTTCGCTGGCCTGCGCCATCAGCAGCCGCGAGACGCCAAACTGGAAAACCGAGTGTTGCAGCGTGCCGTCCGGCCGGTTGTAGCGCTCCAGAAGGCGGGCGCCGAAGCCTTCCTGCAGAAAACGCACCATGGACTCGGCCTCTGACACAACCAGGTAAGGGGTCAACGTGTGGTAACCGTCGGGAATGGGATGCACCTTGCCCCTCCTGCGTTTTCTTAGACGCCTCATCCCGCATTCGCGGTTGTGAAAAATCTGCGAATCCCGTTTTCCACCCGGAACATGGTGACATTTCCGCCGCTTCCGCATCTAAGTGAGTATGTTGAAGCTCGAATCAGCGGTTCTTGGTGGTGGCTGCTTCTGGTGCGTGGAAGCGGCGCTCAAGCAGTTGGAAGGCGTGCACAGCGTCGTCAGCGGGTACATGGGGGGCACGGTTGATTCGCCCAGCTATCAGCAGGTCTGCACCGGGACCACCGGCCATGTGGAGGTCGTCTGCGTCGAGTTCGATCCCGCGGTGCTCTCCTACCGCGAGCTGCTGGAGGTGTACTTCACCGCGCACGATCCCACCACGCTCAATCGCCAGGGCAACGACATTGGCACGCAGTACCGCTCGGTGATCTTTGCCGCCGAGGCGCAGCGCAAGGTGGCCGCCGAGGTCATCGCCGAACTCACCGCGCAGCACGTCTTCGACAGTCCCATTGTGACCACCATCGAGCCTTTAAAGGCCTTCTGGACCGCCGAGGGATACCATCAGGATTATTACGCCGGCAATCCCAATCAACCCTATTGCCGTCTGGTGGTGGCCGAAAAGGTAGCCAAGGTGCGCCAGAAATACGCGGACCGGATGGTCTCCGCGCGCTAGGCAATCCGGTTCCTACATTCATGCACAAGGCGCGCTCGCGCGGGCCTTGGTCGTCTTCTCCTGCGGCCTCGTCTATACGCTTGTGCGCAACTGCTCCAGGCGCTCCACCATCGTTGACAGAGTGAACGGCTTTTGCAGAAAGACCACTGGGCAGCCGTTGCAATCCACCGGGTCCAGATGCTCCTCGGCATAGCCCGACAGCAGCATGATGCACAGGCCGGGCAGTTGACGCGAGGCCTCCATCGCCAGTTCGCGGCCGCCCATGCGCGGCATTACCATGTCCGTCACCAGCACCTGCACCCCGGGATTGGATTGCAAAGCCTCCAAGCCCTCCTCGCCGTTGGCGGCGCACAGCACTTGGTATCCTCTCCGGCGCAACTGCTCGGCAATCGCCAGGCGCAGCGTTTCTTCATCCTCCGCCAGTAACACCAGGCACGGCCCCGCCGGGTTCGTCACCGCCTGCGCCTGCGTCTGCGCCTGCGCCTTCCCTGACGGCGTCTCCGAACAGCTTGGCAAAAACACCCTGAATGTTGCTCCCTTCGCAGGCTCGCTTTCCACGCGGATATAGCCTCCCAACTGCTGTACGATCCCGTACACAATGGCCAGCCCGAGACCGGTTCCCTTGCCTTGCGGCTTAGTCGTGTAAAACGGTTCGAAGAGCTTTGTGCGTGCCTCCTCCGGAATTCCAACACCGGTGTCGGAGACCGCCAGTTCTATGAACCCCGCTTCGTCCTCACAGTTTCGGCTGGACATCGTCAGCACGCCGCCCGCGGGCATTGCGTCGCGCGCGTTCACGCACAGATTCAACATCACCTGCATCAGTTGGTCCGCGTCGGCCTTGATGTGAAGCAAGCCGGGCGTCAGTTTGCACCGCACTTCGATCTTCTCCGAAACCAGCCGCTGCACCATGCCGCTCAGTTCGCCGAGGATCGCGTTGCAATCCAGCACTGCCAGGTTGCCGCTCTGCTTACGCCCAAAGGCCAGCAGTTGCCGCGTCAGCCCCGCCGAACGGTCCGCCGCGCGATGGATCTTCTCCGTGTAGCGCCGGCGGCTGTCGCCCTCGTCCAGACTGGAGGCCAGCAGCTCAGTGTAGCTGTTGATGACCATCAGCATGTTGTTGAAGTCGTGCGCCACGCCTCCCGCCAGACGTCCGATGGCCTCCATCTTTTGCGACTGATTCAGCTTCTCCTGCAGATCGGTCTCCACCGTAATGTCGCGCTTCACCGCCACGTAATTCACCGTGCAGCCCTCGCGGTCCACCACCGGAGAGATCGTTGCCTCCTCGATGTACAGCGTCCCGTTCTTGCGCCGGTTGATGAAGCGCCCCGTCCAGCTCTCGCCTGCCTTCAGCTTCTTCCACATCGCCGCATAAAATTCCGCGGACTGCCGGCCGCTGCTCAGGATGCGCGGATTCTGCCCCAACGATTCGGCCCGAGAGTATCCGCTGATGCGCTCGAACGCCGGATTCACATAGACAATCCGCGCCTCCGCGTCGGTCATCACCACTGACTCGCCGGCCTGCTCGATGGCGCGGCTCAAGCGGATGTTCTCCAACTCTCCGCGTTTGCGCTGCGTGATGTCGCGGAACACAATCTGACGCGCCAGTTCGCCTGAATACAGTCCGGAGGAGGGAAACAGTTCAATGTCCAGCGCATTGCCATCCGCCCGCAGCAACTTTCCCTCCAGCGGCGCAATATGCTCCTCGCCCCGGTCCATGCACGCCACGATCTCCCGCGCAACCTCCAAGTCATCGGGAGCCACGAAGTCCATCATGGAGTACGTCCGATCCGCCGCCACCGGGTCCACCCCATACATCTCCACCGCAACCTGGTTGGCCAGCACGATTCTTCCGTGGCACTCCACCACCATGGCCAGCGGCAGTTCCTCCACCAGGCGGCGGAAGCGCAGCTCGCTCTCCTCCAGCCCGCGGTTGGCCTCCGCCAGTGAACCCAGAGCCATATCCAACTCGTGTGTGCGCACTCTTACTTCCTGCTCCACCTTGGCGCGCCGCTGCAAAATGTCCCACACGTAGCAGGCCGTCAGGGCGGCAACCGCAATCAGCAAAACAGGAAGGGCGTAACGGGAGAGAAGGAGAAAATGCGCCGGCGCGCGCAGCATATAAGGCAGAGTAGCCGCGTGCCGCGCCGCATGAGAGTCCGTGGCAAACGCCATGCCCATTTCTGCCTGTAACAGCAGAAATAGCACGATAGAGCCGCTTCCTACTCCAGAAAATAAGTGATGCCTTCGGCCGCAAGGCCTGCGAAAGCGCCGGTATAGACGTTCGATGGACAACCGCGCCCCCACTCCATGCGCGGCCGCCAACTGCATCGAACCCGTAGGCTCGCCCAAGCGCGATGGACTACTCTGGCCGGATCAACCGGCACCTTTGGTCGATAGAGACCTGATTCGATTCTTTCGCAAATTTTCCGCTTAGGGAAGATGACTGCGCAGAAACCAACGTTAGGTAACTTATTAGATAACAGGTAAGGAAAGTTCGCCGGACACGATCTCCGTGTGCGCCGCGGCGTATTCCTCCATCGCGCGGATCAGTCCCGCCACGTTGTACTCGGTGGCCGCCACGTCCACACTCAGTTCATGCTTCCGCAGCGTGTCGCTGGTCACCGGTCCAATGGAAGCATTGCCTACGCCCTGCACCAGCCGCGACTTTCCCGAACGTATGCCCAGCAGCGCCATGTAGTTCTTCACCGTCGAGGCGCTGGTGAACGTGATCAGGTGCGGACGCCGCGCGGGATCGCGCAGTGCGGCCCTCAGCTCAACGCGCGACGCCTGCGGCATCACCGTTTCGTAGGCTTCCACCACGTCCAGGCAGGCGCCCAGACGCCTTAGCTCGCGCGGAATCACGTCACGTGCGATCTTGGCACGGCACAGCAGCACGCGCTTGCCGCGCACGCGGTCGGCCAGGGCCTCCACCACGCTTTCCGCCACGTACTCTTTCGGCATCAGCGCGACCTTCAAGCCTTCGCTCTCCGCCGCCTTGCGCGTCGCCGAGCCGATGGCCATCACCTGCACGTCTTTGAACAGGCGCCGCGGAAGATTCAGCGCCCGCACCCGCTCGAACATGGCGCGCACGCCATTGGCGCTGGTCAGCAGCAGCCACTCGTACTCATTGACCAGTTTCAGAGATTCGTCCATCGCCTTGTACGAGCGCGGCGGACGTATCTCAATGAACGGGATCTCCAATACCGCGGCGCCTCTTTGCCGCAATCCCTCGGACAAACCACCGGCCTGTTCCTTGGCGCGCGAAACCAGAATGCGCCATCCGCGTAGTGCCTGCAACCGTTCCGTGCTCTCTTCCGTCGTTTCCATCGCCTCTAATTCTGGACTGGGCCGTTCTCGCGATAGACATCCTGCAAGATCTTGTCGCCGCCCCGTCCTAGAATGATGTTACCCACGCGCTGTCCCAGTTCCAGCGGATCCGTGCCCGTGCCTTCCTCGCGCAACAGTTCGCTGCCATTGGGACGGGCGCAAATCGCGGTCAGCGCAATCGTGCCATCCTTCACCGTGGCATAGGCGCCGATCGGCACCTGGCAGCCGCCGCCCAACTGGTTCAGCAGCGCGCGTTCGCACAAGGTGGCCAGCCGCGAAGGCTGGTCGTTCAAAAATTCCAGCTGCTGTCGCGTTGCAGCGTCGCCCTTGCGGATCTCGATGCCCAGAGCGCCCTGTCCAGCGGCCGAGCACATGATATCGGCGTCGATGATCTCCTTGATGTGCTGCGTCTTGCCCAGGCGCTTCAACCCCGCCGCCGCCAGAATGATGGCGTCGTACTCGCCCTCTTCCAGTTTGCGCACGCGCGTATCCACGTTGCCGCGCAGGGCGATGATCTCCAGGTCCGGGCGGAACCGCTTGATCTGCGCCTGGCGCCGCAGGCTGCTGGTACCCACTCGCGCGCCTAGCGGCAGCTCCTTCACGCTGTTGTACTTCAGCGAGAGGAAGGCATCGCGCGGATCAACGCGCTCGGTGATGGCGGCAATCTCAAACGGCCCGGCCAACGCCGTCGGCAGATCCTTCAGGCTGTGCACCGCCAAGTCAATGCGGTTCTCCACCAGGGCCTCTTCAATTTCCTTGGTGAACATGCCCTTGGTGCCGACTTTGGCGAGCGCAACGTCCTGAATCTTGTCGCCGGTGGTCTTGATGATTTCCAGTTCCACGGTGTGTCCCTGGGCGCGCAGCAAGTCCGAAATGTGATGCGCTTGCCAGAGGGCGAGTTGCGAGCCGCGGGAGCCGATACGAAGCAATGCCATGCGAAAAAGAGTCCTTTGCTTATTTCTGAGTTTGCCGCGCCAATTCCGGGCTCTCTGCCTCGGAATCCGCCTGCGCCGCGGGCTTCTGCGCCGCTGCGTCGCCGCCGCTGCTTGCCGGCGGCTTCTCCACCGGCTGCGGACGCAGATTGAAAAGTTTGCGCACCACGTCAATCACCGTGGTCGCCTCCGGATCGCGCGCCGAAGCCTTCAGGGCCGTGATCGGCGTATGCATGATCTTGTTGATGATGCCGCGCGTCAGCGTCTCGATCGCAATTTCCTGCTCCGGCGTCAGCGTTCCCAGGCGTCCGCGAACGCGGTCCAACTCCGCCTGGCGCAAGGTCTCCAGGTGCTGTTGCAGGCTCACGATGGTCGGCACCACTTCCGCCGTCTGGGCGCGCGCTTCGAACTTGCGCACCTCTTCTTCCACCATCGCCTCGGCCCGCACCGCTTCTTTCTTGCGGTCGCCCAGGTGAGACTGCACCACCTGCTGCAAGTCGTCGATGTTATAGACGAAGATGCCGTCCAGGTCGTTCAGCGCGGGATCGATGTCGCGCGGCACCGCAATGTCGATGAAGAACATCGGGCGGTTCTTGCGCACGTGCAGGAACTTCTCGCCGTGCTCCTTGCGGAAGATCGCGTGCGGCGCGCCGGTGGAGCTGATGACGATGTCGGCCCAGGGCACGGTATCGTACAGCCGCTCGAACGGAATCGCCTCGCCCTCGAACTTCTGCGCCAGGGTCACCGCGCGGTCGAAGGTGCGGTTGCCCACGTAAATCTTGCTGGCGCCGTGCGCGATCAGGTGGCGGGCCGCCAGTTCGCACATCTTGCCCGCGCCCACCAGGTACACCGACTTTCCCTGCAGGCTGCCGAAGATCTTCTCCGCCAGGTCCACGGCCACCGAGGCAATCGACACCGAGTTGCTGGCGATGGTCGTCTCGCTGCGCACCTTCTTCGCCACCGCGAAGGCCCGGGTCAGCAACTGGTCCAGTTGCGAGTTCACCGTGCCCACGGCGCGCGCAATCGCGTAGGCTTCCTTCACCTGCCCCAGGATCTGCGATTCGCCGACCACCATGGAGTCCAGGCTCGAGGCCACGCGGAAGACGTGCTTCACCGCCTCCAGCTTTTCATGCTGGAAGATGTAAGGCTCGAATTCGCCGGTCTGGAAGCCGAAGTATTCGCGCACGAACTGTTGCAAGTCGCAGGTGCCGTTCTGGGAGCGCGCAAAGATCTCCACCCGGTTGCAGGTGGAAACGATCATGCCCTCCTCGATGCCATCCATCGAGGTCAGCTTGCCCAATGCCTCCGGCAAGCGGGACTCGGGGATGGCAAAGCGCTCGCGCACTTGCACCGGCGCCGTTTTGTGATTCACACCCAGTACAAAATAGTTCATGGAGCCACAAACCTATGCAGTTTGCTCAAGTAATTCGCGCCCCAGGCGCAAACCGCCACGACGAATCCAACGCTGGCCAGATAGGCTGCCTTGCGGCCTCTCCAGCCGGCGCTCCAGCGCGTGTAGAGGAGCGTGAGATAGACCGCCCACATCAACAGCGACAACACAACCTTCGGGTCGCTGATGAAGCCGGCGCCAAACTTCTCCTCCGCCACCACCGAACCCGTGATCAGGCCGATGGTCATGAACGGAAAGCCGAGCAGAAGGGCCTTGTAGCCCCATTCGTCCACCACCTGCAGCGCCGGCATGCGCGCCGCCCAGGAGGGCTGCTGCTTGCGCTTCAACTGCCGCATCAGCACCAGGTACAGCAGGCTGCCGACGAAGCTCAGGAAAAGCATGGCGTAACCAAAAATCAAGGTGCTGACGTGGAACAGAATCCATCCGCTATACAAGGAGGACCGCGTTATGCCCACCGGGTTGTGCGAGATGGCCGAAGCAAACGTCAGCAGGAAAATCAACGGAAAGATCAGCGCCGCCGGCGTCGCCGTCCGGTAGCGCAGGAACATTCCGGTAAAAATGAGGGCAATCAGAAGGGCTAGAGCGGATTCGGCCTGGCGGATGGTCACCAATTCGGCGTAGCCGAAAAGACAGGCCGTCTCCACCAGAGACACCAGATGAAATACGATCCCGAGTCCGACCGCCGGCGCAGCGATCCTGCCCGAACGCTCACCCCGTTGCCGGAGCATGAGCATGGCGTGGATCAAACCCACTCCGTACAGCACAGTTGCAACACGAAGCCAGAGTAAAGGCATAAAAAAGGTGTCCTGCCGCCCCTGTTTTCAACAGTCGAACTTCGCTGCTCCAAAAACGAGGCCAGGACAATGGTGATTATACCGAGGTTGGAATCTGACCTAAGTGTAACTATCACTAAACCTTGTGACAATCGTCACAGCGTATCGTGTAAATCCGAGTCCTTCCAGCTACTTTGCCCCTTCAAATTCCGTCAAAACCTGTTGCGGCAGAGCCTTCCAAAACCACGGCCTCACCGGGGCGGCCTCTAATTATTCTCTCATTCTCCTACTCCGCCGCGTCCCGATCCCCGAAATCATATTCTCCCCCTCCAGTTTCAGTTCCGGAATGAGCGTGTTTCATCCCCGTTTAGCCTTCGTCCCAGGGCGCGCAACAGATGCGGAACCAGCGATGTGCCAACGGTTTGTAATTCACCCTACCCGGTGCTAGCATGTGAGCCTTACAGAGTTCCTTTAGGAGGCATTTATGGCTGATGAAAGCTGCGGCTGCTCGGGCAGCGGCATTCTGTGGTTTCTGGCTGGGCTTGGCGTAGGCGCCGCCTTGGGCGTGCTCTACGCGCCCAAATCGGGACGTGAGACCCGCGAATCCATCCTGAACGCTGCCGAGGAAGGCCGCGATCTGGTGCAGGAGCGCGCCCGCAAGTACCGCGAACAGGCTTCCGAGTGGGCCGAGCGCGGCAAGGAAGCGTTCTCCCAGCAGAAGGACAACCTGCGTTCGGCCTTCGAAGCCGGCAAGCATGCCTATCGCGAAGCCTCTCAACCAGGCGAAGCGGACGCCGATCCGGCCAAACTGTAAACGCATCGCACCGCGCGCGGAGTTGGCGGTTCAACCCGCCCTCCGCGCCGCCCTTTCTTTTTTCATACGACTATGACTGAAACTACCGTATTGACCATCTTCGTCGCCGTCACGGCAGTCGCCGTTGTGCTGCAGATGCTGATCCTGGCCGGCATGTACTTCTCCACGCGCAAGCTCAACGCCCGCGTCACCGAGCTTTCCTATAAGGTGGAGAACGAAATCCTGCCGCTGGCCGCCAAGGTGCGCACCCTGGTGGAGGAAGGCGGACCCAAGATTCAGTCTCTGCTCACCGACGTCGCCGAAACCAGCGCCCTCGTGCGCGCCAAGGCCGTCGAAGTGGATGCCACTCTCTCCGAGGTGCTCACGGTCGTCCGCACCCAGGCCAACAACGCCGGAGTGCTCGCCGAACGCACCATCTCCCGCCTCGACAACGCCGCCGCCAGCGTGCAGCACGCCGTCACCTCGCCCGTGCGTCACTTCCAGGCGCTCATCGAAGGCGTTACCGCAGGCTTGGGCCAGTTCCTCGGCGCGCGCAAAACGCAGCGCCCGCGCCCCGTCCCCAAGGATGAAATGTTCATTTAGCCATGCACGATTTTCTCCTTGCGAGCGGAGGCCACGGCCTCCGCTCTTTGCTTTTTGCGTCCCGCCAACCGTCTGCCCCCTCCGCGCATCCAACCGCCGAAGCATTCACTTTTCCCGCGAGGCACGCCGCCATGTACGACATGAAGAACCTCAAGCGCCTGAAATCCCTGGAAGCTCACGCCCCCGACGCATTTAAAGCTTTTTGGGCCTTTGACAAAGCCGCCATGGCCGACGGCGCCATTCCCTCTAAATACAAGGAACTCATGGCCCTGGCCGTAGCCTTTACCACGCAATGCCCTTATTGCATTGAGGTTCACGCGGGCAAAGCGCGCGATGCCGGAGCCACGACGGCCGAAATTGCCGAGGCCGTCGCCGTTGCGGCTGCACTGCGCGCCGGTGCGGCCATCACCCACGGCACGCACGCCCTTCGCGACGAGTAAGGTTCCCCGCCGCAACTCTTACAAAACTCTGACCTGAACCGTTGCCGATTTTTGCAACAATCAGGCCATGAGTCAGTTACCGGTCCTGATCCAGGGCGGCATGGGTGCGGCGGTCTCCAACTGGAGGCTGGCGCAGACGGTCGCCCGCTGTGGGCAGCTTGGAGTCGTCTCCAGCGTCGCCCTCGACACCATCCTCTCGCGCCGTTTGCAGGATGGCGACCCCGGCGGATACATGCGCCGCGGCCTCGAGCTGTTCCCCTTCCCGGAGATCGCCGAGCGCATCCTCGCCAAGCATTACCGCGCCAACGGTCGCGGTGGCGCGCCGTATAAGCTGACGCCGATGCTGGCCCGCGTGAGTTCCCGAGAGGCCACCGAGCTGGTTGTCGCCGGCAACTTCGTTGAGGTCGCGCTCGCCCGCCAGGGACACAGCAATCCCGTGGGCATCAACCTCATGGAGAAGATCCAGCTGCACATCCTCGCCTCCGCCTATGGCTGCATGTTGGCTGGCGTGGATTACATCCTGATGGGCGCCGGCATTCCGCTCAAGGTTCCCGGCGCGCTCGACGCTTTGGCCGCCGGCCAGGAGGCCGCTTATCCGCTCTCCGTTACCGGCGCGCAGCCCGGGGACGACTGCCTGATGCGCTTCGATCCCCGCGAATTCTGCGGTGGTGAGCCGCCGCTTTTGCCGCGCCCCAAGTTCCTGGCCATCATCTCGTCCAACGCGCTGGCCACCACCATGCTGCGCCGCGCCAACGGCCGCGTGGACGGCTTCATCATTGAAGGCCCCACCGCCGGCGGACACAACGCCCCGCCGCGCGGACAGATGACCTTCAACGAGCGCGGCGAATGCCTCTACGGTGAGCGCGACCGCGTCGACTTCGAGAAGATCCGCCAGCTCGGCGTGCCCTTCTGGCTGGCCGGTGGCTACGGCACGCCGGAAAAACTCGCCGAAGCCCTCGCGCTCGGCGCTGCCGGAGTGCAGGTCGGCACGGCCTTTGCCCTCTGTGAGGAGTCCGGCCTGCGCGACGACTACAAGGCCGCGCTCATCGCCAAGGTGCAAAAGGGCGAGCAGTCGGTCTTTACCGATCCACGCTCGTCGCCCACGGGATTTCCCTTCAAAGCCGCGCAGCTCGAAGGCACCTCCTCGGAGCCCGCGGTCTATGCGGCCCGGCAACGCATCTGCGATATCGGCGTGCTGCGCGAAGCCTATCGCACCCCGGAAGGCAAGATTGCTTACCGCTGCGCCGCGGAACCGGAAGAGATATTCGTTGCCAAGGGCGGAGCCTTGGAAGAAACCGTGGGACGCAAGTGCCTGTGCAACTGCCTGCTGGCCGACGTCGGCCTGCAGCAGATCCGGAAAGATGGCAGCGAGGAGCCGGGCATGGTCACCTGCGGCGACGACATGGCCTGCGCCCTCGAATACATGGCCCCCGGCGCGTCAAGTTACTCGGCCGCCGACGTGGTGCGCAAGATCATGCAGGGTGCCGAACGCAAGGAGACACTCTCCGCCGCCCCCACTCTTTCGGTAGCCGCAAGCAACGCACCCGCTCTGGAAATCGCCGGCGACTAACGCGGCATAAACATTGAATGAGATTACGCCCCGGGTTTAATGCGCATCCTGTGCGCGGCCAACCCGGGGCTTTTCATGCAAGTAAGTTTCAGAATAAATCCGGGAAGGGCCATTACTCTTGCGGCGCTCCATACAGTCCCACTATTAGCTTGCGTGGGAGAGCGCCCGGTGCCTCACGAATACTCTGCTGCGCAATATGCAACTCTACACGCAGGCCAGCAAGGCACAAATGCGCCCGATTAATTGACCGGCTTCGTGCCGGTCTCCGCTGCGGCAGCCGGCGGGGGCTCGGGCGCAGGTATCGGAGCGGGAGGCTTGATCGGTTCCGGCGCGCTCTGTTGGCCGCATATCTCCGCCTCCGTCGCCGGATTCAGCTTCCCAGTTCCACAAAGTGCATTCGCGGTTTTGGCGGTGTTGCTACCATCTCCGCCCAGGAATGGAGTAAAGTCGCCAATCGTCATGTATTCGTGTGTTGTGCTATCGGGGTCCGGAAACCAAAACGTGCAACGCACTGCGTCGTTCGGATGCTTTCTGCTTGGCTTCGCACATTCCGAGGCGAACAACACCTTCGTCCCCGGATGGACGTTATCGAGAAACCATTTGTTGTGATAGACCTTTGCAGGATTGTAGGCGTTCGATCCCATGGCCGATAAGAAGGTCATCCCCTTGTTCACTGGGGCTTCCACACGGTAATCGCCGGCATCGGTATGCAGAAGGTGGATGCCTTGCCCACCGCCGCCGAGTTTGCTGTCCGTCTGCGTCTTGGCGAGCGTGGCATCGACCCCAGTCTCCACTCTGACGTTCTGGTCCAATACCGCGACCTGATACTGCGGTGCGTGTTTGTAGGTTTTGCTGTTTGCCTGACCGCTGAGGGTTCCTACGCCAGAAAGGAAAATCAATACGACTGCGATAGCTACTTTTTGCATTGTCATAATCATCCGAAGAATTAGAGTTCCGCCTGCCGCCTGGAGAAGTGCCGCTTCCGCAGTTACCGGACGCACTTCCAACGGTTGAGACAATTTAAGTTTCTTCGAATTGTACCCGCCGACAAAACAGCAAAGAAGTACCTTCGCAGTACATGCGATCAAACGCAAAAGATGGCTTGTGCCTTCACCTGCGGCATGGTGGAGCGAGAAGCGGACACTTCGGCGACGGACTTGCTTTTGCCGCGCGCCTCTGTTTATCCGCCCACCGCGCTCATCGGCGTGCTGCTGCACATTGCCAACGGCGGATGTTTATCCGCCATGTAGCGTGCCAGGGCCGCGGCGGCCTGCGCGTCGTCCAGGCGGCTGCGCAATCCCGGCAGGTTCAGCAGTACGGGATCCATCAGGCAGCGGCGCAGACGTCCGCGCGCGTCCATGCGCAGACGCTCGCAGTTGGCGCAAAACGGATGCGAGCGCGGCGAGATCCATCCCACGGTCACCGCCCGTCCGCGCCAGGCCAGCCAGCTTCGCCGTGCCGGAGACGCCGTCGGCAAATCCATCGCCACCTGAGTGCGCGCCTGTAGCCATCTCTGCACCGTCTGCACGGAGACGTACTCACTCTGGCACCAGTCCTGCTCGGTGCCCGTGCACATCATCTCGATAAAGCGCAGTTCCGCGCCCAATTCCGCCGCGTAATCCAGCAGCGCCGGCACATCCTCTTGCCAGGTGGAAGCCTGCAACACGGCGTTCAGCTTGATCGGTCCCAGGCCGGCCTTCACCGCGGCCTCAATCCCCAACAGCACCAGATGCAGGTCGCCGCCGCGCGTCAGCCGCGTGAAACGCTCGGGGTCCAAAGTGTCCAGCGAGATGTTCAGCCTTGACACACCGGCCTCGCGCAAGCGCGCCGCGTGCAGCGCCAGCATCGAGGCGTTCGTCGTCAGTGCCAGTTCTTCAATCTGCGGAATCGCACGCAGGACGCTCAGCAGTTCCGGCAGGTCGCGCCGCACCAGGGGCTCGCCGCCGGTGATGCGCACCACGCGTATGCCCGTGTGCTGCGCCAGCCACACCACCTGCTCCACCACGCGATCCCGGTCCAGCAACTCGGGCTGCGGCGTCCAGGCGGCGCCGCGCACCGGCATGCAGTAGCGGCAGCGGAAGTTGCAGCGGTCGGTCACCGAGAGGCGCAGGACGTGCACGCCGCGGCAGGCGTCTATGGAGTGGCGCTCTGGCTCCTCACTTGGCGTAGGGTTGAGTTTGGCGATCATGGCAGTGCCTCTCCGGCAGAATATCGAAATAAGTCCTTCATAAGTTACAGCACGTTGGTTGCCAAATCAGCATTTTTGACGTCACCGCCAATGCGTTGATTCAGCACAGCTTAGCAATTCCGTGCATCGCGCCGACGAGGGCTCGGCATAAACTGACGGTCCCTCGTTGACATATGACACTTTTTTCGACACTTGCCGCCTATAAAAAAGCCGCCCTGCGAAAATTACGCCGGGCGGCAAAAGTGATGCAGGGTGTGAATCACCGCACAGGTTGACTCAGCTCGTGACGCAACTTGCTATATTCTTCCTCCAAATACCGCTCGGCCCACACCTGGTCCTTGATCGGCTCCAGCTTCACCGCGCAGTACTTGTATTCCGGCGTCTTGGAGATCGGGTCGAGGTTTTCGGCCGTCAGCTCGTTGCACGCTCCAATCCACCATTGATACGTCATGTACACGGTGCCCGCATTCGCGCGATCCGTCACCTGCGCGCGCGTCAGCACCCGGCCTCGCCGCGATGCAATCCACAGCAGCTCTTCATCCTCAATGCCGTACCTGGCGGCATCGCTGCTGTGAATTTGCAGGTAACCCGGCTCGTCGGCCAGCGTCTGCAGTGCGGCACAATTTCCCGTCATCGTGCGGCAGGAGTAATGCCCCACCTCGCGCACCGTGGAGAGCACCAGCGGATAATCCTTGCAGATCTGCTCCATCGGCGGACGCCACTCGGCGGCGAACAGCAATCCCTTGCCGCTGGGAGTGTCGAACTTGTTGCCCGCGTACAGATACGGCGTGCCCGTGGATTCCGCGGTGGTGCATGGCCACTGCACCGAGCCAAGCCGCTCCAGCTTCTCGTAGGTTGCGCCGGAGTAGAGCGGACACAGCCCGATCATCTCCGTCCAGATCTCCTCGGTGTTCTTGTACTTCATGGGATAGCCCATGGCCGTGGCCATCATGGAGAGGATCTCCCAATCCGTTTTGATGTCCCCCTTGGGCTCAACCGCTTTGCGGAAGCGAGCAAAGCCGCGGTCCGCCGCCGAGTACACGCCCTCGTGCTCGCCCCAGGCGGTTGCGGGCAGAATCACGTCGGCATGAAGCGCGGTCTTGTTCATGAAGATGTCCTGCACAATGACCAGTTCCATCGCCTTCAGCGCTTCGCGCACGCTGGCGGCATCGGCATCGGTCTGCACCGGATCTTCTCCCATGATGTAGAAGGCCTTCATCTTGCCTTCCCTGGTTAAATGCACAACGTCGGTCAACATGCGGCCGACTTGGTCCGGCAGTTGCGGCACGTTCCACGCCTTTTCGAACTTGGCGCGCACCGCGGGATCGGTCACCTTCTGGTAGCCGGGGAAGACGTTCGGCAAGGTGCCCATGTCGCAGGTGCCCTGCACGTTGTTCTGCCCGCGCACCGGACCAATGCCCACTGCGGGACGTCCGTAGTTGCCCGTCAGCAGCGCCAGTCCGGAGAGTCCCTTCACCACGTCCACCGCCTGGCCAAACTGCGTTACCCCCATGCCGTACAGGATGAACGCGTCGCCCGCGGTGGCGTACATGCGCATGGCCTCGCGAATCAGCTTGGCCGGCACGCCGGAAATTTTCTCCGCGTACTCCGGCGTGTACTTCTGCACCATCTTGTAATACTCGTCAAAGCCCTCGGTGTAGTTGGCCACGTAATCCTTGTTGCACAGGCCTTCTTCAATCAGGACGTTGGCAAAGGCGTTGACCAGCGCCATGTTGCTGCCGTTCTTCAAGGGCAGCCATAGGTCGGCAATGCGCGCGCTCTCGGTCATTCGCGGATCGACGACGATCAGTTTGGCGCCCTTCTCGCGAGCCCGCACAATGCGGCGCGCCACGATGGGATGCGAATCGGCTGCGTTATACCCGAAGACGAACAGGCACTTCGTGTCCTCGATCTCCGGAATGGAATTGCTCATGGCTCCGTTGCCCAGTGTGGCGGCCAGACCGGCCACCGATGGGGCGTGTCAAACTCGCGCGCAGTGATCGACGTTGTTGGTGCCGACCACCGCGCGGGCAAACTTCTGCATCACGTAATTGGCTTCGTTGCCCGGCCCGCGGGCCGAGCCGGTCAGCATGATGGAGTCGGCGCCGTACTTGTGCTTGATCTCCTGCAGGCGCGTCGCCGCAAAATTGATGGCCTCGTACCAGGAAACCTCCTGGAACTCCGCGTCGCGGCTGCGCCGCAACAATGGCCGCTTCAAACGCGGCGTCAGGCGTTTGGTGTCGTTGAGGAAGTCCCAGCCGTAGTGGCCCTTCAAACACAACTCACCCTGGTTGGTGCGCCCCTGGGCGTACCCTTCGGCGCGCACGATGCTGCCGTTCTCCACCACAAGATAGAACTGGCACCCGGCGCCGCAATACGGACAGACAGTCAATACTTTTTCAGCCATTGCAATGATTCCCTTTCCCATCCCTTCGCGCCCCTCCAGCGGTGTGCTGGCACGCCCGCCCGGTGCGAAGGATGACCGCGATGAATGCGTGCTCCGGCTCACTGTCCCGGAGCATTTACGAGTCCAGTTTGCTAATTCGTCATGGCGGCCGACTCCTCGGCCGCGTGCTCCTTGCGCCGCCGCATACTCGCGTCCGCGCTCTTCTGGTCAACCACGCGCAGCGCCTTGGTGGGACACACGCGGATGCAATTCGGCCCCGTGGGATCGGTGATGCAGAGGTCGCACTTCTGCGCTTCCACCTTCTTCACCCGCACGGCGCGCTCGTTCACTCCCGAGCCTGTGCGCTCCACCCGCTCCGTGGTCACAATGTCCATGGCGCCGTAGGGGCAGGCGATCATGCAGCTCTTGCAGCCCACGCAGCGCTCCTGGTTCACCTGCACCGAGTTGCTGGTAAAGGTGATGGCGTTGGTGGAACACACCGCCGCGCAGGGAGCGTCTTCGCACTGGTGGCACTGCACCGGCGCACTCACCCGCGCCGTGCGCACCACCGTAAGACGGGGAATGAAATGCGCCGCGGAAAGCGCCGCCACTCCGCCGGTTGAATGCGCCAACACGCACGCAACCTCGCAGGTCCGGCAACCGATACAGCGCGCGGGATCGGCAATCACAAAGGTATTCATGAGTTCCCCTGTAGAACGGCCGCCGTCTCCGGCGCCGTCTTGGAATGAAGAATTGCGATAAGAATCTTTGTTACTAAGGAAATCGTCTCTTCCACCTCGGGACTCACCGCGGCGAAGAAGTCCAACTGCCGCGGCTGCACGCCCAGCGCAAACACGTTCGCCCCGGTCTGCTCGCGCAAATAGCGCGCCAGCAACTCCAGCGGCATCTGATGCGTGCTGAGCCCCAGCGAGCCCAGCTCCGCGCTGTCCAGAATCGCCACCGCGCCCGGCGCGGCGCCAAGGTTCGCCGCGTCCAGCAGCACAATCGTCTCCGGAGCCGCCTGGCAAATGCGCCCGAGATACGCCTCCGGCATCTCCCCGGCGTCCAGCAGCGCAGCTTCCACCTTGCCTTCCAGCGCGGCAATCAGTCGCGGCCCCGCGGCGTCGTCTCCGCGCATGGCATTGCCAATGCCAACCAGCATCGTCTTGCCTTTGATCCGCGCCTTGAGTTCTTCCATCAGCATCGCTCTGGCTCCGTGACCCGTTTCTTTCCTTGCTACTTCAGCACCTGTCCGGTCAATTCGATTTCCTCTTCCGGCGGCACTTCGAGGGTGGGAGTGCCCTCGCCTTCCTGGCGATAGCGGTACGGCTTCACCTTGTCCTTCACCAGGCCCATGGCCACCGCCGCGCCCCACAGAATTGCCTCCGGCCGCGGCGGGCAGCCCGGAATGTAGAAGTCCACGGGGAGCACCTTATCCACGCCGCCGATGACGTGGTAGGAGTCGAACCACATGCCGCCGCCCACCGCGCACGAGCCGCAGGCAATCACCACCTTCGGATCCGGCGTGCTCTCATACAGCCGCTTCAAGCGCGGCAGAATGTTGCGCGTCACCGGCCCGGAGACCAGCAGAACATCCGCGTGGCGCGGCGAGGCGATCAGCTTCATGCCAAAGCGCTCGGCGTCGTAGTACGGCGTAAAGGCGTTGATCTCTTCAATGTCGCAGCCGTTACACGCTCCGGCGTTTGCGTGGTACACCCACAGGGAACGCTTGAAGCAGTGCTTCATCAGGAAGTCGTTGAGTGCCATGGTTAGCCTCCCGCCATCTGGTGCAACAGCGCCTGCACCGATTGATCGATGGCATGGTGCAGCACGCGCAGGTTCATTCCGCTGATGACGATCAGCACGCACATGGCGGCAATGGCCGCCATCATGCCCGCCGGATACGGCGCATCCACCACCGCGTCGGGCTCGGGCTTGTCCAGCAGGTGTGCCACATCCTCCGAGCCATGCTCCGGCTCCTGCAGGAAGATGGTGTATCCCGCGCGCACCAGCACCGCCAGCGTCAGCATGGAGGTGAACATCGCCACGCCCAGCGCCCACCACATGTGCGCCTGCGCGGCCGCCGTGTAGATGGCAAACTTGCTCCAGAAGCCGTTCAGCGGCGGCACGCCGCTAATCGCCAGCGCTCCAATAAAGAAGCAGATGGCCAGCAGAGCGCTGTGCTTGCGCTTGCCCAGCTCGTCCATGTTCGTGGTGCCGCAGGCATACAGCAGCACGCCGGAGCAGAGGAAGAGCATCGATTTATCGAGCGCGTGATTCAGCAGGTGATAGGTGGCGCCGTAGAAACCCAGGTAGTTGGCCAGTCCCAGACCCATCAGGATGTAACCGATCTGGCTCACCGAGCTGTAGGCCAACATGCGTTTCAGGTCCGTCTGGTTGAAGGCCACGATGATGCCGAACAGCATGGTGACCGCTCCCAGCACAATGCAGAAGATGCCCAGCGCTCCGTGTCCGGGATAAAAGATGGTGGCAATGCGCGCAATTGCGTACAGCGCTACCTTCAGCGTCACGCCCGAGAGCATGGCGCTCACCGGGCTGGGCGACTGCGAGTGCGCGTCCGGCAGCCAGGCGTGGAACGGCACAAAGCCCGCCTTCGAGCCAAAGCCGATGATCACCAGCAGCGTTCCCACCAGCACCGTCAGCGGCGGAAAGTTGTGTGCCACGCGCACAATCTCGCTGATCTCCATCCCCTTGATGCCGCCGACAAACGGCACCGCCGATGCGTATAGCACCACGCATCCCAGCAGGCCAATGGCAATACCCACCGAACACAGCAGCAGATATTTGTAGCCCGCTTCCAGCGCCTTCGGCGTGCCGTAGAAGGTGACCAGCAAGGCCGACGCCAGCGTGGTGGCTTCCACCAGCACGTACATCATGATGATGTTGTTGGTCACGGTAACGGCCGTCATCGTACTCACAAAGGTCAGGCTGAGCGCGTAGTAGGCCGGCAATTTCTCCGCCGCCAGATGTCCCTCGCGAACCTCGCGCCCCAGGTAGGGATACGCGTAGGCGATGGCGAAGAAGCCAACGCACGAGACAACCGACGCCACCAGCGCCGACAAAGCGTCGGCGCGCAGCTGGTTGGCCGCGGCCGACACCGCGCCGTGCTGTAGAACGCTCCGCAGCAGGTCCAGCGCGAATCCAAACGTGCAGGCCGCGCCCACAATGGCAATCTTGCCGGTCACCACCGGTGCGCGGCGGCCCAAAGCATATTCCAGAATGGCGGCCAGGGCGGGCACGCCGATCAACCACAGCATTAGCATCGAATCCGTCACAGTCCTGCCCTCTTTATCCGCGCAGATTGCGCAGGTTGAATGTATCCACCGAGCCGGTTACGCGGTACACGTTGGCGATGATGTACAGCAGCAGCCACACCGAGATGACCACGTCGGTCACCACGCCGATCATCGCCGTCTCGGGTATCGAAGGCGCCAGGCTCACCAGGCTGAGGTGAATTGCGTTCTCCAGCAGGCACAGCCCGATCGCCACCTTGAAGGCGTCGCGCCGCGTCAGCAGCGAATAGAAGCCGATCACCAGGATCGCCGCCGCCACCGCCAGGTTCATGCGGTAAGGCTCGCCCGCCAGCGACGGCAGCACCACCAGCCGGTCGTGATTCGTGAACACCCACCAGAACACCACGGTCACCACCGTGAAGCCGATCACCTGCGAGAGGATCGGATTCAGCATCGGCTCGCTCTCCACCGGATGCACCTTGTCCACGTAGCGCCGCAGCAGCCATGGCACCAGAATGCCTTTGCTGACGAGCGCCGTCACCGCCCAGAAGTAAAGCGCCGGATTGTGCAGCGAGTGCGCGTACAACGCAAAGGTCAGCGCGATGAGGACCGACTGCGCCTGATAGGTGTAGATGGCGCCGGTCAACTGCCGCCACTCCACCATCAGGAATGAGGTCACGATCATCAGCAGGCTGATGTACATTACCGAGGAGCTAGCCATTTTTGATGTTCCTCCCCATCGTCATGCCCGTCTTTTCCACGCGGCAGCTCTGGCACAGTGAGAGCCATTCCGGCAGTTCGTTCCGCTGCTGCATCCACGCCGGCTGGAACTCCGCCATCAGCTTCTGCTGCATCCTCTGCGTGATGAACGGCGTGCCGCAGCTCTGGCACGCCACGGCCGCCAGTTCCACCTTCACCGAGTAGTTGGCACGGTCGTTGGTCGCGGTCTCAAAGTCCGTGGTGCACTGCATGGCGCCCACCGGGCAAACTTCCTGGCAACGCGCGCAGTACGTGCAACGCGAGAAGTTCAGTTCCACCGTGCGCGTCGTGCCCTCTCCGTGGATGTCGATCAAGCGCGGCGGACAGACGGCGGCACACGCGCCACAGCCGATGCATTTCGCTCCGTCGATCGTGGGTCGGCCGCGGAAGCGCGCCGGCGCCGGCATCGGCTCCAGCGGATAACGGAACGTCACTCGCGGCGCGCGCAGGCAGATCAGAGCTTCTTTGATCTTGCTGATCATCGTTTCACCTCTTACAGTCCTATGACCGCGAGCATCAGCCCGCTGAGCGCGAAGGCGTTCACCGAGACGAAGTACCGCATGCTCTGGTTGATCTTCAAACGTGGGAATACCTGCGCGATCACTTCCACCAGCGCCGCCACCACCAGCACCTTCAGCACCGTGCACGCCATGCGCAGCGGCAGGCTCTCCAGTGCTGGCCACGGCAGGAACCACTCCGTGAACAGCGTGATCAACACAATCTGTTTGCTGTAAAAGGACCACTTCAGCATCGCCAGCTTGCGGCCGGAGTACTCGACGAGCGGGCCTTCCATGATCTCCTGCTCGGCTTCCGCCTGGTCGAACGGAACCTTGGCCACTTCCGGCTGCAGCGCCAGAAAGAACGCCACGCCGCAGATGATGAACGAGAGCGAAGGGCCCGCGCCCAGCGGCTGCCGTATGCAGTCCACCAGCATCAGCGAGTGCGCCTTCACCGCCGAGGCGATCAGCGACATCACCATCACCGGCTCCACCACCATCAGCGTCATGATTTCGCGGCTCACGCCCACGTACGCATACGGGCTGCCCGACGCCATGCCGCCCAGGCACACGCACAGCGGACCCATGGTGAGGATGTACATCAGCACCAGCGTGTCTCCGGCAAAGCCCAAGGGCACCACGCCGCCCATCGGGATGAACAGCGCCGCCAGCAGCACCGAGGCAAAGCAGACGATCGGCGTCAGGCTGAAGATCGTGTTGTTCGCGCCCGCCTGATCGTCCTTCACCATCAGCTTGCCCAGATCGAGATACGTCTGGAAGATGCTGGGGCCGCGGCGCGAGTGCAGCCTGGCTTTTACCTGGCGCAGAATGCCGTCCAGCAGCGGCGCCGCCGCCAGTGCAAACAGCAGATTGAAGATTCCGACAAGAACGCTTCGCATGTCCCGCCTACCTCAATTCCTGGGTTCGCCGCCGGCTCATCGCCAGCAGATCTTTCTTCTCGTAAATCCGCAGCTTGTTCGCGTTGCCGCGGTCCACGGTAATCAAACGCTCGGTGCAGGAGAAGCACGGATCGATGCTGCCCACGATGATCGGGAAGTCCGCCACGTGCATTCCCTCCAGCATGTAGGGCACCGCCTGCAACTGCGGATACGTGGCGGCGCGCACGCGCCAGCGGTACGGACGGTTGTCGTGCCCGGTCTCCACGTAGTGCACGCACTCGCCGCGCGGAGCCTCGGCCACGCCCACGCCCTCACGCCACGGCGGAATGTTGCCCACCGGCGCCATGATCTCGCCCTCGGGCAGCCGGGCCAGCATCTGCCGCACAAGATCGATGGATGTAAATGTCTCTTCCGCCCGCACCAGCAGCCGTCCCCAGATGTCGTTCGTGTGCTGCACCGCCGGTTTGAACTTCAAGTCCGGAAAGGCGCAGTACGGAAAGTCCTTGCGCGCGTCGATGTTCACGCCGCTGGCGCGCGCCGTCGGACCCACGCAGCACAGCAGCCGCGCGTCCTCCGGCGTCAGGCGGCCCACGTCCACCAGGCGCATCTTCAGCGTGTGATCTTCTGCCGCGGCCGCCACCAGTTCGCCGGCTTCCTTCTCGATCTTGGCAATCACCTCAAGAATCTTGTCGCAGTGTTCGTTCGTAAAGTCACGGCGCACGCCGCCCGGCAGGTTCAATCCGTAGGTCTTGCGGTTGCCGGTGATGGCCTCCACCAGCCACATGATGGGTTCGCGAATGCGCCACGACTGCATCAGCACTGTGTCGAAGCCCAGGTAGTGCGCCGCCAGTCCCAGCCAAAGCAAGTGGCTGTGAATGCGCTCCAACTCCATCATCACCGCGCGGATGTACTGCGCCCGCGGCGGCACCTCGGCCTCGGCAGCGTGTTCCACCGCCATGCAGTAACAGGCGCTGTGCACAAAGCCGCAAATGCCGCAGATGCGCTCGGCCATGAACGGAATCTGGTTGTAGTCCAGCACGTTGTCTGTCAGCTTCTCGATGCCGCGATGCGCAAAGAACCCGCGGTAATCCGCGCCGATGATACGCTCGCCCTCCACGAACAGGCGGAACGATGCGGCTTCTTCCAGCGTCGGGAAGAACGGTCCCACGTTGACGATGGTGGACTTCTTCTCGCGCTCGGTCAGCTCGCGCATCGGCGGCTTTACGTCGCGCACCGGAGGCTTGAAGTTGTACGGCACGCTCTTGCGCAGCGGAAACACATCGTCCGGCCAATCGTCGGCCAGCACCAGCCGCCGCGGGTCAGGGTGTCCTTCGGCCTTCACGCCCAGCAGGTCGTACACCTCGCGCTCGTTCCAGTTCGCGTAGGTCACAATGCCGGCCACCGAAGGCACCACGGGATCATTCTCCGGCACCAGCTCTTTCAGATTGAGCGCGATGCCCTCGGCGTCCAGCGCGTACAGGTAGCTCACCTCGTAATGTCCATCCACCGGCGTCTTATCGGTGCCAATGGACATCACCATGCGCCCCTTCAGCGTGTTGAACACGTAGTCGGTGATGGGGCGGATCTCCTCTCGCCGCACCTTGAGGAACAGGCGGTCGGGGCGCGGATTCTCCGCGGAAATCAAGGCCACGCCGAACTTTTCCTGAATGCCCTGCAGAATCTTCTGCGCCTTCGTCAGAGTTTCCGGAGCGGTTGTCATCGTCACCTGAGCGGTCGTCATTTCACACCTCCCATAAGCCACACCACCAGCGCGATTGAGGCCGCGCACCCGATCACCTGCCACAACAAGTAAAGCTGCGGAGCGCCGTTATGCATCCGGCTGCCCGCACGGCTCACCCGCGTAAAGAAGCGCGCCACCGGGAAGTACAGCCAGCGGTCCACGTCGAAGATTTGCAGCACGAACTTCGGCACGTGCGGCGTGGGCAGCGTCACCTGCTCATACACCGGATGAATCATTTCCTTAAACGGACGGTAGAAGCTGCTGGCACGGTAGCGCACACGCTCGTTCTCAATGAGTTCGCCGCAGTTCCAAATCGCGGCCGCGCGCACCGGCACCTTCACCGAGTTGTGAATGATCGCCACCAGCACGATGCAGCCCAGCAGTCCCAGCAGAACAACCGCCGGCGCCACGGCGGCCGCGGCCACTCCATTCACCGGCACCGCAGTGCCCGCACCCGGCAAGGCCGCCACGCCCGGCAGCCCGCTGGCCGTGAACACAGGCTGCAACGCGCGCTGCAACACTCCCATCACCAGTCCCGGAACCACGCCCAGCGCGAAGCAGAGTACGGCCAGCACGATCTCCACGATCTCCATCGACGCCTCGCCGCCCTTTTTCTGCTGCGCAAAGCGCTCCGGCAGAGTGCCCAGGAACGACGTTCCCAAATACTTGACGAACGAAGCCAAGGTCACCGTGCTGATGAACAGGGCCGCCACGCCGAACAGCACATAGAGCGGCTTGTGGCTGTCGCCCAGAATCGTGGACTGGTACAGCAGCCACTTGCTCACAAAGCCGTTGAACGGCGGCGTGCCCGCAATGGACAGCGCGCCCACCAGTCCGCAGGCGGCCGAGACCGGCATCAACCCGGCCAGTCCGCCCAGGCTATCCAGGTCGCGCGTGCCCGTGCGATGCAGAATCGCGCCGGAGTTAAAGAACAGCAGCGACTTGAAGCAAGCGTGGTTGATGATGTGATACAGGCATCCTGCAAAGGCGATCATCGCGAACAGCGGACTCGTCTGCATCAAGGCCATGCCCATGCCCAGCCCCAGCAGCACGTAGCCCATCTGTCCAATGCTGTGCTGTGCCAGCAGGCGCTTGCAGTCGTGCTCGCCCAGCGCGCGCAGCGTGCCAATCAGCATGGAGAGCACGCCGAACGATGCAATCAAAATTCCCCAGCCGTGCGTGGCCGTGCCCAGTGGCAACTGCCACACAAAGATGCGCAGCAGTCCGTACACGCCCAGCTTGATCATCACGCCCGAAAGCAGCGCGCTGATGCTGGCCGGAGCCGCCGGGTGCGCCAGCGGCAGCCAGATGCCCAGGGGATACATGCCCGCCTTGGTAGCAAAGGCCAGGAAGAAAAGGAACAGCAGCACCGTCAGTCCCAGCGGCTTGTTCGTCGCCAGGTCCAGCAGCAGCGGCGGCGCCGCGGCAAAGGCCGTCGAGCCCGCCCAGTGCCCCAGCAGAATCACCCCGAGCATCAACCCCATCGACGTCATCTGCGTCATGAAGAAGTAAATGAAGCCCGCCTTCAGGTTGCTCTCTTCCACGTTCTCGAACATGACGAGGAAGTAGGAGGCCAGGGTCATCACTTCCCAGAACACCAGGAACCAGAACCAGTCGGCGGCACAGACCACTGACATCATTCCCGCAATAAACAAGGGGAACGGAAAGTAGTAGCGCCGCGGGTCCTCGTGGTAGTGCGCAATGTAGCGAATGCTGTACAAGGCCGAGGCCGTGGCCAGCACGCAGATAATCATCAGGAAGATCGCGCTCAGCACGTCGATCTGGAAAATCACTTCCGAGTTCAGCCCCAGCAGCGACACCCGTCCAAAGCTGAACGCCACCGGCGCGTAGAACATGGCCCGCACCGCCAGCACAAACATGGCCACGCTTGCCAGCAGCACGCCCGCCAGGTTCACTCCGCCGGCCAGCAGGCGTTGCTTGCCGCACAACAGGGCAAGCACGCTGGTCAGGCCCAGCACCGACATTGCGAATACGAAGATATGCATGGGACTCATTTCACTTCACTCCCTGCACGACCTGCCCAATCAAAGGCAGCCCGAGGAATGTCGCTCCCAGCGAGAGCAGCAGCAGAATCACCAGCGCCACCGTCATGCCCGCCGGAGGATCCTGCGCCAGCTCCGCCGCCGGCGACACCGGTCCAAAGAAGACCTTGTGCACCACGCGCAGGAAGCAGGAGAAACCAATCACGCTCTCGGTGAGCGCCAGCACCGCCAGCGCAATGCCCCAGCGCGTGCTCAACTGAATCGCGCCGCTCACAATCAGGAACTTGCTCCAGAACAGGGTGAACGGCGGCACGCCGCTGATGGCCATGGCGCCCAGCACAAAGCACAGCGCCGTAATTGGCATGCGCTTGCCCAGGCCGCTCAGCTTGCGAATGCTGCGCGTTCCGGTGGCGTAGGAAATGGCTCCCACCGAAAGGAACAGCAGGCTCTTGGTGAAGGCGTGGCCGATCAGGTGCAGCAATCCGCCGCGCAGCGCCAGTGGAGATCCCAGCGCGCCCATCGCCAGGCCCAGCATCATGTAGCCCAGGTTGGCAATCGTAGAGTAGGCCAGCAACCGCTTCAGGTCGTCCTGCACCGCGTACTGCAACACGCCCACGTACATCGTCACCATCGCCAGCCCGGTAAAGAGTAAGGCCAGCTTCGGCGGAAAGATCGTCAGCGAGATCACCACGCGCGCCATCAGGTACACACCGGCCTTCACCATGGCCGCCGCGTGCAAATACGCGGAGGCCGGGGTTGGCGCGGTCATGGCCGAGGGCAGCCAGGTTTGCAGCGGGAACTGCGCCGCCTTGCCGAAGGCCGCAATCGCCAGGAACGCCACCACCACCGTCTTCAATGCCGGAGAAAGTTGATTGATCGCCGTGAAGGCGAACGAGCCCGTGTTGACGTACACCAGGATCACCGCCGCCATCAGGAACAACCCCGCGCCGTAGGTGATCAGCATGGCCTTAAAGCCCGAGGCCAGCGCCTCCTTCGTTCCGTAGAAGGAGATCAATCCCCACGAGCAGATCGTCGTCAGTTCCCAGAACAAGAACATCTGGAACAGATTCGGCGACGACACCAGCCCCACCATCGAGGCGATGAACAGCACGGTGAAAAAGTAGTAGCGCCCCTGCCCGTGTTCGCTGGGATGCTCGCGGTTGTTGCGGCTGATGTAGGAGCCCGAGTAGAGCACCACCAGAAAGCCGCAGATCGTCACCGCCAGCAGCATCAGTTGGCTCAGGGCGTCAATGCGCACGCCGAACATCGCGTCGCGCACATTCAGCCAGGGAAGGCTCGCCACATCCATGGCGATGGTGTTGCCGCGCGCGTAAAACAACAGCCCCAGCGATCCGCAGAGCGCGAAGGCCGACAGCAGCAGCGACAGCAGAAACGCGCCGCTGCCTCCTGCCGCCGGAGTCTCCTGCCGCGGCTCTGGCGCCCTTGCGCCCATCGGTGTTTCCTGCCGTTCTGTGATAATTGCCTGCATCGTTACTCTCACTTTCCGGTGGCTGTGGCCAGTCGCCGGCCAGCCCGCAGAACGTCTTCCGGCGAATACTCAATCCCCGTCGCCGAAGTAAGAATGTGTGCGATTTCCTCGGGCGGCATCGCCGCCGCCGCAAACGGACAGCACCCCGCCGACTCCGCCGCCGCCAGTGCCGCCGCGTCCACGCCGTTCTCCTGCCCAATGCTGGTCGTCTTCAGCGCCGGCACCAGCACAAAGCCGCCCACCGCGCATCCGCCCGCCGCACCCTGCGCCACGCTTTCTTCCGTGGCCGCGCCGTTCAACTGCCCATGCGCCAAGCGCACCGCCAGGTCGAACTCGTCCTCGCCTTCTTTGCGCTCCACGTGCGCCAGGCAAGCCTTGGCCCGCACGTAGTCCAATCCCAGATCGGTGAACGCGTGATACTCCAGCAGGCGGGCGCGGTTGATGTGCGGCAGGCTGTCGCGCCCAAAGCTCGCCAGCGTCTCGCCCGTCAACTGGTCGGTAAAGGTGGAGAAGATTGCAGCGCAGCCAAAGCATCCGCGCGGACGCAGGCCTTCGCTCGGCAGCGCGTTCGCGTCCTCTTCCAGTGACGTCACCTGGAACACCGGCCCATTCAGCCGCGCGCCCTTCGCATGCAGCATCGTCCGGGCCGAGCGCTTCCGCAGCTCCTGCGTCGCGGACATAAACTCCGCGGCCTTTGCCAGCCGTATGCCGTGCGTGCCGCGCACCACAATCGCTTTCAGGAATTTCCTGCCCAGCAGCGCGGCCATGCCCGGCGCCGCGGCCGAACCCAGTGCGTCCGTCACCAGCGCCGCCATCGAGAGTCCATGCTCGCCCGCCGGCCCAATGCAGCACACCCGCGCTTTTTCATCCGTCGCTTCGCGCAGCGCGCTCACCGATGCCGTGGTTCCCTGTCCCCAAAGCTCCAGCGCGTCGCGCAACTCGGCCTCGCCGTCGTGGATCCACAGGTACACCGGCCCACTGGCCTTGCCCCGCACAATCACCGCGTCAAAGCCCGCGTACTTCAGTTGCGGACCCCAGGCTCCGCCCAGGTTGGCGTGCACCAGTCCGCTCGCCGTGCGCGTCACCACGCTGTAGTGGCCGCCGTTCGGCATCAGCGTGCCCGTCAGCGGAGACGCGGCAAACACCAGCGCGTTGTGCTCGTTCTCCGCATCGGCGTCCACCGCCACGTTGCGCAGATACAGTTCCGTGGCCAGTCCGCGCGCCCCAATCGCGTCCTTCATCGCTTGCGGATCCAGCGACTCGCGCGTCACCACGCCGCGCGTCAGGTCCACAAACAGGAGTTGTCCGCACCATCCGAAGCTCATTGCATTCCTCCCTGGCGCAGCATCACCCGCAACCGTTCCGCGGCCTGTACCCGGCGCGTGGTGTTGGCCGCCGTGCGATCCACGTCGGTAATCGCGCCCGAGGGACACACCTTCGCGCACTGCGGATCGCCGCCGCACAGGTCGCACTTCAACAGCTTCTTGCCGATCGTGTCGTAAGTCGTACAGCCGAACGGGCACACCTGCATGCACATGCGGCACTGTATGCACGAGGTAAAGCTGATCACGCGCGCCCCCGTCGCCGGGTCTTGCGTAATCGCCTTAGCCGGGCACGCCACCATGCAGGCCGCGTCCTCGCACTGCAGGCAAACCACCGGCGATGAGTGCGTGTCCTGTTCCCAGGCCAGCACGTGCACGCGCGAGCGCGACGGATTGAATTCCTCTTCGTGCGCGAACGAACACGCCAGCTCGCAGGCTTCGCAGTTCGTGCATTTTTCCGGTGTGATGAGCAATACTCCCATTTCCTGCTCCGTCGCGGGGAGAGGTCGATCCCCTCCCCGCCGTTGATTCCTCTACTACCTTTTGCTGCCCGCCAGCTCCTGCATCGCGTTGTTCGCCGGGCAGGCCTTGATCACCGGGCAGTTGTTGGCAATCGCGCTGGCCACCAGCGCCGCTCCCACGCCTTCCACCGCCGGTGACGCCGCGGCCTGTGCCTTTGCGCCCTTCAGGTAGCTGAACCAGTACGCGCTGGCCACAAAGAGCGCCGCCCCCAGAATGTTGCCGATCGTTACCGGCAGCAGGTTGTTGATCAGGAAGCTGTGCCAGGTCAGCACGCCCACTTTGTCCGCCAGGTGCGCGGCATCCACCATCGCCGGATTCGCCTTCAGCAACAGGCCTGCGGGAATGTAGTACATGTTGGCCACGCTGTGCTCAAAGTTGGCGGCCACAAACAAGGTGATGGGGAAGAACACGGCGAACACCTTGCTCACAATGTCCTTGCACGACCAGGACATCCACACCGCCAAACTCACCAGCCAGTTGCACAGAATGCCGCGCATCAGCGCGCTGGTAAATGTCAGTCCGCATTTGCCCACCGCAATTTTCAGCGCATAGGCGCCCACCATGTTGTTATTGGTGCCCCACAATCCCGAGTAGTACATCATCGCCACCACGGCCAGTGAGCCCAGGAAGTTGGCGACGTACACCCAGAACCAGTTGCGCAGCATCGCGCCCACTCCCACCTTGCCGGAGAGAACGCCCGTCCAGATCAGAATGTTGCCCGTGAACAGTTCCGCGCCGCCGATCAGCACCATCATCAGTCCGGCGGAGAACACCATGCCGGTTACCAGACGGCCGACGCCAACAAGAGGAAGATCGTGTGAGACCAGCGTGGAGGCCAAGGCTCCGAAGGCGATATAAGCACCGGCCAGGAACCCCAGGACCAGCATTTTGCCAATGCTCAGCGACGCCTTGCCGCTGGTAATGCCAATGGAACTTTCCGCAACTTCTTTAGGCGAGAGATAATTCGTGGCCATGCTTCATTCACCATCCGAATCGAAGATCGGACCGCAAAAGTCCGTTTACTTATGAATCGCTTTCCATGAACCCCTTACTTACAAAATCATCGCTGCGCTCTACGTAATGCGTGTAGAGAATGTGGTTGGACTTGTCACCCGGCTGGCAACCGAATACCTCGTCGTACAGCCGGCGAATTACTGCGTTCTGGCTGAGGCGCGCCTCTGGCGCCGCCGCCGCACAGGCAGCCACCCGATTGCGGTAAACCTCCGCCTGCTGCTTCGGCAGCAAAACCTTCGGCTGTCCGCCGCCGCTCACGCAGCCCTGCGGACACGCCATGATCTCCAGGAAGCGCACCGTGCTCTTGCCCGCCCGCGCCGCTTCCAGCAGCGGCACCGCGTTCTGCAATCCGCTCACCGCTGCCGCCTGGTAATCGCGGCCTTCAATGCGGATGCGGAAGTGGCGCACGCCGTCTTCTTCACTTCCCTCTTCCAGCGCCGCGTCCTTGGCCTGCATAAGGTCGGCGGCCGTGGCCAGCACCGCTTGCGAAATGTCTCCCGTGTGGCAGAAGGCGCCCCACAACTCCGGCACCGTGGCCATCTGCGCATCAAACTCGGAATCTTCCAACAGGTACGGCTCAATGCCTTCGCGCTTGATCAGCCACGCCAGTTCACGCGTAGTCATCACCGCGTCAATCTCGCGTTTGCCGTCCGTGCGCAGCTCCGGCCGCGTCACCTCGAACTTGTGCGCCGTGCACGAGGCCAGCGACACGTTGTACAGGAAGGCCGCGCTCGTCCCCAGCTCCTTCGCCAGCCACGCCTTGCTCAGGCTGCCCGCCAGTTGCCGCGGCGAACGGCAGCCGGAGAAGTAGTGGATCAGTTCCGGAAACGCCTGCTCGATAAACTGCACCGCCGCCGGACACGAGGCGTTGATCAGCGGCAGGTTGCCGCCTTTTTCCACCCGGTCCACCAGCTCCCGCGCCTGCTCCAGCACCGACACCGCCGCCGGCAGCGTGTTGCTGTACACCTTGTGAAAGCCCAGTTTCCGCAGCGCCGCCACCACCTGCCCCGCGCGCAGCGTTCCCGCCGGCAGCCCGAACTCTTCCGCCAGCGGCGCAAACACCGCCGAGTCGCAATGCACCACGCTCAGCACATGGCGCTCTTCCAGCGCCGCGCTCAACTCCGGCAAAGAGGTCTCGTCGTAAGCCGCGAACATCGGCTCGGCAAACGATGCCGGCAGCAGCCGCTCGCGGATGCGATCCATCCGCCGCCCCGACGGCTCGTCGAACAGCGAATCGAAGGCCGAGCACGTCTGCACGCAGCGTCCGCACTTCACGCAGCGCGTGGTATCCACCGCCCGCGTCTCGCGCCGTCCGCTGTTAATGGCCTGCACCGGGCAAACCTCCGCGCAGTGACCGCAGCGCGTGCACAGCTCCTGATCAATCCGAATTAACTCTTGCGCGCTCATTCTTCACCTGCACCTATGCCAGCGCGGTCGTGTGACCGGCCTGGAGTTCAAGTGCCGCAACGCTCCTGCGGCGGCGGGATGCCTTCGAGGCATCCACCCTTTGCAGTGCCTCCTCCGGACAGTTCGCAATGCACGCCGGTCCCTCTGCGCGGCCAAAACACAGGTCGCACTTGTTCGCCCGGTACATGATCTTGATGGGTTGTGCTCCGGGAAGGCTGGCGGAAGGAAATACCGAGGCAGCGTGCTGATCGAGGGGGGCAAATTCAATGGCGCCAAACGGACAGGCCATCAGACACAGGCGGCAGCCAACACAACGATCCGTGTCCACCACCACCCGCTCGCCCTGACGGCTGATCGCTCCCATCTTGCACACGTTCGAACAGGGAGCGTCTTCGCAGTGGCGGCAGATGATCGGCGCCGAGGCATCCGACAGGTTCACCACAAACACCCGCGGCACCAGACGGGTGCCTATCTGTCCGGCCACCGTCGGCGGAGCTTCCATGTGGGCCAGCGCACAGGCAATCTCGCAGGTGCGGCAGCCGACACATCGCTCCGTGTCCGCCAATATGAAGGAGTTGAGTTTCTCCAGATTCAAGGCTCCAGCCTCCCAAAATGCTGTTCCCGTTCCCGGCTTCGCGCGACCGGCCAGCCCCGTACCGCTTCGTCTGGCTCGTTCCGCCGCCCATATCCGGGTTACGCAACGCCATACTGGAATGCACGCGGCGAACCATCATGTGAAACTTATGTATATGATTGATTTATATGAGTTATAGCAAGTGTCTATACCTCAGGACATGATTTTTCGACACCTTCGACACACGACTTTATTTGAAATATTTCGACACTTGTGACTTTTCGACACTTATCGATAGGATCGACGTCGCGCAGGAAGGCCAACCCGCCCCTCCGCAAGGCACTCAGGGGCCAGGAGCATTACCAACACAGGAAAAGCAATCTGGTTTAAAAGGGTAGGATTTTCTTACTGTTCAGTCTCTTGTTCCCCGGAGAGTTTGGTCGAGATTCCAAGCTTCTTCATCCGGGATAGCAGCGTCGTGCGCTTCAATCCCAGTTGCGCCGCCGCTCCTCTGGGACCGCCCACCAGTCCGTTGGCGTCTTCCAGGGCCTTCAAAATCTGCTCCCGCGTCACCCGGTCTTCTTCCCGTCGATGCGCGCCCAGGGGGCGCATTGCGGTTGCCCTCACGGGAGGTGCCAGCGGGGCCGCCGTCGTCGGATAAGCCGGAACCACCACCGCCTGCGCCGGAGCCGCCCGCTCCATCTCCCCGGCGCCCAGCCCTGGCGAAAACAGTGCCTCCGGCGAAGGAATGTGCAGCACCGGCCCGCGGCTCAGGATCACCGCCCGCTCAATGGCGTTTTCCAGCTCGCGCACGTTGCCCGGCCACGGCAGGTGGCACAGCGCCTGCATCGTGTCCGTGGTAATCGACTCGATGCCGCGGTTCATCCGCTCCGAATATTTCTGCGTAAAGTACCGCACCAGCAGCGGAATGTCCTCCTGACGCTCGCGCAGCGGCGGAATCACAATGGGGAACACGCTCAAACGGTAGTAGAGGTCGCTGCGGAAGCGGTTTTCCCGCACCAGCAGAGGCAGGTTGCAGTTGGTGGCGGCAATCACCCGCACGTCCACCGGCGTAACCCTTTGACTGCCCAGGCGGTCGATCTCATGCTCCTGCAACGCGCGCAGCAGCTTGGGCTGCACCTCCATCGGAACCTCGCCAATCTCGTCCAGGAAGAGCGTGCTGCGGTTGGCAAACTCAAAGCGCCCCGGCTTGGGAGCAACCGCTCCGG
The DNA here is from genome assembly GCA_031296105.1 of Acidobacteriota bacterium. Taxonomy (GTDB): domain Bacteria; phylum Acidobacteriota; class Terriglobia; order Terriglobales; family Acidobacteriaceae; genus TOLSYN. The sequence continues at coordinate 12,436 of JARLGJ010000030.1, read as the reverse complement.
TAAATGCTCCGCGCTCGTGCCCGAACAGGTCGCTCTCAAACAGCCCCGCCGGAATCGCCGCGCAGTTCACCTTCACCATGGTGTGCGCCTTGCGCTTGCTCAGATTGTGGATGGCCCTGGCGATCAGCTCCTTGCCCGTGCCGGTCTCGCCCATAATCAGCACCGTGGAGTCGCTGTCGGCCACCATCTGCACCTGGTCCAGAACCCGTCGCAGCGCCACGCTTTGGCCAATAATGGCGCCAAAATCGCTGTTCTCGCCAATCTGCTCCTGCAGGTACAGCTTTTCGCTGGTCAGCTTGTCCTTCAAACGAGAGATCTGCTGATAGGCAATCGCGTTGTTCACCGCAATGGCCACCCGGTCGGCCACCGCCTGCAGCAGCTTGGCCTCGTCCTCCGAAAAGTCCGCCCGTTGCAGCCGCGCCAGGCTCAGCACGCCAAACACGTGGTCGCCTGAAATCAGCGGCAGCGCGCACAAGGCCAGCACTCCCTGCGAGTGCAGGAACGCGGCAAACTGCGAGCTCGACGCCATTCGCCGCAGATCCTCCTGCCCTGCCAGAAACGCCGCTTTCCGCTCGATCACCAGCGCCATTGGAGCTTCTTCCACGGCCTTCACGTCGCGCACTTCCACGTCGCGCTCCGTCCCCGGATAGCACAGCAGGTGCGCCTCAAAACTCTCCGCCGGCGCCGCCGAACCCTCCACCGCCGCGTTCCGCACCCGCAGCTCCATGCTCACGAATTCCACGCCAAAGTACGTTCGCAGAGAGTTCGATACCTCCACGATCAGCTTGCGCAGGTCCAGGTTGGTGATGACCGCGTTCGTCACCTCCACCAGAATGCGGTCGTGCTCGCGCTCCTTGGCCAGTTGCTGATAGGCGCGATTGGCAATTGCCGTCGATACAATCGCCTCCAGCGCCTCTGAAAGCGCAAACGCCAGCGTCTGCATCACGTACTGATCTTCCGCGGAAGCCTCCTGGCACTCGCGCCGCAGAATCTCCAGCCCGCCCAGGCTGCGCCGAGAGCTGGTCAGCGGCAGCATCGTATAGCCGCCGTCCCTCTGGTAATACGGCAGCTTGGCCAGGTACCCATAGCGCGCACGGCATTCGGCAATCTCGCCCGAGAGCACCCGCTGATGCGCCCACACCCACGACAAAGGCCAATCCTCAAAACGGAACGCCCACGCCGGCTCGTCCACCGTCTGCCCCGCGTCCTGCGGCAGAAACACGATGCGGTTGCTCTCGCTGTCATAAAGTTGCAGGCAGATGCGCTCGAAATCGAGCACGGGGCGCACCAATTCGGCCAGCGATGCGGCGAGAAACGTGGTATCGCGAAACGAAGAGAGAGTACGGCACACCCGCAATAGCTCTTCCCTGCGGGCCGAGCCCAGCGGTACGTTTCCCGAAGGTACAAGACCGGTACCCATGAGGCTGAAGTTAACACGCCCACCCGCAAACTTCCAAGTGCACAGCGCACCCCGCCCGGTGCTCCATTCAAGCCCCGCCGTTGGGCCTGAGTGGGAGAGCAAACAACATAACGAAAGAATGTGAATTGGTGTCCCATGTCTGGCCATGTTTTCAGGGACAGACGTGGGAGGCTCATTCCTTCGAGTCCGCAGAAACTAAAATCGCAGAAGCACGTCTCCCACGCCTGCGTACGCGGCCAGACATGGGGCGCCAACGAGTATTCCTAATCGCAGACGTGGGCACCCACGCTTCCGCCCATCCGTACACGTCCCGTCACGAGAAGATTTTCTCCGCCTATGCCATCATGTAGCAGACGATTTCTCCGAGGAGCCGCCATGCGAGCGCCAGTTCTTCTATTTCTCTTCGCCGCCACTCTTGTTGCCATGGCGCAGCCCTCCGTGCCCGCGCGCCCTCCCGTCGGCGTGGCGCTCAACGGCGGCGGCGCCCTCGGACTCGCCCACGTAGGCGTGCTGCTTTACTTCGAGGAGCATCACATTCCCGTGGGCGCCGTGGCCGGCACCAGCATGGGAGGCCTCGTCGGCGGCCTCTATGCCTCCGGCATGGACGCCCGTGAGCTTCGCACCATGGCCATCACCGTCGATTGGGAACAGTTTCTCAGCCCCACGCCGCGTTACCGCAATCAACCCATCGTCGAAAAGCAAAGCTGGCGCCGCGCCTCCGGTGACTTTACTCTGCGCTTCGGTCGCAAACTTTCTCTCCCCGCCGGCCTCAACACCGGCGAAGCCATGATGATGCTGCTCAGCCGCAACCTCAACGGCTACGGCAGCGCCATCGACTTCGACCAGTTACCCATTCCCTTCCGCTGCGTGGCCACCAACCTTACCGACGGCGGCGCCGAGATCATGCACGACGGCTCGCTTAGCGAAGCCATGCGCGCCACCATGTCCATCCCCGCCGTCTTCACTCCCGTGCGCCGCAACGGCAAGGTGCTCGTCGATGGCGGCCTGATGATGAACCTGCCCGTCGAAGCCCTGCAGCAAATGCCTCACGGAGCCTCCATCGCCGTGCAGCTCGATAGCGGCAAACCATCGGAATCCGCCTACAACACGCTCACCGGCATCGCCTCGCGCTCCGTCGCCGTCGTTATCCTGCAAAACGAAAAACGCTCCGCCGCCCTCGCCGATCTCGTCATTGACGTTAACGTCAGCCGCTTCAGCTCCACCGACTACACACAAGCGCGGGCCCTCATCGACGCCGGATACCAGGCCGCTTCGGCCATGTCCGCGCAGCTCGCTCCCTTTCAGGTGGATGACGCGCAGTGGGCCTCGTACCTGGCCGCGCGCAATGCCCGCCGCCTGCCCGCGCACAACCGCGGAGCCGTTGTACAGGTGCGGGCCGAACGCAAAAGTTTCGAGGACAACGCCCGCCAGGAGATCTCTCGCAAGACCGGTAACGCCGCCGTCTCCGACGCGCGCCTAGAGGAAGTGCTGAATAACATCTCCAACGCCACCAACACCCCCGTGCTCTCTTACTGGTGGGATAACATAAAGGATGGGTACGGAGTAAAGTTCCAGCGCCGCTCCGGCGAAAGCGTCCTGCTCAAGCCAGCCTTCCAGTACTCCATCGGCGGGCAGGAGCCAGCGCAGTACGCCATCCGTCTTACCTGGAGCGGCACTCCCGATAACGCCTACGAATCGCGCTGGCTCATGACCCAGGTCATCGGCAACGATCCCGGCATGAGAGGCGAGTACTTCGATCCCCACGGCGGACGCGGTATTTTCATCGCTCCCGGCGTCTTCATCAGCCGCAAGAATTTCTATCAATACGCCAACGGCGACTACACCTCTGCGCACCGCGACCGCTATGGCGCCAGCTTTTATGTAGGCGCCGGCACCTGGCAGTACGCACAGGTGCGCCTCGGCGCGCGCGCCGGCTTCGACTCCTACCAGCAGCCGTTCGCCGTCGATGGCGTCTCCGCCCGCGACAATGGCTTCGCCGATCCCGAACTTACCTGGACCATCAACACTCAGGATGCGCCCAGCATGGCTTCGCGCGGCCTGCGTTGGGAAGGCGCCATGGGTTACAGTTGGCGCAAGGCATCTTACCCTTACCTCAAGCACTCCTTCGACTGGGCCATCCCCGCCACGCCCAGTATTACCCTCAACCTTGGCAGCCACGCCGAAAGCAGCCTGGGACGCAAGTTGAATTATTACGAGCAGGCGCGTCTGGGAGGGCTGGAGTCGCTGGCGGCGTATAAGTACCAGCAGTTCGCGGCAAACAGTTATGTTTCCACCAGCGGCGGAGTTACTCTGCACCCAGCGTTCACCCGGCAGATGTCTTTGTATCCCGGCCTGGCGTTGTGGTATGAGGCGGCGCGCATGGACCTTGGCAGCGCCGGCTGGCGCACCGCGCAGAGCGCCACTACGGCCATTTTCTTTCACACGCCCTTTGGCATCGCCGGTCTTGGCGTGGCCTTTAACGAGGAAGGCAAAGCCCGCTTGCGCTTTACGCTTGGCGCAGTGGAGAGTAAGTAAGTTGGAGTAACATGCCTGTTCTGTCTTGTATTTTCCGCCACGCCGCTCAGGCGGCAGGGACAAAAGCTGGCTCAGCGGAGTTCCTTCCGCGCCTCTTCCACAAAGCGGCGCACTGAGTTGGAAAAGTGTTGCAGTGCCTCCACCCATTCTTCCAGATGGTGTTCTCCCTTGCGGGTAAGCCTGTACAGACGCCGCGCCGGTCCGCCGGCAGAGGTGCTCCACTCGCTGGTCACGTTGCCATTCGCTTCCAGCGTGCGCAGCGTGCGATACAGCGCGCCAGGGTCAATGGCTGCGTCGGAGATGGAGCGCTTCTCTAGTTCACTCAGTAATTCGTACCCATAGGAGCCGTCCTTCTGCTTCAGTAATAGCAGCAGGTCCGCTTCGATAAAGCGGTATAAGTGCCCCAGGGCGCAGGTGCACGGATAATCTGCGCCATGGCGGATGCATTTCTTTCGTGGCACGCCTTACTCCTTCTAAAGCAGTGCGGGGCCGCGCCGCCCCGCAACATCTTAGACATGGCCTGATGAATCGATTTTGTCAGGGCACGGCTTTAGCCGTGCCTCTACGCCGCTTCCAATGCGTCGGGGCTTCAGCCCCTGAGGGTCCGCTCCGCAAGGAGACACGGTTTTTCAGATTCCTTCTTAGTGCTCGCACTGGCAGGTCGGTGTGGAGGATGCGCTTAGTTCGCCGCGCAACATCCTTGCCAGCGCCGTGTGCGCATCCCCCGCCACGGGCAGCACCATTGGCTTCAGTCCCATCTGCTGCAGAGCGTTGGCCGCCCCGCCGCCAATGCCGCCGCACACCATCACGCTGCAATCGCGGATCAGCGCCAACCCGCCGCCCGGCTGCGGCTGTTCGCCGCCATGCTGGCAAACTCCGGCCGCATGCGGTGTTTGCTGCACCGCGCGCCACTCGCTGCTGCGAATTGTCTCGCCTTCCACATCAAAGACAATGAAGCCGGTACTTTGTCCAAAGTGCTGCGAAATTGTGACTCCATCCACGGATGCCACCGCGATCTTCATAATACGGCCCCTCCAAATCGGGCACCTCTATGTGTAATCTACACCCATATATATGTCAACTACATTTACATGCAACCTTCATGTACTTGCAGTATGAGCCGCGCTTCCCGTCTGCTCGCAGGATGAAGCGCTTCTCTCTCTGTACAAGCGCTAGCTGTGTCTGCCAGTTACGGCAAACGCAGCACTTAAAATATTGTATTGATATGGATTTTCACCAGTCCGGCTTCCTCCTGCGTTTGGGAAGAATGCATCGTGCCTCCTTCCCAAACGCAGGAGGAAGCACGGTTTTCCGCGCACCCCCTTGGGCCACTCGCTCATTGCCGGCGAATGACACCGCCGAAGCTCCCCTGGGTGATGTCCACCGTTAGGCAGCGCCGGTCAGAGACGCATCAACTGTCATTTACTTTACTCGGGCCAAGGCACGCAACTTCCGCGCGGTGCCAATTCATCCCAATGCAGAAAGGCCGCCTTGGCAGGCGGCCTTCTAAATATTTTGGTAGCGCTACCGGGAATCGAACCCGGGTTTTAAGATTGAGAATCTCACGTCCTAACCCCTAGACGATAGCGCCACGCGGGCCTCATTTAATATAACAAACCGGCCTGCTTCCGCCAAGTCTGCCAAGGCTCTCACCTGTGGGAAAACCTGCTTCCGCAAAGGTTTATTCCTGCTCGTCCGGCTCCAGGCCGATGTTCGTCTCCCCGGCCGCTTTCTTCTCCGCGTACTTCTTCACCCACGACTCCCAGGTCTTGCCGGCCGCCGTGTCGCGTCCGCTAAAGTTCAGCGCGGCAATCTCCGCGTAAGCTACGTCGCGGCGTGCTCCCTCGGTGGTCAGCACGCGCGCCTGAGACTCCGCCAGAGACTTCCCCATGCGCCTGTCGTACAGGTATCCCTGCACCGCTTCCCCGCTCTTCAACGTCAGCGTAATGTCGCCGCGGTAATCGAAAGCCTGCTCCAGCGCCGCGCGCAATTCTTCTTCACTGGCCAGCGCCGGAACCCATCCCTGCAAGCTCTCCCGTGTCATGTTCGCGTCCGTCAATGTTTCACTCGTTAACGCTTCGCTCATTGCGCCACTCCAGCTTCCGTCTGCTCAATCTTCTGCGCCGTGTCTTTTGCAATCTGCACCAGTTCCTCGGCGTGCGAAGGCCGCGGCTGCTGCAGCATCTTCGCGGCGTCGGCGTCAGGATAAGTGGACAACATGCCGCGCACCGTGGCCGCAATGCCGCCCAGCGAGCCAAACGTGTGATTCACCGCCGAAGGCTCAAAGCCGCAGTGCACCATGCAGTTCGCGCAGCGCGGATTGCCGCTCTTGTTGCCGTATTCTTCCCACTTCGTGGTCTCAATCAGTTCCTTGAAGGTGTCCACGTAGCCGTCCTGCAGCAGGTAGCAGGGCTTCTGCCAGCCAAAGATGGTGTACGTCGGAATGCCCCAGGGCGTGCACTCGTAATCGCGCAGTCCCATCAGGAACTCGAAGAACAGCGGCGTGGCGTTAAAGCGCCAATCCTTTTTGCGATTGCTCAGGATCTGCCGGAACAGCTCGTTGGTGCGCTGCTTGGCCAGAAAGTGCGTCTGGTCCGGAGCCTTGTCGTAGCTGTAGCCCGGAGACACCATCATGCTCTCCACGCCCATGGTCATCATGTCGTCGAAGAAGCGGCGCACGCTCACCGGGTCGGCGCTGTCGAACAGCGTCGAGTTGGTGGTCACGCGGAAGCCCTTGGCAATGGCCTCGCGCATGGCCTCCGTGGCAATGTCGTACACGCCTTCGCGGCACACCGAAAAGTCGTGGTGATCGCGTTCGCCGTCCAGGTGCACCGTGAACGTAAAGTACTTGCTCGGCTTAAAGAGGTGCATCTTCTCTTTCAGCAGCAGTGCGTTGGTGCACAGGTACACGTACTTCCCGCGGGCGATCAAGCCTTCGACGATCTCGCCGATCTGCGGATGCAGCAGCGGTTCGCCGCCGGGAATGTTCACGATCGGCGCCCCGGCCTCTTCCACGGCGCGGAAGCAATCTTCCGGAGAGAGCTGCGTTTTTAAAACGTGCGCGGGATACTGCACCTTGCCGCAGCCGGCGCAGGCCAGGTTGCAGCGGAACAGCACTTCCAGCATAACCACCAAGGGGTACTGCTTGCGTCCCTGCAAGCGATTCTTGAGCACGTAGCTGCTCACCGCCCACATCTGGGAAACCGGAACGGCCATCGAACAAATTCCTCCGAAAATCTATCGTAAATGATTCTGCCGCCCCACGCGGCTACTGCGCATCCAACCCGGTAAAGCGCGGATTAGCTGGCGGATTCCGGTACTGAACAGCCGAAGATGGCAAGCAGGTTGCGCCGCAGCATCTTCAACACGATTTCCGTCTCTTCCTCGCCGAATTCTTTCCATTCCATCGCCAGCAGTACACTTGCGCGGTCCGTGCGCGTAAACTTGACCATGGAGAGAATTCCCATATATTGGATGCGCGTTTCGGGATCCGTGACCGGCTTTCCCGTAAGACGGCTCACGTACTCGAACCCTACTTCCAGCAGGGGCACAAAATGTCCATGAATAATCTGGAAAGCCTCGGTGGGATCGAACTGCTCGCGATAGATGAACTGGCCCCAGCAACTGGGCGCGTCGGCACCCAGCATCATGCGGGCAAATTCCTGCGTAAAGCGTATGAACATGTCCAGAATTTGTGCGTGCGTCAGGTTCGGCTGCTGCAATTCCTCGCGCGCCTTGTCGCACGCCGGGCGGAAGCGTCCCTCGATGCTGGAGCCAATATATTCGGCCACCGCATGGTACAACCCCAGCTTATTGCCGAAATAGTAAGGAATGGAGACCAGGTTCGCCTGCGCCCGTTCCACAATGGTGCGCGTGCTGGCCGCCTCAAATCCGAGGTCGCTGAATACTTCGACCGCGACTTCGATCAGACGCTGCCGCGTGCGTTCGCTGCGGCTCTGGCAAGCCAGACGTCCCAGCCAGGGTTTGGAGTTCGCGCTTTTGTTTGCCATGTTTATATTTACGAAATTTAGCATCCATATGTTTGACAATTAAATCAAACGTATGATTTCTTAGAGTATACCCGTTTTGGGGGTGGAGATTCAACCATGCACGTTCGTCAGTTCCTTAGCTCGCTGCTCATTCTAGCCTTGGCGGCCACGCCGCTTTCGGCCCAGCAGTTGAGCGGCGGTGCCTCTCAATTGAATGTGCCGCAGTCGCTCGATCAGCTCCTCGCCGCCGGCCAGCAGAGTCCTTTTTCCGGCAGCGTGCCGGAGGGCAAGCTGGTGCCCGGCGTCATCGACATCAGCGTGGAGGATGCCATCACCCGCGGCCTGCGCTACAACCTCGGCGTGGTCCTCAGTTCGCAGACTACCGAGCAGGCCAAGGCGCAGAGACTTAAAGAGCTTAGCAATCTTCTGCCGCACCTCGACGGCTCCCTGCGTGAGACCGAAATCAAGGAGAATCTGCTGGCCGAGGGATTTAACCTGGGTGCCAACGGCGCCGCCTTTGGCATTAATGGCAACTCGGTGCGCTTCAGCAACTCCGACGCGCGCATCTCCATGAGTGAAGATCTCTTCGACTGGCACGCCATTCAGGGCGCGCGCGCCGCGCAGGCCAACGTCAAGGCCGCCAACTTCAGCTTCGGCACCGCCCGCGAGACGGTGACCCTGGCCGTGGCCGCCAGCTATTTGCTGGTGGTATCGGCCGAAAGCCAGGTGGACGCCGCGCAGGCCGAATTGAAGACCGCCGAAGCCCTCTTTCAGCTCGCCGAAGACCGTGAGAAAGCTGGACTTTCGCCAGACATCGATACTCTGCGCGCCCGCGTCGAACTTCAGGTGCGCCGCCAGAATCTGATCGAGGCCAACAATAATCTGGCCAAGCAGCGCATCACCTTGCTGCGCGTGCTCGGCCTGCCCGTGCATCAGCAGTTCAGGCTCAGCAGCCGCGTTCCCTACCGCCCGTTGCCCCTTCTGGGAGAAGAGGATGCGCTCAAGCACGCCTTGGCCGCGCGGCCGGATTATCTAGCGGCAGAGCAGCAGGTGAAATCCGCCGAACTACAGCGCCAGTCGGCGCTGGCCGAGCGCTATCCCACCCTCGGCATCAGCGGCGATTACGGAACCCTCGGCACGCACCCGAGCAACGTGTTCCCCACTTGGTCGGTCAACGCCGGCGTGAAGATTCCCATCTTCGAAGGCGGCAAGACCGAGGCCGACATCAAGCAGGCTGACTCCGTGCTCAAGCAGCGCCGCGCGCAGCGTGACGATCTGCGCGGCCGCATCGAGCAGGACGTCGCCAGCGCGTTTCTCGACGTGAACTCCGCCGCCGAGCAGGTCGAGGTGGCCAGGGTCACCGTCGATTACGCGCAGCAGGCGCTTACCCAGTCGCAGGACCGCTTCTCCGCCGGCGTCACCAACAACATCGAGGTGATTCAGGCGCAGGAGGCCATGGCCACCGCCAACGAGCAATACATCGGCAGCCTCTACGCTCACAACATCGCCAAGGTTCTGCTGGCACGCGCCATGGGCGCCGCCGAGCAGACTCTGCGCCAGGTGCTGGGCGATGCCGCCAGCCCCGGTCAGGCTCCGGCGCAAGCCCAGCCCGCCCCGGTCAAGTAAGTTTCATCAACATCCGCGCAACGCTGCGTTGAACTTTTTGGAGATTAGGAATGGCGAACGAAGAACAGAATACTCCGGCCCCTGCCGAGTCCAAGGCAGGACTCATGGAGCGCAAGCCGTGGCTCGCGGTTGCGCTGCGCGTGCTGGTCGTGGTCGGCCTCATCGGCGCGGTGGCTTTCTGGTGGTACAGCCGCAAGTATGAGGACACCGATGATGCCCAGATCGACGGCTACATCTATCCCATCAGCACCCGCATCAGCGGCCACATCGTCAAGGTCAACGTGGAAGACGGCCAGTTCGTAAAGGCCGGCACCGTGCTGGCCGAAATCGACGACACCGATTACCAGGTGGCCGTTGTGCAGGCCAATGCCGCCTACCTGGACGCCACCGCCTCCAGCGAGGCCGCCAACTTCGGCGTGCCCATCAGCGAGGTCGGTTCGCGCGCCCAGATCAACTCCGCGCAGGCCGACGTCATCAACGCCCAGGCCGGCATCGCCAGCGCCGACAAGCAGGTGGATGAAGCCCGCGCACGCCTGATCCAGGCCGAAGCCAACGCCAAAACCGCCAACCTCGATCTCGCGCGCTACGGTCAGTTGGTGGGCAAAAAGGAAATCTCGCAGCAACAGTACGATCAGGCTTCTGCGGCGTCCACCTCGGCCAACGCCCAGGTGGACGCCGCCCGCGCCGCCGTGCACTCGGCGCAGGAAATTGCCAAGCAGGCACGCGCCCGCCTCAGCCAGGCTCACGCCGGGTTGGAGAACGCGCAGGTCACGCCCAAGAACGTGGCTCTCACCGCCGCCCGCGCCCGCGCCACCGAGGCTACCGCCGGCCGCTACAAGGCCCAACTCGATCAGGCACAGTTGAACCTCAGCTACACCAAGGTCATCGCCCCCGTGGATGGCGTGGTCGGCAACCGCAACGCCCAGGTTGGCCAGAACGTCCAGCCCGGACAGGAATTGCTCTCCCTCGTTCCGCTCAAGAACATCTGGGTCACCGCCAACTTCAAGGAGACGCAGCTTGAGTTCATGCGTCCCGGCCAGGAGGTCACCATCAAGGCCGACGCTCTCGGCGGACAGAAGTTCAAAGGCCGCGTCACCAGCATCGGCGGCGCCACCGGCGCCCGCTTCAGCCTGCTGCCTCCGGAGAACGCCACCGGCAATTACGTCAAGGTGGTGCAGCGCATTCCCGTGCGCATCGACTTCGAGGGTATTGACAAGCCTGACTTCAACCAGGACGGACGCTTGCGCCCGGGCCTTTCGGTTGAGCCGGACGTGAGGGTTCGATGAGCCAGGGGCAGTCGGGCGCCCAGCCGTGGCGCCCCAGTAAAAATCCGTGGGCGGTGGCCATGACCGTCACGCTGGCAACGTTCATGGAGGTGCTCGACACCTCCATCGCCAACGTGGCGCTCCCGCACATCGCCGGCTCGCTCTCGGCCGGCAACGATGAGTCCACCTGGGTGCTCACCAGCTACCTGGTCAGCAACGCCATCGTGTTGCCCATCTCCGCCTGGCTCTGCGACCGCTTCGGACGCAAGCGCTTCTACATGACCTGCGTGCTCCTGTTTACCTTGAGCTCGCTCATGTGCGGCCTTTCCACTACGCTGCCCATGCTGATCTTCTTCCGCATCCTGCAAGGTGCGGGCGGCGGCGGACTCGGCCCCAGCGAACAGGCCATCCTCGCCGATACCTTCCCGCCGGAAAAACGCGGCATGGGCTTTGCCATGTACGGCATGGCCGTCGTCCTGGCCCCGGCCATCGGACCCACCCTCGGCGGCTGGATCACCGACAATTACTCCTGGCACTGGATCTTCTTCATCAACGTGCCCGTGGGTATTCTGTCGTTGTTCCTCACCTCGCGCATGGTGGAAGACCCTCCCTGGATTGCCGATGCGCAGGTGCGCGCCAAACACACGCCGGTCGATTACACCGGCCTGGCGCTTGTCGCCGTCGGCCTGGGCGCGTTGCAGGTAGTCCTCGACAAAGGTCAGCGCGAAGATTGGTTCGCTTCGACCTTCATTCAGTGCTTCACCGCGTTTACCGTCATCGGGCTGGTGGGCTTTGTGCTGTGGGAGTTGCATGAGGCCAATCCCATTCTCGATCTGCGCCTGCTGAAGAACACCAACTTCGCCGTCAGCAACGTGCTCATGTTCACCCTCGGATGGGTGCTCTACGGCTCCACGGTGCTCATCCCGCAGTTCCTGCAAACCGTAATGGGTTACACCGCGGAGCTGGCGGGCAAGGCACTATCTCCCGGCGGACTGGTGGTCATGGCCATCATGCCCCTGGTCGGAGTGCTGGTCGGCCGCGTCGATCCGCGCAAGCTCATCGCCTTCGGCTTCATCGCCCTTGCGCTGTCGATGTTTCACATGATGTCCTTGTATCCCGGCATCGACTTCCACACCGCCATGATGTACCGCATCTATCAATCGGTGGGACTCGCGTTCCTCTTCATTCCCATCAACACGATTTGTTATGCGGGCGTGCGGCAGGAGCAGAACAACCAGGTGTCGTCGATGATCAACCTGATGCGCAATCTCGGCGGCAGCTTCGGCATCTCGTTTGTCACCACCATGCTGGCGCGCGGCAGCCAGATTCACCAGTCCATGCTGGCGTCGCACACCGTTTCGTCGAATCCCATGAGCCGCCTGTTGCAGAGCCTGACCGGTCTGTATGCGGGGCAGAATCCCAGCCACGCCGATGCCTCCATCCGCGCTCACGCGCAGGTGTACGGCATCATGCAGCAGCAGGCTTCGGTGCTGGCTTATCGCGACACCATCGCCGTGATGGCTTTCTTGATCGTAGCCGCCATGCCGCTTTTGCTGCTGGCGCGCCGCCCCAAGCCGGGCGCGGTCAGCATGGGGCACTAG
>JARLGJ010000029.1 GCA_031296105.1 Acidobacteriota bacterium | reverse complement strand
CCGACGCGGCCAAGAAGCTGGCCGGCTACACCGGCGCCAACCTGGCCTACGCCCAGGACGGCGGACAGGCTCACGGAGACATCAAGAGCCACCTGCCCGAAGGCAAGTTCGCCGAGATCGCCAAAGAATTCTTCCTTGCCTAGCACTTCTAAAGGCTGCCGCCCGGAGCTTCGGCTCCGGGCTTTTTTGTTGCGCCGCGCGGTACACTCTTGGCCATGAAGAGAATCGTCCGCCAGTTGTGTTTTGCCTCCACTCTGCTGTTGCTGCTCTGTGGCCTCTCCGCGGCGCAGAGCGCGCCCGCCCCGGCCCAGCACAAATGGGCTCTGGTAATTCACGGCGGCGCGGGATCGCCTTCGCGCGCCAACATGACGCCCGAAGCCGATGCTGCTTATCGCGCCGGATTGCGCGAGGCGTTGAATGCGGCGGCCAAGGTGCTCGACGGCGGAGGTTCGTCGCTGGATGCCATTGAAGCCGCGATTCAACTGCTCGAAGACAATCCGCTCTTCAATGCCGGGCGCGGCGCGGTGTTTGCCGCCGACGGCACCAATCAGCTTGACGCGGCCATCATGGACGGACGCACGCTGCGCGCCGGAGCCGTGGCCGACGTGCAGCACACGCGCCATCCCATTTCGCTGGCGCGCGCGGTGATGGAGCACTCCGGCCACGTCATGCTCATTGGCGCCGGGGCTGAGCAGTTTGCCGTGGAGCAGCATCTGGAGCAGGTTCCACCCAGTTTCTTCTTCACCGAGCGCCGCTGGCAGGATTTGGAGCGCGATCTGAAAAAGAAGGGACTGCCTATTCCGCCGCGTCCAGCCGGAGCGCCGCCCGCGCCGCAAAAGCCGCTGGCGTACTTTGAAACGCCCGGCGCGCACGCCTTTGGCACCGTCGGCGTCGTCGCCCTGGACAAGCATGGAAACCTGGCGGCGGGAACCTCCACCGGTGGGCTGACCGGGAAGCGCTGGAACCGCGTGGGCGACTCGCCCATCATCGGCGCGGGAACCTATGCGTCAAACGAATCATGCGCCGTCTCCGGCACGGGCACGGGAGAGTACTTCATCCGCCTCACGCTGGCGCGCTCCATCTGCGCCCTGGTGCAGTACAAAGGGATGCCGGTGCAGGCCGCGGCCGACGAAATGATTCACAAGCAGCTTCAGGCGATGGGCGGAGACGGCGGCGTCATCGTGCTTGGGCCGGATGGCGCCATGGCCTGGAGCTTCAACACGCCGGGCATGTTCCGCGCCCGCCAGCAGCAGGACGGCCAAGCCGAAGTCGCCCTCTACAACGACGAGCCATAGCCCGTCGCGCGCGAATGTTGCGGGCGGCCAGCGCACCGCCTGCATTACACTTAGGCCATGCTTCTCAACCGCGACCGACTGCGCGAGCTGCTGCTGATTACCGGCCTCTGCGGCTTTTTGTTCTTCTTCCGCCTCTCCGGCATTGGATTGCTGGGGCCGGACGAGCCGCGCTACGCGCAGATTGCGCGCGAGATGCTGCAAGGCCACAACTGGGTGACGCCCTACCTGTACGGGCACACCTGGCTGGAGAAGCCCATCCTGCTCTACTGGGCGGAGATGCTCAGTTACACCTTGTACGGCGTGGCCGACTGGGCGGCGCGCGTGCCTTCCGCGGTGTTTGCCACCGGTATGGTGGCCGGAGTGTTTATCACCGTGCGCCGCATCCGCCACGACGCACGTTTGGATGCCGCGTTAATGGTAGCCTCCTCCGCGCTGGTGCTGGGCTTTGCCCGCGCCGCCTCCACCGACATGCTGCTTGCGGCGCCCTTCACCGTGGCCTTGCTTTGCTGGTTCGGCTGGTACCAGGCGGAGTATGCGGAGAACGGCGAAGCCGACGCAGCCACGCGCCATCCGCGCTTGTACCTGGCGCTGTTTTACGTTCTGGCCGCCGTGGCCACGCTGGCCAAGGGGCCGGTGGCTCCGGGGCTGGCGGGACTGGTGCTTATTGTCTTTTGCCTGGTGGAGCGCAACCCGAGGGCGATTCTGCGCACGCTCAATCCTGTGGGTATCGTGCTTTTTCTCGCCGTGGCGGCACCGTGGTTTGTCGCGGTGCAGCAGCGCACGCCGGAGTTCTTCCGCGTCTTCTTTTTGCAGCACAACCTGGCGCGCTTCGGCTCCAATCTGTATCGCCATCATCAGCCCTTCTGGTACTACATCCCGGTGGCGCTGGCAGCGGCCTTGCCGTGGACGGTGTGGCTGTTTCCCGCCGTGGGCGAGGCCTGGCGCGCGCTGCGCCGCCGTCTGCGTGGCGAAAGCGATCCCGCGGAGTCCTGCACGTTCGAGGTCTTTCTGCTTTTGTGGGCCGCGGTGCCCATCGTGTTTTTCTCGCTCTCGCACTCCAAGCTGCCGGGCTACATTCTGCCGGCCATGCCCGCGCTGATGATTCTTGCCGCGGTGGGCTTCCATCGCAGCGCGGCACAAAGCCAGCGCCCGCACTGGCTGGCCATCTGCTGCCACGCGGTGCTGCTCGCGGGAATGGCGGCGGCCCTATGCATTACGCCGCGCCTGTTGTTCAAGCTGCCCTCCACGCCGCCGCAGTTGATGGCTGCCGCCGTGGCCGGAACGTTTGTGTTTCTGATCGTGGCGCTGCCGCTGCTCACCTCGGGCTGGCGCATGTTGCGCTTTGTGACCCTGCTGCCGCTGATTCTGATGGTGGGTTTTGTGTTGCGCGGCCTTTCTCCGGTGGTGGACGCCACTCAGTCCTCGCGCCCGGTGGCCATTTTGCTGCAAGCGATTCAACAGCCCGGTGCGTTGCCGCTGGCCACCTTCGGCGTAAACCGCAATATGGCACTAGGTCTGGCGTTTTATCTGGATCGCCGCGTTGCGCCGTATGAAGGGCTGGAGGTTTCTCCCGCGGTGTATGAGCTGCCCGCGGCAGTTCCACAGGGTGAGCACATCCTGGTGGTGCGTGAAGGTTCTTTGCCCGCGCTTCATGCGTTGCTGGGCTCGCGTGCGCTGCTCTTTCTCGGCTCCGACCGCGCCCAGCACATCGAGATCTACCGGGTAGGCGCACAGGACTAGGAAAGCGCTGAATAAGTCAGTCTAGCAAGCAATTTCGGGAGTTAACCCGGACACCGAGTGATTTTGATGGGGAGATGTTTTGTCAGGGCACGGATTTATCCGTGCCGTACAAGCCGCATAAACACAGGGGCTTTACAGGCTGCGGAAAAACCCCTGATTTCTGGCTTGTTCGATCCTCGAAACGGATTTTTCGCCGTTTCGGCCTAATTGGCCGCAGTTT
>JARLGJ010000028.1 GCA_031296105.1 Acidobacteriota bacterium | reverse complement strand
CCGACGCGGCCAAGAAGCTGGCCGGCTACACCGGCGCCAACCTGGCCTACGCCCAGGACGGCGGACAGGCTCACGGAGACATCAAGAGCCACCTGCCCGAAGGCAAGTTCGCCGAGATCGCCAAAGAATTCTTCCTTGCCTGAACCACTTCGGCACCGCGCTCCGGAGGCAAACGGAACGCGGCCCGCACCACCCGGGAGGCTTCGGCCTCCCGGGTTTTTCTTTGCCGGAACAATTAGCGGCTGCTATTTGAAGAGCCGGAGGAGACGGAGTAAGCCGATTGTATTGCGGCGGGAGATCCATGGGGGCAGAAGCTGCGGAATTTGCAATCCATGATCGGAGCCGGCACGCATCCAAAAAAGGAAACGTGGCGTAGTGCCACGCCGGGGAATGGGGCCGGCGCTGGCGATCTATAAGTAATTCTAATTCATCTATTTGCAATGGTGATTCCGGTCACAGTCCGGGGTGACTGCTATCCTATCCGGTCCCCGGTGAAACACAGAGACTAGAACGTCCCGCGGCAGGTGCGGGACCACCCAGGCGGCGTTGCCGCGGAGGATGAGATGAGCATACTGGCGCACCGATTGATGAAGCTGATTGAGACGCATGCCGATGCGCTGGCGGATTCGCTGGACGAACGGCTGATGGGCTCCGACCGTTGCGCCGACTACTGCCGCGTCTCGTCGGGTGAGTTGAAGACCCTGGTGGGCGGCATTTACGGCGAGCTGCGGCAGTGGCTGGTGTCGCGCACCCCCGAGGAGTTGGAGACGCGCTACATGGCCATTGGGCAGCGCAGAGCGGAGCAGGGCGTTCCGGCCAGTCAGTTGCTTTGGTGCATTGTGCTGGTGAAGGAAAACC
Organism: Acidobacteriota bacterium; assembly: GCA_031296105.1. GTDB lineage: Bacteria > Acidobacteriota > Terriglobia > Terriglobales > Acidobacteriaceae > TOLSYN. The sequence goes on along the minus strand of JARLGJ010000028.1, from coordinate 6,703 downwards.
TGTGGGATTTTCTGAAGAATCTGGACGCGCTGGAAAACACGTCGGAGATCTTTGGCGAGCTGGAATTGATGCAGATGGTCGACCGCTTCTTTGACAATGCCTTATACTTCGCAGCGAAGGGGCACGAAACAGCCCGCGATCCGCGCCCGGCCGGGGCGGAAGACTAAAGGACGGCTCAAGGCCGTCCGTTTTTATGAGTAGCGAACTCTTTTCGGAAGAAGGAAACCTGGTTCTCATGTCGTGGATGGATGAATATCGCAAGAAACTGACCACAGCCGATGCCGCCCTGCGCGCGGTGGAAAGCGACATGCGCGTGTACGTGCACGCCAATGCCGCGTTCCCCGGCGTGCTGCTGGAGGCCATGACGCGCCGGGCTTCGCACGTACGCAACGTCGAGGTAACGCACCTGCTCGGTTTTGGCGAGGCGCACTACAACCGTCCGGAGTTGCTGGAGAGTTTCCGCCACAATGCGCTATTCATTGGCACCAACATGCGCACGGCTATCCGCCAGGGCCAGGCAGACTACGTTCCCATTCACCTGAGCGAGGTGGAAGGACTGTTCACCGGTGGAGTGATGGACATCGACGTGGCGCTGCTGCACGTCTCTCCGCCGGACCGCCATGGCTTTTGCAGCCTGGGCGTGGCCGTGGAGACGACACTGAATGCGGCGCGCTGTGCCCGCATCAAGATTGCACAGGTGAACGACCGCATGCCGCGCACCTTCGGCAACACCTTCATGCACGTCAGCGAGTTCGACGCCCTGGTGGAGTGCAGCGAGGAACTGCCGGAGATTCCGATGGAGCCGCCCAGCGAGGCGCAGCGTCAGGTGGCGCATCGCGTGGCGCCGCTGATTGAAGACGGGGCCTGCCTGCAGATCGGCATCGGCGGATTGCCCAATGCGATTCTGCCGTACCTGGCGGATCGCCGCAACCTGGGCGTGCACAGCGAAACCTTGACCGACAGCGCGATTCCGCTGCTGGAGAAGGGCGTCATCACGGGCTCGCGCAAGCAGATCGACCCCAACAAAATCGTGCTGGGCTTCGTGATGGGCACGCGCAAGTTCTACGAATTCGTGGACGACAATCCCGCGTTCGATTTCCGCCCCAGCAGCTACTGCAACGATCCGTTTGTGATTGCGCAGAACGACAACGTGGTGGCCATCAACTCGGCGGTGGAGATCGACCTGTCCGGACAGGTGGTGTCGGATTCGGTGGGCACGCGCTTTGTGAGCGGCTTTGGCGGACAACTGGACTTTATGCGCGGCGCGGCGCGCAGCCGCGGCGGCAAGCCCATCATCGCCATCACGTCCACCACGGGCAAGAACGGCGAAGTGTCGCGCATTGTTCCGTTTATTAAACAAGGCGCCGGCGTGGTGACCACGCGCGCCGACGTGCATTACGTGGCTACCGAATACGGCGTGGTGAACTTGCACGGCAAGAACGTGCGCCAGCGCGCCGAGGCTCTGATTGAAATTGCCCATCCCCGCTTCCGCGAGATGTTGAGCGACGAGCTGCGTAAAAGAGGATGGGGGCCAGACGTTATGGCCGGTACAACGAGGTGACCCCAAAGGGTTGACCTCAACGAGGTGAACCATGGCAAAGGGCACAATCAAGGTGAACCAGGACGAATGCAAAGGCTGCGGCCTGTGCGTGGAATCCTGCCCGCAGAAGGGCATGGAGCTGAGTCCTGAGTTGAACCATTACGGCATTCATCCCGCATTTCTCAATAACGATAAGTGCACCGGCTGTGGCATCTGCTATTTTGTTTGCCCGGAGCCGGGTGCGCTGACCGTTTACAAACTGGCCGCGGGGCAGACGACCGCGGACCTTGCGCAGCATGCGGAGGTGGCTCATGCGGCAACTGTGTAAGGGCAACGTTGCAGTGGTCAAGGCGGCGCTGATGGCGGGTTGCCGCAGCTTTTACGGCTATCCCATTACGCCGGCCAGTGAAATTGCCGAATACGCCGCGCTGCTGATTCCGCAGGCGGGCGGAACGTTTGTGCAGGCCGAGAGCGAAGTGTCGGCCATCAACATGGTGTACGGCGCGTCATGCGCGGGGCAAAGAGTGATGACCGCGTCGAGCGGGCCGGGCATCAGCCTGATGCAGGAAGGCATCAGCTACCTGGCCGGCGCTGAACTGCCGTGCGTCATCGCCGACATCATGCGCGGCGGTCCGGGCCTGGGCAACATCTCTCCCGAACAGAGCGACTACTTCTGCATGACCAAGGGCGGCGGACACGGCTGCTACCGCAACATCGTGCTGGCGCCGTCGTCGGTGCAAGAGATGGCCGCGCTTACCATGCTGGCCTTTGAACTGGCGGACAAATACCGCAATCCCGCAGTACTGCTGGCCGACGGCTACGTGGGGCAGATGATGGAGCCTCTGGAGCTGGAGATGACCGAGGCCATTCAGCCCGCAAAGCCGTGGGCCGTGCGCGGTACGCCGGAGACGCATGGAAATCTTGTGTCGTCCATTTACCTGACCAACGACTTGATGGAAGAGCACGTTCGCAAACTGGAAGCCAAGTACCTGGAGTGCGAGCGCAGCGAGTGCCGCTGGGAGACTTATCGCGCGGAAGACGCCGAGGTGTTGGTGATCGGCTACGGCATCGTCTCGCGCATTCTGCGCACGGCGGTGGACGTGGCGCGTGCCCACGGACTGAAGGCCGGGTTGTTCCGTCCCATTACGCTGTGGCCCTTCCCATCGCAGGCACTGCGCCAGGCGGCGGAGAAGGTTGAGAAAGTATTGGTGGTGGAACTGAGCACCGGTCAGATGGTGGAAGACGTGCGTCTGGCGTTGAACGGACGCATTCCGGTGGAGTTCTACAGCCGCGTGGGCGGCAACGTGCCTTCGGCGGAAAAGATTCACTCCGAATTGATGGCGCACATGGAAGCGCTGGTCTAGGAGGCCGCGATGAACGATTACACCGTTGTCCATGAAAAGGCGCCGGCTTTCTTCGATCGCTTTGCGCGCAAGGACGAAAACCAGCACCAGACGCACTACTGTCCCGGCTGCGGCCACGGCGTGGTGCACAAAATGATTGCCGACGCACTGACGGAGTTGGGGGTGCAGCAGCGCACCATCCTGGTAAGCCCCGTCGGTTGCTCGGTGTTTGCCTACTACTATTTCGATACGGGCAACGTGCAGGCGGCGCACGGACGCGCACCGGCGGTGGCCACGGCGCTCAAGCGCTCCAATCCCGAGTCGATCGTCATCAGCTACCAGGGCGACGGCGACCTGGCGGCGATTGGCACGGCGGAAATCGTTCATGCTGCGAACCGCGGCGAGAACATCACCGTCTTCTTCGTCAACAACTCCATCTATGGCATGACCGGCGGACAGATGGCGCCGACCACTCTGCTGGGACAGATAAGTACGACCACTCCGTGGGGACGCCGCCCGAACAACGACGGCATGCCGATCAAGATGTGCGAGATGCTCTCGGCCCTGGAGGCACCGGCCTACATCGAGCGCGTCGCGCTGTCCGATGCCAAGCACATTTTGCAGGCGCGCAAGGCGGTGAAGAAGGCGCTGGAACTGCAAACGCAGCACGCGGGCTTCAGCATGGTGGAGATCCTTTCGCCGTGCCCGACCATCCTGAAAATGGAGCCGACGGTGGCTCGCCACTGGGTGGGCGAGGTGCTGGCCAAGCAATTCCCGCTGGGCGTGTATCGCGACCATCGCGCGGAGTTCGTTCCGGTGGATGTGCCGCAGAAGCCGCTGGCAGAGCTGCTGGGGCTGGGCGGCGAAAAGCTGAGCGACGCCGAGCGCCAGTCACGCCGCAAGAATACGCAGGCCCGCACCATCAAGGTGGCCGGTTTTGGCGGACAGGGCGTTCTGCTGCTGGGCCAGTTGCTGGCCGAGATGGGCATGCGCGAGCACATGGAAGTGAGCTGGCTGCCAAGCTACGGTCCGGAGATGCGCTCCGGCAGCGCGCATTGCCACGTGACGCTGGCGCATGAGCGCATCGGCGCGCCGGTCATCACACGGCCCGAGGTGCTGATCGCCATGAACGAGCCGTCACTGCGCAAGTTCGGACCGATGGTGCAGGTGGGCGGCATGATCCTGTACAACGGTCGCGAATTGCCCGAGGATTTGCAGTTCGAGGGCACCACGGTGCACTGCATTCCGGCCAGCCAGATTGCCGACGAAATCGGTGCGGCGAAGGTGGCCAACGTGGTGATGCTGGGCGCCATGCTGGAGGCTACGAACTGCCTGCCGCTGGCGACCGCGCGCACCGTGCTGGCGGATATGGTGAAGAATCCGAAGCTGAGCGAGATGAACGACCGCGCGCTGGACGTCGGCCGCGAATACTTGGACCAGGACGTTCTGGCACTGGCCGTGGCCGGTCCTGACGGCTGCGGAGAGTAGAAACGCAAGAACAAGAAGCCCCATTCCAGCGCGACTGGGGTGAGGCTTTTTTGCCTGGAGAAAAGAGAACCCAGGTTAGCCGCGCATGAGACGCGCGTCGAACCTGGGGCACACCCGCGGCGGGGCTACGGCTCCGCCGCAAGTGTGCGCACGATGTTTGACAACGCCAAAAACAAAATCGGCGAGCCGTTAAGCTCGCCGATCAACCTGTGTAACATGCGCAACCTTGCAACCCGCGCAACTTTGGAACCTGCTTATTCCTCGGCGTCCAGGGCGGCGGCAACGGCGTTCACCACGGCGGCAATGCGCACCGAGGCCAGGATGACTTCTTCCGTGGCACCTTTTTCCAGCAGCGTTTTCTCGTGCGAGGTGATGCACTTGCCGCAGCCGTTGATGGCCGAAACCACCAGCGACCACAACTCGAAGTCCACATGGTCGGCGCCGTGGGTGCGCATGATGTTCATGCGCAGGCGGGCCGGCATGGTGGAATACTTCTCATTCGCGCTGAGGTGCTGGAAGCGGTAGTAGATGTTGTTCATGCCCATGATGGCCGCAGCACCCTTGGCGGCGGTAATCGTTTCCGGCGAGACGTGGGTGGCGGCTTCGGCCTCTACGGCCTTCAGCAGCCGCGGCGAGCGCGCGCCGTAGGCGGCGGCCACGAACGATCCCCACTTCTGCGCGTCGCTCAACTCGGTGGCCGAGACCAGCGCCTGCCAGTTCAAGCGCAGATCCTTGGCGTAATCGGGAAGACTTTCGAGAATGGCTTCAACCGTCATACTCGTGTTGCCTCAACTTTCCTATGCATGAAACGGGCGCGGCCACGGGGACCGCGCCCACGATGATTCGTGATGCGTTAAACGTGGATGGTTTCTTCGCCCTTGTTCCAGCCGCAGGGGCACAGCTCGTCGGTCTGCAGAGCGTCCAGCACGCGAAGCACTTCCTTGGGCTCGCGGCCCACGCTCAGGTCAGTGACGTACACGAAGCGGATGATGCCTTCGGGATCGACGATGAACGTAGCGCGCTGCGCCACGCCGGCCGTCTTATCCAGCACGCCCAGGGCGCCGGTCAGTTCGCGCTTCACGTCGGCCAGCATGGGGAAGGGCAGGTTCTTCAGGTCGGGATGGTGGGTGCGCCACGCCACGTGCACAAACTCCGAGTCAATACTGCCGCCCAGGATCTGCGTGTCGCGATCCTTGAAGTCCTTGTCGTGCTTGCCGAAGCCGGCAATCTCCGTGGGGCAGACGAAGGTGAAATCCTTGGGCCAGAAGAAGTACAACTTCCACTTGCCGGCGTAGCTCTCATTCGTGATGGTGGTGAATTCCTTGCCCTTTTCCAGGCTCACTGCAGCGGTAACAGAGAAAGTAGGGAACTTATCTCCAACTCCAAGCATGTTTGTTTGCTCTCCTTCGAAAATTTCAATGCGTAACGGAAATGGGTGCGTACTGCATCAGTTCGGCGCCTGCGCGGCGTTTTTGGCCAGGCAGTTGCCGCAAATTCCCCGCACTTCGGTAGAGACGTGCTCAACCTGAAAACCGGCGGGGACGGATGCCTTCAAGGCCGCAAAGTCCAACTCATGGTCCGACAGATCGGTAATGGCGCGGCATTGCAGGCAGAGAAAATGGGGGTGCCGGTGTTCGTTCGGTTCAATGCGCATGGAGCCGTGATGCGGGCTCACTTCACGAATCAGGCCGGTTTCGACAAAGGTGTGCAGCGTCTTATAGACAGTGGCCAGCGAAATGGAAGGCAGCTCCGGCTTGACCCGGTCGTACACCTGCTCGGGGCTGGGGTGATTGTGCATCTGCATCACCTCGCGGTAAATTACCAGCCTCTGATGGGTGACGGCGAGGTTCTTCTCCCGGCAGAGCTGCTGAAAGCGTTCTGTAAAGGACTCGGCCACGAATTGAGAGTACGATAATAATTATCGTTTAGCAAGATTTATTTTTCGAGAATAGATTGCCATGACAAAAAAGAAGATATTCGACAAAGTTGCTGCGGTGAAAGACGCCGCGAGGACGACGGTGGGCACGCCGCGCGCCACCAAGGCGATTCCCGATGCCAAGTCGCGGGCCGAGACTCGGGCCACGAAGTATAAGAAAACACAGGCGCAAATATTGGAAGAAGAGTAGTGGGATTTCCCCGGAGATGGAAGGTGCCTGCTCTGGGCGACTCGTCAACCGAGGTGTGAATTGAATCCCAGGTTATTGATCCGGCCCTGAAGGATTGTTACGCGGCGGCATAGCAAACATCCTTTTGCTGGAAGTAGCTTTGGACGCGTTGGGGCTGTTTCTGAATACTGCGCAATGCCCCGACTGCTGTTCGCGTGAGCCCGCGT
>JARLGJ010000027.1 GCA_031296105.1 Acidobacteriota bacterium | reverse complement strand
TGAAGCCCCTGTGTTTATGCGGCTTGTACGGCACGGCTGAAGCCGTGCCCTGACAAAACACCTTCCCATCAAAATCTATCGTTGACCGGTTTAACTCCCGCGGAATAGCTCGCAACACCGACTTATTCAGAGCTTCCCTAGGTAGGGTAGTCGGTTTGGGGTGGTGCCCGCCGGGAATGCGTCGCCAGGATAGGCGGACGAGTCAGCATATCGGAGGCTTCCAGTCCGGCGTAGCGGACCTGCGCCACCGACTTTTGCCGTTTTCACGCCCTCCTTTGGCGGGTTTGAGGAAAGTCACGTCAGGCGTATTTTGGTGTTCAGTTAGGCAACAGGTAAGCTACAATAGACAGAGTAGCGTAACCACGACAAATCTATTGCCTCCTTCGGCTACGTCCGCCATGCAAAGGCCGAGGGTGGGTGAGATTGGAACTCATGGCCGAGCGCAGCTATCGATTGCCCTGGATCACGGCAACTCCCGCCGCGCCGGGAGCGGCTCTGCCAGATGTGCGGAACATCGCGCAGAGTTCCCCGCCAGAGGGCCGCTCAGACCTGCACTGGCCTCATCTTGAGGCGCTCTACCGGATACGCCGCCCGGAACTCATCCGTTATTTGATGCGTCTTGGGATTGACTGGGTTGAAGCCGAGGATCTCGCCCAGGAAGCTTTTTTGCGGGCATTTGCGGCACCGGACCGGAAGCATCCAGACAACCTGTTCAACTGGGCGCTGACCTGCGCTAAGAATCTGGCCATCGATCGTTTTCGACATAGACGCAAGGAGTCTCTGGCCCCGGCCACTCTGTGGAAAGAATGGGAAGAGACGCTGATCGATCACGCAGCGGTAAATGCGGAGATTTGTATGAGCGAAGTGGACGAGCAACGCCAGCTTGCGCAAGCTATCGCACAGCTAGGCGCAGTCGAGCAGCAATGTCTGGTTCTTCGCAGCCGTGGCCTCTCGTTCCGGGAGATGGCTTCGACCCTCGGCATCCCGATGCAGAGTGCCGTGTACACAACGGATGTCGCGATCCGGAAGGTCCAGCGAAAGCTGAAACGCGCGAGCGAGTAAACTGGATTGGCTGGAGCATTCATGTCGTCTTCCCAACACCCGACATCTTCGGAGTTCCTGCTGTGGCATAGCGGCGAGCTGGGCCTTGAAGAGGCCGCAGAGGTGGAGGCGCACCTTACTCACTGTAGTGCGTGCCGGCAAATGCGCATGGAGATCGAATCCCTATACAGGGATGTCGCCCGCATCGACGAGCAAGCCGCCGCGCATCGCTTGCGGGGCGCACTGCGTGCCCGGCACAAGGAGTCATGGCGTACTCTGCTGCAAACGCCGCGCTGGGCAAAAGCCACGGCTGCGTTGGTGATTCTTGCCCTGGTGGTCTCCTCGGTAACGGATTTAACGCCTGCGGCCCGGGCCGATAGCTTGCTTACAAAGGCGGCAGAGGAACAGGGCGGGGACGCTCATTCTCCCCGCTTCCTGCGCGTGCAGGGCGCAGCCGTGCAGTGCGGCGTGTCACTGGATGGCAGTGGTTCGTCGCGTCTGGAGGCCGTCAGCGGAACCGATTTCTGCACGGCGTTATCGTCGAGCCTCAAGTCAGTGGGATGGAACTGGAACGATCTCCTCTCCGCCCGGAGCTTCCAGCACTGGCGGCACTCCCTTAAAAAGAAGAAAGACTCGATCCAGACCTTTGCGGATGCCACCGAGGTGACCACCACGACTTCGCAGGGGCCTCTGGAAAAAGCAACCCTCCGCATACGGAACGCAGATCATCGTCCTGTGAGCGGGCGGCTGGTTTTTGCCAGCCTGGCGGGCGCTCAGCATCAGGAAATCGAAGTCAGCGAAGCCGCCACTGTGCCACAGGAACTGGCGCATGACGTGGCGCCGGTTACGCCGGAAGCTCCTCATTCATCGAGTTTGGCTCCACCCACGGTGGCTGATCCGTTAAGCGTGCGGGAGATGGCTGTTCGTTTGGCGTTGCACCGGATGGGGGCGGACGACAATATTCTGCTGGAGGTAACACGCTCTGGCGATGCAATCAAGGTTACCGGTGTTGTTCCAACCCAGGAGCTGAAAGCGCGGCTTGCCAGCGAACTCAGCCCGCAGCCGCAAGTCATCCTGTCGGTGAGCGCCGAAGGCGAGCCACAACCTTCCGGAAGTGCTTCGGAGTGGCAGTCGTTCCGCGGCGATGCCGCCCCGCTCGCCTACAACCGTATCAATGCTCTGTATGCGGAGAACCCGGAAGGCCGGCGGCGATTCGTAAATGGGCTGGATGCCACGACGCGCCGGCTTGTGGGCGAGGCAAAGTCAAAGGATGCGCTGCTCCGGCTTGCCTCCCTTTTGCGCGGGACAGAGTCCGCGGTGAGCGCCGCCAAAGCCGCCACGGACCTTGAAGACCGCATGGCCGCCGATACGGCGTCCCTGGCCTTGCAGCTTCAGCCTATCCTCGGACCCTTGCCCACTGATTCCAAACATCTTACCTACTCCGGAGCAATGCAACTCTACACCCTGGTGCACGAGGTTGTGCTGCTGAATCGCCGTGAAAACACGCTCACCCTCGAAGAGTGCGCCCTGCACATTCGTGGTGTCCTCACGGGCCGTAAGTAAATATTTCGAAAATAGTTTCTAAAACGCGCCTCCTTATTCGTCCTTGTTATAGAGGCACAAACTCTTCGCCGGACGTACTCGCCATCTCGTCCGCACATGTCGCAGGCAAGGCTGCTGCAAAGCCTGCCGGAGAGCGGCATTGTGCGCGAATCGGGTGAAAGCGCGAGCGACGGGATGTGCCTGGTTGAGGAAATCACACGAAAGGTGAATTGCGAGATGGATTTCTCTATCGAGCGCGAGGTACCCCAAGCAAGTCCTACATGGCGAAAGCTGCCATGGCCTTTTCAGTATTTATTACTTTTTATCATGGGAGTTCTCCTCGCAATTCCAGCCCTGGCGCAGAGCGCCTCGGTGAGCGGGCAGGTGACGGATCCTCATGGCGCCATGGTTCGCGGCGCGAAAGTGACGTTAACCAACGAAACGACCAATGTTGCGTTGCAATCCAAGACCAACGCAGTTGGCATCTATAGTTTTCCCTTTGTGCATCCGGGAGTTTACACGGCGACCGTAAGCGCCGAGGGCTTCAAGCTGTATCGGGAGACGAGCCTCAAGATCGAGACCGCGCAGGCGCTGGAAATCGACATGAAGCTCCAGATCGGCAGCGTCAAGGAATCGATCACCGTGGACGGCAGCGGCATTCAAGTCAACACCGTGGATGCGACCGTGAGCACCCTGGTGGATCAGGAGTTCGTGGAGAACCTCCCCATGAACGGCAGGAGTTTTCAGCGCCTGCTGACGGCGGCTCCGGGCATTGTTGACTCGCCCACCGGCGGCGGCAATCAGTGGTCCATCAACGGCCAGCGCGTAGATGAAAACTACTTCACGATTGACGGCATCTCGGCGAACGCCGGCATCGCGACGGTCAATGCGCTCAGCAGTGGTTATGGCGGATTGGCGGCGAACTTCTCCGCCCTGGGAACCACGCAGAGCATGATTTCAATGGACGCCATCGACGAATTCCGCATCAGCACCTCGAACTACTCGGCGGAATACGGCCGGGCGCCCGGCGGCCAGTTCACGATCACCTCCCGGGCCGGAACCAATCGCTGGCACGGAAGTGCGTACGATTACCTTCGCAACAACGCCATGGACGCCAACAACTGGTTCAATACCTACAACGGTTGCCATGCCGTGACTCAGAATGGCGTTGTCCTGAATTCCGTCACCGCGGCCTGCGCGCCGCGTAGCGTCAGCCAGCAAAAAGAGAGGCAGAACGATTTCGGGGGCACTCTGGGCGGGCCCGTGAGACTGCCCTGGCTGTATAACGGCACGGACAAGACCTTCTTCTTCTTCTCCTACGAGAATCTCATTTTGCAGTCGCCGAACGCCGCGCAGCAGTATTTCGTCCCGAGCGATACAATGCGCAGCGAGGCCAATTCGGTCTTTAAGCCTTTCCTGAACGCTTTCCCCGTTTCTCACAATGCTGATCTGGGATCGACGATTGCCGCCGACGCCGGGTTTACTTACATCATTGGCGGCTTCTCGGTTCCCAGCCGCCTCAACTCAACAAGTCTGCGCCTGGACCACAAGGTCAACGACAAGGTCAACGTTTTTGCCCGGTATTCGCGGTCGCCGTCCAGTTCCAGCGGTTATTGCCAATACTGTTACTCGACTCTTGCGCAATGGGAGTCCAAGACCAACCGCACCACCACCGGAACGGTCGGCGTAACCACGACGTTCTCGTCGAAGATCAGCAACGATCTCCGTCTCGGGCTCACTCAGGTGAACTCGGGCGGAATTTATTCCGGAAGCGGCTACGGCGGTGCGACCGGCTATGGCTTCCAGGACATGCCCGGCTTTGTGCAGGGGCAGTGGAACGCCTCCATAGAAACCAACGGCTGGGGCCCCGCCACCTTGGAAATCATGGACGAATCGAGGAAGAACGCCCAGCGGCAGGGAAACATTGTGGATAGCACCACGATCAGTCAGGGGCACCATACGGTCAAGTTCGGCGTGGATTTCCGCCGGACCTCGACCTGGCAGGCCAACCCTGGCCACAATGAATATGGCAACATTGACAGCCTGGCCATGCTCGAAGATGGAAAAGTTGCTCCCTACTTCAAAGTTGCGCAGTACACCGTCGATAAGCCTCAGTACTACAACACCGGCCTCTACGTTCAGGATGAATGGAGAGCAACGAGCCGCTTGAACCTGTCGCTAGGCTTGCGGTGGGACATTGATCCGGCGCCGCATGATGGCTACGGACACAATCCGTGGACGTTTAGTCAGGTTAACAATCTCTCCACCATGTACCTTGTGTCGCCGGGCGCGCCGCTGTGGAAGACGCAGTGGGCCAAATTTGCCCCGCGCCTTGGCTTCGCCTATCGCCTCTGGGATAATCCCTCATCCGATACCGTCATTCGCGGCGGCATTGGCCTGTTCTACGATACCGGCAACACGGCGGCTTCGACGGCGGGCATTACCGGCGCCAGTGCCACCAACAACGACTACGGTTGTTACAACTCTTCGGCGACTGTCCCGGATGCCACTTGTTTGAGCTGGCCTCTGGCCATGTCGAACTTCCCGTCGATCACAGCGGCGTCTTATTATCCCGCAGAGGTTAATCCGAACTTGAAGTCTCCGTACACCGTGCAGTGGAACGTCGCGGTGCAGCAGAATCTGGGCCGGAATCAATCGCTTACCCTGACGTATGTTGGAAACATTGACCAGGATCTGATGCGCGGCAGGGGCGTCAACCTGACCGACTTCCAGACCACGATCACCCCCGGTCTGTCGGGTGGTTGCTGTACTTACTACTTTACGAACGGATCAGCATCGAAGTACAACTCTCTGCAAGCGCAGTTCCAGCGCAAGCTGTCCCAGGGATTGCAGGTGCTGGCTTCCTACACCTGGGCGCATGCGCTCGACAACGCAACCGGTAACGCGACCAATTACTCATGGGCGTGGGGAACTTCCGACTACGACGTCCGTCAGAATTTGCAGGTTGCCGGGACTTACCTGATTCCCGGACATCACTCGTCCGGCTGGCTGTCGCAGATCGTCGACAAGTGGAACCTTGACCTTCGCCTTTCGGCAAGGACTGCGCTACCTGAAAATATCGTCGCTACCCTACAGAGCTCCTCCATCTCGGATGGAGAGTACATGATGTACAAACCCAATCTCGTTGCTGGCCAGCCCCTGTATCTGCATAGCAGCGAATTTCCTGGCGGGAAGATCATCAACTACGCTGCCTTTGCGAAGGCGACAGACGCAAGCGGCAATCCGATCGATGGTAATTTCCCCAGAAACGGCGTGCGCGCGTTTGGAATCTTTGAAACCGACCTCGCGGTGCATAAAGACTTCCGGGTAACGGAAGGCCTTACGTTCCAGTTCCGCGCCGAGGCCTTTAACCTCTTCAATCATCCTATGTTCGGCCCCATGGGCAGCACCATGTATTACGGAGCTCCCGCGGCAAATGGGTCTGGTTTCGGATATGCTTCGGCGACCGCAAACACGTCAACGACTACGCAGGAAAACTCGCTGTATCAAACCGGCGGACCTCGTTCGCTGCAAGTGGCTCTGAAGTTGAAGTTCTAAGCATGGGGCCGCGGGTGATTCAAGCACCCGCGGCCTTTTTACTTTCCCTCGAGAGTTTGGAGCGATCCGCCTCCTGTGCGGAAAGCGAGTTAACCTGATGTATTCCTCTTCTGTTGGCCTAAATTCGCGGTGGCTCGCAGCATGAAGCCCCCTGTCCGCCGCTGCCGGGAACTCCTTTGGATAGCGCCTTTCCTCGGAATCGCGCTCATCGCGGCAGGACTGCTTCGTCCGCAGCCGCGTCTTCCGCTGCCTGCCCACGCTCGCACGGTAGTGGACGCCGGCGGCACACCGGTTCCCATCGCACAGCCCTTTCGCGGGATTGCGCTGGCGGCTTACCCCAATGGTTACCTCGAAAACACGCGGTCTCCTGGGCTTTTGGTGTATGCGGGGAAGCCGAGCGACCGCAAACGCTTTGCAACGGAGATGATGAGCTGGGTCTATCCCGAGGTGGTAAAGAACGATGCCCTCTGGAATGCGCACCTGTTCCAGGAGACCGACTCTCCATTTTCTGAAATTGAGACCCTGCTTGCCTACGCCCCGAGCGTCTATCTTGGTTGCGGAGGTCCGCCCGATGTGGTGCGGAGGGTCGGCTTGCCGGTTTATAACTGCGGTGGCTATGGAGTTACTTTTGCCTTACGCCGTCCTGAACTCCGAGCGAAGGTTGGCTGCGGCTCGCCCACGGATCCATTACAGCGGCTTTATCCGCGACATTACGTCAAAGAGGGCGGGTACTACTCGGAGAGCTATCTGTTTCCGGCCATTCGTTCTCTGACCGTCCTGACAGGCAAGGCAGACGAGGCCGAGCCGCGTATCGATGCCTACTGCCAGTCCGTTGCTGACCTGCAGCAGGAACTTCAGCCAGCGGCCATCGCCCACCGCCTGCACGTATCGGCGCTTGGCGAAGACCGGGGCAATCTTCCGCGCGCGGGAGTTACCGACGCTGAATGGGATTTCGATGCGCGCGGCGACGATGGGGAGCGCCTGCTCTACTTGGATCCCGACATTATTTTCATCACCGGGCTTAACGCCAGCCCCCGCGAATTCATGAGTGATCCGCGGCGGCAGGGACTGAAAGCCGTGGCGGAGCGGCGTGTTTACAAACGCTTTGGCGGCGGCATTGTAACCAAGCCGGTGGCAATGCGTTGGATCGCCGAGATCGCCTACCCCGAGCGTCTCAAACCAGGGGTGCGGCAGTTGCTGCGGGATCGCATGTTCGAAGCTTTTCACTACCGCCTCAGTGACGACCAGATCGACGAATTGCTTAACGTGAAGCAGAACTCGAGTTCCGCCGGCGCGGAGCGATTTACTCGCGGCTATCAATCGGCGGATGCGAAAGGGGCCACGCAATGATGCGAAAACCAATAGGACGCGAACTCCTCTGGGTTGTCCCATTTCTCTGCATTGCGTTGATCGCCGCCGGCCTGCTGCGTCACGAACCGCGCTTTCCCGCTCCGGAGCACTTCCGCACGGTGGTGGATGGAGGCGGCAACGTCATCAAAATTGCATTGCCTTTTCGCGGCATCGCCCTGGCAACGAATTCGTTTCCCAGCGGCTATCTGGAGTCCACCCGTTCACCGCAGCTCCTGGTCTTTGCCGGCAAGCCCAGTGATCGCGACATGCTGGCGCAGAACGCGATGAGTTGGATTTACCCCGAGGTACTCAATAACAACAAGCTGTGGAACACTCGCCTCTTTCGCGAAAACACGTCTCCCTTTACCGAGGTCGAAACGCTGCTGGCCTACGATCCCAGCGTCTGGATCGGCTGCGGCGGCTCGCCCGACCTGGTGCGCAGGGTCGGACTGCCGGCGTTTGGCTGCGGCGGCTCGCCGGCCCAGCGCGAACGTATGGGCCTTCCGAGTTTGAGGAGCAAAGAAGACTGCGGCACCCCGCCGGATCCGATGCGAAGCCGTTATCCCAAGGGCTATGTGAACAGTGGCTGGTACTACCCGGAAAACTACCTATTTCCGGGGATCAGATCATCTGCGGAATTGATCGGCCATCCCGAGTTTGCCGAACCGCGCATTGACTCTTATTGCGCGGCCATCGCCGGATTGCGACAACAGTTGCAGCCTGCAAGCCTGGCGTTTCGTCCGCGCGTTCAGATGGAAGGCGAGTCCAGGGGAAACGCGCCGCGAGCGGGCGTGATAGACGCTGAGGTAGAGCGCAGGATTCCCGGTGACGACGCCGAACGCCTCTTGGTTATGGATCCCGACATGATTTTCATGGTGACGGGTACTCCGCAGCAGTTCGCGCGCGATCTGCGCTGGCAGGGGTTGAAGGCCGTGCAGAATCACCGGGTCTATCGGCGCCCGGGACAACTGGAATTCTGGGCCACCGGCTTAACCATCCAGCCGGTTATTGTTCGCTGGATGGCAGAGGTTGCGCATCCGGAGCGGTTGCAGCCCGCGGTGCGTCAACTGTTGCGGGATCGCGTAATGAGTGAGTTCGGCTACCGGCTGAGCGAGGAGCAGATTGACTTGATACTTCATGTAAAAGAAAACGCCGGCTCGGTGGGCGCGGAGCGATTCACCCGCGGCTACCAAGCGACTTCGGAACAAGGATCCTCTAAATGACGGAAGCAATCATAGCTGATCCGGCTCGCTCACGGCCCAAAGCGGGATCGCCTTGGACGACGGCCTATGGCTGGGCGATTCCTCTACTCTTAGGTGTTTGTGTCCTGTTGGCCATGTTGGTTTCGCTGTGCATCGGCGCTTATCCCATGTCGTTCGCGCAGGCGGCGCGCATTGTGCTTCATCTGGCATGGCCGGGACCTCTGCCGGAGAATCCGCCATGGACGGTAAGAGAGCTTGTGGTGGTGCAAGTGGTACGACTGCCGCGCGTGCTGCTGGCCACTCTGGCGGGGCTGGGGCTTGGTATCTCCGGCACGGCGCTGCAAGGCATGATGCGTAATCCGCTGGTGGGTCCAGACATTGTCGGAGTAAGTTCCGGAGCAGCCTTTGGCGGCGTGCTGGCCATGCTGTTTGACTTCTCACCCGCCGGAGTTATCGCCCTCGCCTTCTGCGGTGGCATGCTGGCCATCTTTTGTACCTTTACGCTGGCCCGGTTGGCACACGCCAGCAGCAGTAGCATGATTCTTGTTCTCTCCGGGATCTTCATCAGCGGTTTGTTTGTTGCACTTATTGACCTTGTAAAGCGGCTGGCTAACGATGCGCAGTTTCCCACCATGGCTTTCTGGCTGCTGGGTTCCTTTGTTGGAGCCGATCCAAGGAAGGTTGCCATGATCGCCATTCCCACCCTTGGCGGCGGCGCGGTTTTAATGATGATGCGCTGGCGTCTGAATCTGCTTTCGCTCGGCGATCTGGATGCGCAATCCCTGGGGATGAACGCTGGTTTTGTGCGCTGGACGATTCTTGCCCTGGTGTCGCTGATTGTTGCCTCGCAGGTTGCCGTCAGCGGCGTTATTGGCTGGATCGGCTTGGTGGTGCCGCATTGCGCCCGCATGTTGGTGGGGCCGGATCATCGCCGTCTGTTGCCGGTCTCGGGACTGCTGGGAGCCTTGCTGATGCTCGCCCTCGATGACATCACGCGCGCCCTCATCCGGGCGGAGATTCCCTCGGGAGTCATGACGGCACTGATCGGTACGCCGGTGGTATGTTTTCTCTTCTGGAAAGCGCAAGGAAAGGGGTGGGGCCGTGAGTAACACAGTCATTGAATTTAATAACCTCGGACATGCCTATCGGCCGGGAGAGTGGGTCTTCCAAAACTACAGTGCCGCGATTCAACAAGGCTCCATCTTCGCCTTACTTGGTCCTAATGGCTGCGGTAAGACAACCCTGCTAAAAGTTCTGCTGGGCGCGCTCAAGCCCAGTACCGGATCCGTCGTCATGGATGGCCGCTCTGCGTTTGTGCCCCAGTTATTCCAAGTTACATTTGATTACTCAGTGCTGGACATGGTGCTGATGGGGCGCGCCCGGCAGGTTGGATTGTTCTCACAGCCGTCGGTAGAGGATGAAGAAGCAGCCATGGCCTCGCTCGATCGCTTCGGCATCGCCCATTTTGCGCGGCATCCTTTCCATGAACTCTCGGGCGGCGAGCGGCAGCTTGTGATCTTCGCGCGCGCCCTGGTCTCTGATGCCGAGATACTGATCCTCGACGAGCCTACCTCGGCGCTGGACCTGAAGAACCAGATTGTGGTGCTCGACTGGATTACCCGCTTGTCACATCAGGACGGACTTACCATCCTGTTTACCACGCATCATCCGCACCACGCCCTGGCGGTTGCCGACAATGCGCTGCTCATGTTGGGAGGGAGTAACCTGGTGAGCGGCAAGGCCGGAGATGTATTGAGCGAAGAGAACCTGCGCGCCCTTTATGGCGTTGATCTCAAGCTACTGGCCTTTGAACACAAAGGGCACTCGCATGAGACCCTGGTGCCCGTGCTGCCTTATGCCTCACGCGCCAGGCAGCAGGCGCGGTGACGGGAATGAGCCTACCAATAACCACGCAGGATTCGAACCTGAAGCAAGGCGGCAGCGCGGCGCAAACTCCACGGATGCTTATTCCCCACAAGTATGCATGGACGGCGCCTTTCTTGCTGGCTGCGGCATTGCTGCTTGCCATCGTGGCTTCGCTCTGCGTGGGTGCTTACCCCATGACGCCGTTTCACGCGGCCCGTGTTCTGCTGCATTTGCTGTGGCCCTTCGGCCACGGACTGGCGCAGTTCAACCTTAAGGAAATCACCGTCATGAAGATCATCCGTCCGCCGCGCGTGCTGCTGGCGGCGCTGGCGGGGATGGGGCTGGGCATTTCCGGCACGGCCTTGCAGGGCATGATGCGCAACCCGCTGGTTGGGCCGGACATTGTCGGAGTTACTTCCGGCGCGGCCTTCGGCGGAGTTGTGGCTATTACTCTCGACCTGCCGCCCGCCGGCATTATCGTCCTGGCCTTTGTGGGCGGACTGCTTGCCATGGCGTGCACCTTCGGCCTGGCAAAGCTGGCGCACGGCGGCAATAACAGCATGATCCTGATCCTGGCGGGAGTTTTTATCGGCGCCCTGTTTCTCGCCCTGGTGGGTCTGGTTGAGTTCTATGGCAACGTCTTCCGGATCAGGGACTGGATCATCGGCTCCTTTGTGAACGCCGACTGGACGAAGGTCGCCTCCATCGCCATTCCAACCCTGTTCGGAGGCGCGGTGCTGATGGCTCTGCGCTGGCGAATGAATTTGCTATCGCTGGGAGACATGGATGCGAAGCAACTGGGCGTCAATGTTAGCGTCCTGCGCTGGACGGTGATTGCCGTGGTATCGCTGATTGTCTCGGCGCAGGTTGCGGTGAGTGGCATCGTCGCCTGGGTCGGACTGGTAATTCCGCACTGCGCACGCATGTTAGTTGGTCCGGATCATCGCCGCCTGTTACCCACAGCCGGGCTGATGGGCGCGCTCTTCGTGCTCGGGCTGGATGACCTTACTCGCTCCATTGTGCACGGCGGCCTGCCCGTAGGATCGTTGACCGCAATCGTCGGTACACCCACGGTCTGCTTCCTGTTATGGAAGTCACAGGGTAAAGGATGGGGACGTGAATAAGACAGAAAGTTGGTTATGCGTGACTTGCGCGCGAGTAAGGGACGTCAAGACCCTTGTCCTGTTGACAGTGATGTTATTAGTCGGTACCCGTATGTTTGCAGAGCAGAATGCTGTCACTCCATCTGTGGATATCCATGGACCGCACGCAGTTGGGCTGAAGGTTGTCTACCAGTATGATTACTCGCGCAACTTTCGCTTCTCTACCGACGTGCTCGGCCAGCCTTTTCTCGGAGAGCGTGCGCGGCCTATTCAGACGCTCGTCTGGTATCCGGCGCAGAAGGCCGATGCAAAGCCGATGACGGTGGCGGACTACCTTCACCTGGTTACATCGGACGCGCGCTATGAGAAGCTCGATGCGGAGAAAGAAGAAGCATCGTTACAAAAGAGCATGGCCTCGACTCTGGCTGACCCAATGTGGGCGGTCCGCGATGCGCCGCTTGAGGCTGGACGATACCCGGTGATCATCTACGGGCCGGGCATGGACGATGATGCCTGGGAAAACGCTTCCTTATGCGAATACCTGGCGAGTTATGGGTACGTTGTAATTGCCAGTCCTTCGACGGCGGTTCAGGGCCGCTACATGGACGGCGGTGTCTTGCCCGTCAACATGCTTGCTCGCGACATCACGTTTCTGCTG
Organism: Acidobacteriota bacterium; assembly: GCA_031296105.1. Classification (GTDB taxonomy): domain Bacteria; phylum Acidobacteriota; class Terriglobia; order Terriglobales; family Acidobacteriaceae; genus TOLSYN. The sequence continues at coordinate 9,609 of JARLGJ010000027.1, read as the reverse complement.
GACTATGCCCAGACGTTACCCAATGCAGATCCATCCCAGACGGTTGTTGCTGGCTACAGCTACGGAGGTCTCGCCGGCCTCTTCGCCGCGGCGCGAGATAGTCGCATCAAAGCACTGGTGGGTATCGATGGCACCTTGCGCTATGCGCCCGAGGTGGTGAAGCATGCGGGAGATGTGCACCCGGAGCAGATGTCGATCCCACTCATCTTCTTTGGTGGCCATCAGCGCCCAGACCCAGCTGGGGACTTACAGGGGGAGCAGGGGACGGAAAACGCTCTGTATGCCTGGAAACATGGTGATGTTACCGTGGCCTGGATGCTGCAGATGAAGCATGGTAACTTTCCTTCTCTCGAACACCACGACGCACCCGCGGCTGGTGATGTGCACAGCCACGAAGAAGAAATTATTCTCAGCCGGGCATGGATCGAGCGTTACACGCTGGAGTTTCTGGATGCGCACCTGAAGCAGGATCCGGCGGGCCTGGCCTTCCTGAAGAAAACGTCAGAAGAGAATGGCGTGCCAGCGTCGGTCATGAGGTTAACATCACGCGCGGCGCAGGGGGCGGCGCCAACCCTCGATGGCTTCCGCGCGGAACTCGGGAGACGTGGATTTGAGCAAGCACCCGAGGTCTATACAGAGATGCACGCGGAGTATCCGGCATTCAAATTAGAGGAGAGCCGGTTGCTGAACAGTTGGGTTTACGCGTTGATCGAGCGCGCCCCGGCGGCTGCCCTAGGGCTGCTTAAGGCTTACGAGTTGGCGTGTCCAAACTCGCGAGAGGTGTACTACCTGTTTGGCCAGGCCTACGAGAAAGCGGGCCAGAAGCCGCAAGCAATGGATAGTTACAAACGAGCAATAAAGATCGAGCCGGACTTTCATCCTGCACAACAGAAGCTGATGGCGCTGGAAGGTAACACTGCTTCTGCACAATGAAACATAGAGCCGCTGATTGACCCCAGATGCTTCCCATTGAGCTGGTTCCGTTTGTTTGGACAGATTTTGCCTTTACTTAAGTGGCGGGTCTGTCTTTCGGGTGAGGCTGCCGTTGGTTCTGGCAGGCGTTGCGAGTATACCTGATCGGGCGTTTGGGCCTTCAGGCTGGAGTGGGGGCGGCTGCCGGCTTCTTTCAGTCGCCCGGTGAAAGCCTGGCTGGTGAACTGGCTGCCCTGATCGGTGTTGAAGATTTCCGGATTTCCATTCCCCAGAAGTGCTTCTTCCAAGGCATCGAGGCAAAACGAAACATCCATGGTGATCGACAGCCGCCAGCTGAGCACGCGGCGGCTTAACCAGTCGACGACTGCGGCGAGATAGACGAAGCCGCGCGCCATCGGGATGTATGTGATGTCCATGGCCCAGACCTGGTTGGGCCGGGTGATAGCCATGCCGCGCAGCAGGTAGGGCTAAATGCGGTGTCCAGGCGCGGGACGCGAGATGTTCGGGCGGCGATAGAGCGCGTCGATACCCATGCGCCGCATCAGCGTACGAATGTGGCGGCGGCCCGCGGTGAGGCCGTACTGCGCGAGCAGACCGCGCAGCATCCGGCTGCCGGAGAATGGATAACTCAGCCAAGGTCTTCTCGCCCTTGACGGCGGCCAAGGCCACCTTCGCCCTGAATGCCGCCGAGTGGTTCCGGCGCGGACGTCGGCTCATCGTGCTCTCCTTTTCTCAGCCATCTTAGGCTGACAGAGAACAGAGCCGCCACTTAAACCCCTGTCCGAATTTCCGGAACCAACTCAAAGGAAGCGCAAGCCGACTGTCTGGTGTCCCGTGTGGGTTACTTCGACATAGACATCGGTGGCGTTTCCCGTGGCCGGTTCCACGATGGTCAGCATGAGTTGCTGTCCTTTTTTAAGGGAGAGGCGAGCCCAGGGCGAGGCGGGACTCAGACGCAGCCCGCCTCCGCTGGTTTCCAAAACGCTGCCTAACTCGTGACCCGTTGCGTCCTGGGCAAACGCCGCCGAAGGAATTCCCACCCGCTCGAACTTGCGCCGCTCATAGAGCGGTGGCGGGGCGGCTGCCGGCTTCGCGGTCACGGAAGGCTTCTTTTTGGCGGTCATCGCACCTTCAACCTTCCCTAGCCAAGCATCAGCTTGGCAATCGTGGAAAGCTGCATATTCGAAGTTCCTTCGTAGATACTACCAATCTTCGCGTCGCGGTAGAATTTTTCTACCGGGTAATCCTTGGTAAAGCCGTATCCGCCGAAAACCTCTACCGATTTGGACGCCACGCGCTCGGCCACCTGGGCCGCGTAGAGCTTGGCCATGGCCGCCTCCTTCAGGAAGCCGATGCCGGCGTCCTTCATGCGGGCGGCGTTGTACACCATCAGCCGCAGGGCGGTGATCTCGGTGGCCATCTGTGCCAACTCAAAGGCCACACCCTGGAAGTTGGCAATGGGCTGGCCGAACTGCTTGCGCTCCTTGGCGTACTTTGCAGCCGCCTCCCAGGCGCCCTGGGCCAGTCCCAGCATCTGGGCGGCAATGCCGATGCGCCCCTCGTTCAATGTCTCAATGGCCACCTTGTAACCCTTGCCTACCTCTCCCAAAAGGTTCTCCTTGGGCACCTGGCAGTCTTCAAAGATCAACTCGCAGGTGGAGGAGGCGCGAATGCCCAGCTTGTCCTCCTTCTTGCCCACCGAAAAGCCGGGGAAGCCCTTCTCTACGATGAAGGCCGTAATGCCCTTGTAGCCCAGCGACGGGTCCACCGTGGCAATCACGATGAACAGGTTGGACTCCTTGCCGTTGGTGATCCAGAGCTTCTGTCCGTTCAGCAGCCAGTGGCCGCCCTTGTCTTCGGCGCGCGTCTGCAGGGCAAAGGCGTCGGAGCCGGCCGCTGCTTCGCTGAGGGCGTAAGAGCCGACCCACTCGTTGCACATCTTCGGCAGGTACTTCTGCCGCTGCGCCTCGGTGGTCCAGCGGATGAGGGCGTTGTTCACCAGGGTGTTCTGCACATCCACCAGTACGCCCACCGAGGGATCGACGCGCGAAAGTTCCTCGACGGCCAGGATGGCCTCAAAGAATGTGCCGCCGCCTCCGCCGTATTGTTCGGGAACCTCGATGCCCATGATGCCAAGCTGGTGAAACTGCTCGACCAGCCCGTGATCCATCACGCCCTTTTCGTCCATCTCCTTCACCAGGGGCTGGATGGTTTCTTCGGCAAATTTGCGTATGTTGTCGCGAAAGAGTTGCTCGTCCTCGGTGAGGGTAAGCAGCGGCTGCGGAGCATTCTCACGTCCGGTTTCAATCGGCATGGCAGAACCTTCCTTGCAAGGTGTGATCAGGCAGACCGGCGATTGTATCAAGTTCCGCGTGCAAGGCAAGAAAATCGAAGGGGAGTGGGGAAGTGCAGTCTTTCGGAGACGGACAGTTAGCGGTTGCTGACCAGCTTCAAGCTCTCGGAGTCAAGCAGCTTGTGGTATTGCGCCCGGGCGTGGATGGCCCATGGGCCGCGTCCGTCCAGCTTCAGGTAGGCGCGCCAGTGTTTGAGCGCTAAACGCGGCTGGCGGGAGCGCTCGTAGGCCAGCGCCAGGTTGTAGTGGGCGTCGGCGTAGGTGGGAGCCAGTTGCAGGGCGCTTTTGTAGGCGTTGATGGCGTCGTTCACGCGCTGCGTCTCATCCAGCACGTTGCCCAGATCGAAGTACGCCAGGGCGTAGCGCGGATCGGCTTCCACGGCCTTGCGATAGTGCTGCTCGGCCAGCTCGTAGTCCGACTGGTTGTAGTAAAGGGTGCCGAGGTTGATGTGCGCCGGGGCGTAGCTGGCATCGATCTCCAGCACGGACTTGTAACATCGAATGGCATCGGGGACCGACAGAATGTCCTCTTCCAGCGAGACGCCGCGGGCAAACAGGTCGGCCACCGTATCCGGCAGCACCGGCAGCACGGCGCGCGGACGCTTGGCGCGCGTGGTCTCCAACACCTTGCCCGAGGGCGAGAAGTCCAGCACGAACTGTCCGTCGATGGGATCGAGCACGCGGCCCGCCGTGCGGAAGGCGATGCGCGTGCCTATGTTGAACGAACTGGCCTCCAGCAGAGGATTCTCCATGCCGGCCACGCGGCGCTGCATGGCCTGTAGAGAGGCCAGAATCGTAGCGCTCTTTACGCGCTTGGCGCGCAGGTCGCGTATCTTTTTGACTTGGAGGAGATCGAAGAAGGAAAAGACATCCGCCGAGGCGACAAGCCCCGCCCGCTGCCAACCGCTGAGCTGGCGGGCGGTAATGCGAAGTATGCGCAGGACATCCGATCGATCAAATTGATTCACGGTATGTTAGGGCTGTCGTTCGAGGCCATTATCGCACGCAATCCTCGCATTGCAAGCATGGAATCATGCGCTGCGCGCGCATACCACGCAGATTCCATCGTTTCTGCACCGCGGCAGAGGCAACTTCGCGCCCGCGGGATATCCACTGCCCACGCTCTTTACGAAATTCGCCGTGCCCGTTACTATGGAATAGGTTTCGCCGACGTAGCTCAGTTGGTAGAGCAGTCGATTCGTAATCGACAGGTCACCGGTTCAACTCCGGTCGTCGGCTCCATAGAATTTCTGAAAGGCGCTCCCCCTGCGGAGTGCCTTTTGCTTTTCCGAGATACCTTCCGCTGCACTTTCAGCTTACTGCATCAAGCAAGCGCCACGCATCGATACATGTCCATCTCATCCTGTGTGCGAACGCGTCGCGCACGAGCTGCGCGACACAAGAATAATCGCACAAACGAAAAGGCCGCCCGGCAACTGGGCGACCTTTTCTTCAAGGGAGAATAGTTCCAACGGAGGCTAGACCGTCAAAACTTTCTGAACAAATACTATGAGCCTAGAAAACAGGGTGTCAAGGGAATTCTAGGAATTAAATGTCTTTATTTTCAATAACTTAACTTTTAGTCTCTAGAAATTCATGAGTGACAAAAAATGTCATCCGGCATGGTTTTCAGGGCTAAGCCGTTGCCGTAAGACAGCTTAGCGTCACTTCGGCTCCTGTTTATGCTCCTCCAGGTCCAGCCGGATCATGGCACCGTCGTCCATCTTTCTGCCCGTCGTTTTGAACCATAAATGGTGCAAAAAGTGTTTTCCGAAGCCGAAAACCGCTCCTGAGCCCAGCGCCAGCAGGATGAAAATGCCGGCCAGCGTGAGCGCGGCGACCACCAGGTTGCCGATGTTGTCGCGTTTGCTCCGTCCCGCGTTTTCATTCCACGTGACGTTGGCGTCGTAGTTGATGGCGCCCAGCACGCGCTGCGCATCTGAGTTCGAGATCTGTCCGCGCACCAAGGCCAGGATGGGGCCGCTGCGCTTGGCCAGGCTCACGCCGCCGTCGAGCGGAGCGGGCAACTGCTCCAGGGCCGCAAGCTGCTGCATGGCGATGATGTGCGTGGGATAGCTGACCATCAGCAGTTCGGCAGAGCCAGGCGCTGTGCCGTCAATGCGCGACCAGAGAATCTGCGGGCTCTTGTTGAAGTCGATAGCCGTTGCCGGAAGGTCACTGTTGAGCGCGGCAAACGCCGCCGGTCCGATCAGGTAGCGCGAGGTTTGCGGCACCAGGCGCTTGCGTGGCAGGTAGTTGGGCAGCGCGGGCAACTCGGCCGCGGAGCCCTTGGCCGCAGGCAGTAGCTTGGCCAGCTCGCGCAGTTGCGATCCGCTCATGCCGGTCAGGTGGTCGAACTGCGCGTCCACCACGATGTCTGCCACAAAGAACAACACGCGCTCGTTGAGCGAGGCGGCCAGCGTGCCGATCTCCTCCTGGCGCATTCGCGGCTGGCGGAAGAAGGTGAAGGCCGCATAGGCGCCCTCGGCGTCGGCAAAGCGTGCCGCGCGCAGGGTCAAGGTGCGGCCGCCGTTCTTGTAGGTGGCAATCTCGTAGTCTTTAAAGCGGTCTTCCGCCAGCACGGCGGCCGAGGTGGCGTCCAATTTATGCGGCTCGGTGCCTTGTTGCGCCGTGCCGGAGAGTTCCCAGCCGGCAAAGGCCTCAGGCAGCAGAGGAGCGGCGGTCTTGGCCGGTGCCGTGGGCGCCGTTTGCGCCGCCAGCAAAAGAGGCATCGCCAGCAGCGCGGCGGCCAGGAGGGCGAAATTGGAGAGGAGAGGCTTCATTCGGCTCGGTATACGGTCCACACTACTATTAGACCATGCAGAGGGCGCGAAGGTTCCCAATGTGGTCTATCAGGCAAAGGGAAGCTCGGGGCATGGTATTCTGGAAGAGATCAGTGCGCTCCCGCCTGCCGGCAAATTCCAGCACTCCAAACAAGTAGAAAAGCACAAGATGATTTCTGTTTCCGGTATTTCCATGCGCTACGGCGCAAAGATTCTGTTTGAAGACGTGTCCACGGCCTTTATTCCCGGGCGCCGCTATGGCCTGACCGGGCCCAACGGAGCGGGCAAGTCCACGTTCATGAAGCTCTTGACCGGCGAATTGGAGCCGCAGAAGGGCAACGTGGTGCGCCCGCGCAAGTTCGGCGTGCTCAGCCAGGACCAGTTTGCCTTTGACGCTTATCGCGTCATCGACACGGTCATCATGGGCAACAAGCGCCTGTGGGCGGCCATGGAAGAGCGCGAGCAGCTCTACAACAAGCCTGAGCTGACCAACGCGGACGGCATGCGCCTGGGCGAGCTGGAAGGCATCGTCGGCGATGAGGACGGCTACTCCGCCGACAGCGACGCCGCCGTGCTGCTGCAAGGTCTTGACCTGCCCGACGAACTGCATGATCGCCAAATGGGCGAGCTACAGGGCGGCCAGAAGGTTCGCGTGCTGCTGGCGCAGGCCCTCTTCGGGCATCCCGGCGCGCTGCTGCTGGACGAACCGACGAACCACCTCGATCTCGATTCGATTCACTGGCTGCAGGAGTTCCTGAACCGCTACGACGGCGTGCTGATCGTCATCTCGCACGATCGCCACTTCCTGAACAGCGTGTGCACGCATATCGCCGACATCGACTACGAGACCATCATCACCTACACCGGCACCTACGACGAGATGGTGCTGGCCAAGACGCAGGTGCGCTCGCAGATTGAATCGGCCAACGCGCAGCGCGAAAAGAAGATCTCGCAGTTGAACGACTTCATCGCCCGCTTTGCGGCCGGCACCAGGTCCAGCCAGGTGCAGAGCCGCCGCAAGGAAGTGGAGCGGCTGCAACTGACCGAGCTTGCCAAGTCCAACATCCAGCGCCCGTACATCAAGTTCGACCAGACGCGTCCGTCGGGCAAGCACATTCTGGAGCTGGAAGCGGTGGCCAAGGATTATGACGGTCACGAGGTGGTGCGGCCGTTTACCTCCAGCCTGACGCGCGGCGATAAAGTTGCGCTGGTGGGCCGCAACGGCATGGGCAAAACCACGCTGATCAACGCCCTGCTGGCCAACTCGCCGACCACTCCCATGAAGGAGCTGCGCGCGACCAGCGGCTACGATGGAGAGTTTCTGAGCGCGGGCAAGGTTATCTGGGGGCACGAGGCCTCGGTGGGCTACTTCGCGCAGGATCACCGCGCCCTGGTGCAGCCCGGCATGACGGCCTTCGAGTGGCTGCACCTGTGGGATCCCGGCGCGGCCGACGAAGAAATCCGCGGCTACCTGGGACAGATGCTGTTTGCCCGCGACGAGGGCAACAAGCGCACCGACGTTCTTTCGGGCGGCGAAACCGCGCGCCTGCTCTTCTGCAAGCTGATGCTGCAGAAGCCCAACGTGCTGGTGCTGGACGAGCCAACGAACCACCTGGACCTGGAATCCATTAACGCGCTGAACATCGCGCTGCAGAAGTATCCCGGCACGGTGCTGCTGGTGACGCACGATCACGACCTGATCGACGAAGTTGCCACACGCATCTGGCACTTCGAGAAAGACCAGCCCATCGAAGACTTCAAAGGCCCCTATGAGGAGTACCAGGCGGCCAAGAAGTAGGGAATTGTTGGATTGACGATTGCGTCATTGACGATTGACGAAGTACGAATTACAAAGGCCCTGCCGCGAGGTAGGGTCTTTTGTTTGGTCATTTGCCGGAACTACATCGAACGGTGGGCCCCAGAGCCTGCCCTGAGCAGAGCGAAGGGTTCGCGCCTGTTGTTGGCGCTAACCTGGGAGCTATATGTCTTCCTTGGCTTATCGCATCGCCACTTTTGCCACGCCAATTCCAATCAAACAAACCAACGCCAGAGGATACAGGCCGAGCTGCACAACCTGGGAGTGAGTGAGTTCCTGCTGGGTGACATAGCGGTGGACGTCATGGCTGACGTCCACGGGGTAGATGCGGCCGGTGGAAGGCTGCGGCGACCTGGGCATGGACTTTGTGTAGTCGATCTGCAACTGGATGTTGGCCGCCACGCAGAAATAGAGAACTACGGCCAAGGCGAGCATCACGGTCCATCGCGCAGCTTTCATAAGGGCTAGTCCTGCGTGTCGTGTGGGAGGGCAGCGCTGGCCACCTTCACCCCGCTGAGGCCGCCGATGTAGCGGGAGATGCCGCGGTAGAGCGACTCGGCGATCTTCTCGCGATACTCCGGCGTCTTCAGTTTCTTTTCGTCGCCGGGGTTGCTGACAAAGCTGATCTCGGCCAGGATTGACGGCATGTTGGCGCCGATCAGCACGATGAACGGCGCTTTCTTCACGCCGCGGTCACGCATCCCTTTTTCTTTTCCGAGCAAGCCCTGGTAGAGCGACTGCTGCACGTCGGAGGCGAACTCGCGCGACTCGTCCACCTTTTCCTTCAACGTGATCTTCTTCACCAGGTCGCTCAGCTCGTGCACCGACTTCTCGCTGACGGCGTTTTCGCGCGCCGCCACTTCCAGCGCATCGGGCGAGGGATTGAAGTTCAAGTAGTAGGTCTCCACGCCGCGCGCCGACTGGTCGTGGCTGGAGTTGGCGTGGATGGAGATGAACAGGTCGGCCTGCTTCTGGTTGGCGATGGCCGTGCGCGTTTCCAAGGGAACGAACGTGTCGTCGTCGCGAGTGTAGATGACGTCGGCGCCCATCTTCGATTGCAGCAGCTTGCCCAGGCGCAGTGCCACGTCCAGCACCAGATCCTTTTCCAAAAGCCCATTGGGACCAATCGTTCCGGTGTCGTGTCCGCCGTGACCGGCGTCAATCACGATGCGGCCCACTTTCAGGCCCAGGGCGCGGATCAAAGACGTCTCGCCGTTGGAGGCCGGTTTAGCCTGATGTCCGTTCGGCATGCGCTGTCCACGGCGCGAACTGGCCACGGTCTTCTTTTCTTCCGGCTTGTTCTCCGGCTTGGCCTTTGCCTCTTCGCGCGGAGCTACCACCTGCACCGTGGGCTTGGAGGTCGGCCCCGCAGTGGCCTTCGTCTCAGGGCCGTCCAGGTTGGCCACTTCGGTCTTGGTGGACTCGTTGGAGACCGGCGCGCCGGCTTCGTTGTCCTGAGGCTTACCCGGCGCCGGTGCTTCCTCGGTTCTTACCGGGGCGGGCCTGGCTTCCTGCCCGTTGGAGAAATACTTGCCATCGGCCAGCAAGGGACCAGCGCCGCGCTCGGAGGAAGCAGGAGCCGCGGGCTTGTTCTCCGCCTGCGCCCTGGGCGGAGTGCTGGAGGCCGCAGGCTGCGGCTTGGTTAGCACGGGCCGCGCCGCATCGAAGACTGGCGCGTCGTTCCTGGCGGCTTCCACCTTCACCGGTGCAGAGGGCTTGGGAGC
>JARLGJ010000026.1 GCA_031296105.1 Acidobacteriota bacterium | reverse complement strand
GGGGAAGGGAATCACCTCGCGCAGGTTGGCCGCGCCGGCCAGGATCATCACGATGCGATCCAGCCCCAGGGCGATGCCGCCGTGCGGCGGCGTGCCGTACTGCAAGGCTTCCAGGAAGAATCCGAAGCGCAGCTTCTGCTCTTCCGCGTCCATGCCCAGAGCCTCGAAGATCTTGGCCTGCACTTCCTGCTGGTGAATACGAATCCATCCCGAGCCGAGCTCCGTGCCGTTCAACACCACGTCGTAGGCGCGGGCGCGGATGGAGCCCAGCGCGGAGTTCGGATCGCGCTGCGCCTTGACGCCCTCGGCCAGAAGCTCCTGATGGTCCTCGTGGATCGAGGTGAACGGGTGGTGGGCAAAGGTCCACTTGCTGCTGTTCTCGTCCCACTCGAAAGAGGGGAAGTCGGTGACCCAGAGGAATTTGAAGGCCTGCTGCTCGAAGGCCTTGTGGCGCTCGGCGTACTTCTGCGCCAGGGCTAGGCGCAGCAGTCCCGCCTGCGAATAGACGGAAAAGCTCTCGCGATGCAAACGGCGCGCGGCGGCGGCATCGTTGCCGCTTTCAGCCGCTTCCTTCTTCGGCGCGCCCACCAGAATCAGCAGGTCGCCTTCCTCGGCGCCGCACAGCTCGCGGACCTTGGCAATCGCCTGGGGCCAGGATTTCTCCAGGCGCTTGAAGTCGTCAAAGAACTTGATGACCTTGGCCTGCTTCTCGCTGACGAGCAGCTTGTGTTCGTCACGCTCCTTGCGTGAGAGGTCGCCAACCTTCGGCGTGCGAATCACGACGAAGGGCAGGTCTTGCTCCACCTGCAAGGTGGCCAGGGCGTCGGTCGGGAAGGCCGCCTTCACATCGGTCATCGCCGGCAGGCGCAGGTCGGGCTTGTCGATGCCGTACTGGCGGATGGCCTCGTCGTAAGGCATCTCGGGGAACGGGCGCTCGATGGTGTGTCCGGCGGCCTTGAAGGCCGCGTCGAGGAAGCCCTCGACCACCTTGTGAATCACGTCTTCGGTGGGGAAGGCCAGCTCGAGATCGATCTGGGTGAACTCCGGCTGGCGGTCGGCGCGCAGATCCTCATCGCGGAAGCAGCGGGCGATCTGGAAGTAGCGGTCCATGCCACCGATCATCAGCAATTGCTTGAAGATCTGCGGCGACTGTGGCAGCGCGTAGAACTCGCCGGGGTGGACGCGGCTGGGGACGAGGTAGTCGCGCGCGCCTTCCGGCGTGGAGCGCGTCAAGATGGGCGTTTCAATCTCGTAGAAGCCCAGGCCGGACAGGTAATTGCGAATGGCCAGCGTGACGCGGTGACGCATTTCGACGTTGTGATGCATTTCCGGACGGCGCAGGTCGAGGTAGCGGTACTTCAGGCGCACCTCTTCGTTTACCGACAGGTTGGCATCGCCGGGAGCAAAGGGCGGCAGCTTGCTCTCGTTCAGCAGGCGCAGTTCATCGGCCACCACTTCAATCTCACCCGTGTCCATCTTGGGATTGATCGTTGCGTCCGAGCGGGGATTGACCTTGCCGGTGACGGCCAGCACGTATTCGTTGCGCACGGCCTCCACGCGCGCGTGCATCCCGGGGTCGCGCTCTTTGTCGAAGACGATCTGCGTGATGCCGGAACGGTCGCGCAGATCGACGAAGATGAGGTTGCCATGGTCGCGCCGCCGGTTGACCCATCCCATCAGGGTAATGGTTTTACCGGCATCGGAGGCGCGCAGGTCTCCACAGCGGTGCGTCCGCTTCCAATCGCCTAATACATCCAGTTGCATGATCTCTATCCGTGGCGCGGAGTTAGCTCCGCATCTCTCTATCCTACGACAAATGGCGCGCCATGCTGCACGCGCCATTCCGTGAAAAGGTAAATTCCCGCGATTATCCGGCCAAAAACGCAGCCAGCTCGGCGCGGGCAATGGTTTTTTGCTCGCCGCTCTTCAGATCCTTGACGTTGAAGGCGTCGGCGGCCACTTCGTTTTCGCCCACGATGACGGCGTATTTGGCGCCGAGTTTTTCCGCCGTCTCAAAGCTCTTCTTCAGGCGGAAGCTCTCATCGCTGACGTCCACGGCGATGCCGGCCGAGCGCAGCTCGCGTGCCAGCTTCATGGCGTGGCGGTTGGTGCCCTTGCCCAGCGGCATCACGAAGGCCGGCAAAGGTTCCGCGGCTTCCGTCTGCTGTGCCTGCAAGGCCAGCACCAGGCGGTCTTCGCCAATGGCAAAGCCAATGCCCGGAGCCTTGGGACCGCCAATCTGCTCGCTGAGGCCGTCGTAGCGTCCGCCGCCGAGCATCGCCGACTGCGCGCCCAACTCGCCGTGCGTGAACTCGAAGGTGGTGCGCGTGTAGTAATCCAGCCCGCGCACCATGCGGGGATTGACCTGGTAGGGCACGCCGAGCGTGTCCAGAATGGCGCAAACCTCGGCGAAGTGCGTGCGGCAGCCCTCGTCCAGATACTCGGCAATTTTGGGCAGCGCGTTGATAATGTCCTGGTCCTCGGGAACCTTGCAGTCCAACACACGCAGCGGATTGGTTTCGGCGCGGCGCTGGCAGTCCGAGCAGAGCTTGTCCTTCACGCCGGCCAGGGCCTCGCGCAGCGCCTGGTTGTAGCGCGGGCGGCACTCCTGGCAGCCCACCGAGTTCAGATAAAGCGTCCAGCCCTTCAGTCCCACGGCGTCCATAAGAGACGTGAGCATGTCCAGCGCTTCGGCATCGCGCATGGGCAGCTCGCTGCCCGCGGTCTGCGGACCGATCACTTCGGCGCCGATCTGGAAGAACTGGCGGTAGCGGCCTTTTTGCGGGCGCTCGCGGCGGAACTGCGGACCAATGTAGTAGAGCTTTTGCAGCAGGCCGCTGCGTCCCAGCTCGTGCTCAATGTAGGCGCGGACGACGCCGGCGGTGTTCTCCGGGCGCAGGGTGAGCGACTGCGTCTTTTCGCTGGCGGCGCGGGCCTTGTCCTCCCAGGTGAACATCTCCTTGCTGACGATGTCGGTCTCTTCGCCCACGCCGCGGCTGAATAGCTCGGTGGACTCAAAGACAGGGGTGCGTATCTCCTGATAGTTGTAACGCGCAAAGACCTCGCGCACCTTGCGCTCCACAAAGTTCCATAGCGCGGTGTCGGGAGGCAGCAGGTCGCGCGTGCCTCGTACAGCTTTGATCATCGTTTACCGTTCCTTGCCCGGAAAGTCTCGTTGGGATAAGGGTAGTCCATTTGCTGCGCCGACGCCGTGGCAATGGCCTCGCCGTAGATGCGCCCCACCAGGTACAGAGCCATGTCGATGCCGGCGCGGATGCTGTTGGCGGTGGAGATGTTGCCGTCCACGACCATCGATAGCTCGGGCAGCAGGGAAGTCTGCGGGAATTTTTCGCGGAAGAAGTCCACGGAGTGGAAGTGCACGGTGGCCGTCTTGCCCACCAGCAACCCGGCGGCTCCCAGCAGAAGGGAGCCGGTGCCCACCGAGGCCAGGCGTTCGATGCGTGCCATCTTCTTGAGGAAGTCGAGGTAAGCGGGCTCGTGGAAGAGAGCGCGGATGCCGTGCCCACCGGGCACAAGCAGCATGTCCAGCTCGGGACAATCGTCGAAGTCCGCATCAGGGATGATCTTCATGCCGCCGTTGGCAACGATGGTGTCCCTGGTTTCCGAGATCAGCAACTGACGGATGGGCGACTGCGACTCGCGGCGCGTCTCTTCGTCCAGGCGCGTGGTGGCAAACACTTCGTAACAGCCGCAGAAGTCCAGCACCTCCACATCGGGGTAAACCAGAATTCCGACCGTCTTCGTTTCCGTGGTTAGCGGTGCTCCATTCGAACTCACTTGCTTATCTCCTGCAAATACTGGTCCTTATATCCCAGATAGTTGGTGCGGTACGTCATAATCGAGGCCTTTTCTTCTTCTGTAAGCAAGCGGCGGAATTTGCCGGGAGCACCCATCCAAAGTGAACCGGGCTCAACCACGGTGCCTTCGGGAATCAGTGTGCCGGCCGCCAAAATGGAATCGTGCCCAATTCGGGCGCCGTTGAGCACAATGACTCCCATGCCAATGAGGCAGCGGTCTTCCACCACGCAGCCGTGCAGGGTTACGGTGTGGCCCACGGTGACATCTTCGCCCAGAATGACCGGCCATTTGCCCAACATGCCGTGCAGGCAGGAGTTGTCCTGGATATTCGTGCGGGCGCCGATGCGTATGGAGTGGACATCTCCGCGCACGACGGCGTTCATCCAAATACTAGCGTCCTCGCCAAGGACAACATCGCCGATAACCTGGGCGGACACGTCCACAAAGCACGAGGCGGGAACGGTGGGCGTAATGCCCTTATAGGAGCGAATCATCGAGACCTCCTCCCGGCGAAAACGGATTCCGAGGGCATAAGAGTCATGCCCCAAAGAATTGAACATAACAGAAGAGGCCGGAGTGGGGGAACGGGGATGGTTTTACCTTCGCGAAAAGACAGAATTTCGACACTCGGGAAAAATACAATGCAATCGACTGAATTAATCTTTCGGCAGCAACAACTTGGACCATTTTGGTACCCGCAAAAATTTCTCGCGGGCGCGCTAATTTCATTGTAATATTCCGCACTGCAAGACGTATGGCACTAAGTGGCTACTCTTGCCTGTGCGGGGCAATACGGGGAAACCGCGCAGATGGGCCAAGGAATCCGCGGCCGTTTGCTGGAATCGGGTCCGGCATTCCCCTGCTGCCGCGGGTGGACGCTAGCAAAGGAAGTTTTGTGGAAGGGCCGGAAAGGGGTGCCCATGGAATTCCAGGACAGAGTGCTGAAGTGCGTGGATTGCGGAGAGGACTTTATCTTCACCGCGGGAGAACAGCTTTTTTTCCACGACAAACAATTCAAGAATCTGCCCAAGCGCTGCAAGAACTGCAAGCTGAAGCGCCAACCTTCACAATCGGGAGGCCGCACGTTTACCAAGCAGGAGACGGTGGCGACCTGCTCGGGTTGCGGAAAAGAGACCGTTCTACCGTTCCGTCCGACACAGGGCCGGCCAGTCTTCTGCCGCGAATGCTTCTCGGAACAGAAAAAGACGACCAGTATGGCCGGCTGATGACACGGGCGTAAGTCTGCATGGATTTGCGCCATTGCGCAGGGGCCGTGAACCGCGTGTGCCGCTACGGCACACGCTTCCACTTAATCTCCGTCACCCAGGTGGCAGGCTTCCGGCGGCAGGAGATGTTTGCCTTTCCTCTTCTGCCTTCCCTCTATCTATAATCATTACGTGGGCCGTTATTACGTAGAAAACTTCGGCTGCCGCGCCACCCAGGCTGACGGAGCCGCCATCGAGCGCCAACTCAATGAGAGCGGCATGATCCGGGCTGCGTCCGCGGAGGAGGCCGAGGTGGTGGTGCTGAACACCTGCACCGTGACCTCTTCGGCCGACCAGGACGCGCGGGCCGCCATTCGCCGCATTCATCGTCACAATCCGCAGGCGCGCATCCTCGTCACCGGCTGCTACGCGCAGCGGGCGCCGCAGGAGATTGCCGCGCTTGAAGGCGTATCACTGGTGGTGGGCAACTCGCACAAGCATCGCCTGGCGGAGATCGCCGCCTCGGGCGCGTTTCTCGCCGTGGAGTCGCTGACGGCCGCGCCCGCCACGGAGGCCGTGCCGCCGCCTCCCGCGCCGGTGGTGGTGGAGGACATCTTTGCCCACACCGAACTGATGGCCGCGCCGGTCTTCGACTCAGACAACGAAAAGACGCGTCCCAATCTGAAGGTGCAGGACGGCTGCAACAACCGCTGCTCGTTCTGCGTGATTCCCTTTGTGCGCGGACGCAGCCGCTCGCTTCCTTTGGGCGAGGTGCTGCGCAACGTCGATCAACTGGTGGCCAACGGCTACCAGGAGTTGGTGGTGAGCGGCATCAACCTGGGCCGCTGGGGACGCGACCTGCGCAGCGCGGACCACGGTGATCCGCTGGGGCGGCTGCGTTTTACCGACTTGTTGAAGGTCATCCTCGAACGCACCTCGGTGCCGCTGCTGCGCATCAGCTCGGTGGAGCCGATGGACTGGAGCGACGATCTCATCGCGCTGGCCGCCGGATCGGCGCGTATCGCCAAGCACGCGCACGTCCCTTTGCAGAGCGGCAGCGACCGCATTCTGCGGCGCATGGCGCGGCGCTACCGTCCGTGGCATTACGAGGACCGCATCCAGCGCATCCACCTGGCCATGCCGCAGGCGGCCATTGGAGCGGATGTGATGGTGGGCTTTCCGGGCGAGACGGATGACGACTTTGAGGAGACGCGCGCGTTCATTGCGCGGCTGCCGTTCACCTATCTGCACGTGTTTACCTACTCCTCGCGGCCAGGAATGCCCTCGGCCGCGATGCCCGATCAGGTTCCCGTGGCGAAGGCTCGCGCGCGCAACCGGATTCTGCGCGAGCTGGCGTCGGCGAAGAAGCATGAATTTCAGCAGCAGTTTGTGGGCGGCACGCTGCGCGCACTGACCCTGACCCAGCAGCAGAACGGACGCACCGAGGCGCTGACGGACAATTATCAGAAATTGTGGCTGGAAGGCTCGCTCCCCGCGAACCGAATGCTGACCGCGCGCATCCATTCCCTAGAGGGCGACGCGCTGCTGGGGACGGCGGATTAAGGCCGGACTCCGGGCGGCGCCGGAGGATCGAATTATGTCCACGGTTTACGATTTTTCCGCCAAGCTGAACAACGGCGCGGAACAGGCGCTTGCGGACTACCGCGGCAAGGTTCTGCTGATTGTCAACACGGCCAGCAAGTGCGGATTTACGCCGCAGTACAAGGGGCTGGAAGATCTGTTTCAGAAATATCGCGCGCAGGGGCTGGAGGTGCTCGGCTTTCCTTGCGATCAGTTTGGGCATCAGGAGCCGGGTTCGGATGAGGACATACGGGGCTTCTGCGAATTGAACTACGGCGTGTCGTTCCCGCTGTATTCGAAGATTGAAGTGAACGGCGACGCGGCGCATCCGCTGTACAAGTTTCTGAGGGCCGAGGCCGGCGGCCTGCTGGGTGATGCCATCAAGTGGAATTTCACCAAGTTCCTGGTGGGACGCGACGGCCGCGTGCTGGAGCGCTTTGCGCCCACCACGGCTCCGGAAAAGGTTGCCCCGGAGATTGAAAAGGCGCTGGCCGGCTGAAAAGACGTCCGGAAAACGACGGCGCAACCCGGCAAAACAGCCCGAAGCCGGGGTCAACTTGCGTCCGTGCTATACTTTAAGCGGTATAGGTACCAACGGAGGACTGTATCGACAAGCGTTTTGTCCGCACTAATGAGCGTATCCGCGTCCGCGAAATTCGCGTGATTGACGACCAAGGCGAGCAATTGGGCATCATGGCTCCCTTGGATGCGCTGAAGATTGCCAGGGAAAGAGCATTGGACCTGGTGGAAGTTTCACCGACCGCGCAGCCCCCGGTCTGCCGCATCATGGACTTTGGTAAGTTCATGTATGAGCAGGAAAAGAAGGAGCGCGCGGCTAAGAAGAACCAGAAAATCGTCACACTCAAGGAAGTCAAATTCCGCATCAATGTGGACGAGCATGACTACCAGACCAAGAAGAACCATGCTCTGCGCTTCCTGGGTGAAGGCGATAAGGTAAAGGCGACGATCTTCTTCCGTGGCCGCGAAATGACCCGCCAGATGTTGGGACGCGAGATCCTGACCCGGCTGATCGGCGACCTTGGTGACAAGGCGATCGTGGAGAACATGCCGCGTCAGGAAGGCAACACGCTGCACCTCATTCTGGCTCCGCCGAAAGTGCAGAAGTAATCCGCACGGGCGCGGCCAGCCAAGGCCCGCGCCGGATCAACCAGTTCGCGAGCAGCACGCAAAAGGGAGAGGTTTGCCCTCCGGGTGCGTTCTCGTGTTTAATAGAAAGGATGGCCTTTGGGCCGTCTTTTAGGACAAGTGAACCATGCCGAAGTTGAAGACTCACAGCGGCGCTTCCAAGCGCTTCAAGAAGACGGGCACGGGCAAGGTAAAGCGCGGCCGCGCTTTCCAGCGCCACATCCTGACTTCGAAGGACACCAAGCGCAAGCGTCAGATGGACATGGGTGGAATGGTCGATAAGGCCGATCTTCCCAAGGTTCTGAGGATGATCCCCTACTAAAAAGGGATCGCCCGCCGGACGGCCACGGATCGTCCGGTGTAACCCCAAGGGGCCGCAAGCCCCGGGTGTGTGAAGAGGTCACAAGGTCTAGCGCCTCCTGCCTCCAGCCGCCAGAATCCCGCCGGGCATGGCCCGAGCGGTGGAAACAAAAGGAAGGTTCCAGCAATGCCTCGCGTAAAACGTGGTACAAAGCGCCGTGATAAGCGCAAAAAGATCTTAGAGCGGGCGAGTGGTTATTTCCTCACAAAGTCCAAGCTCTACCAGGCGGCACAGGAAGCTGTGCAGCGTGGCCTCAAGTTTGCATTCATTGGCCGCAAGCAGAAGAAGCGGCAGTACCGTTCGCTGTGGATCGTGCGCATCAGCGCCGCCTGCAAGCTGAACGGCATCAGCTATTCGCAGTTTGTGCACGGGCTGAAGGTGGCCGGCATCGAACTGGATCGCAAGATCCTGGCCGACCTCGCCGTGACCGACGCGGCGGGCTTTGCCTCGCTGGTCGAGCAGGCCAAGGCCGCCCTTCCGGCGAAGGCGTAACACCGCAGCCTGCGAAGTCCAAAAGCCACGAAGGGCCGGAAGTATTTCCTCCGCGCCTTCGTGGCTTTTTCACGTTCAGGTGGTACAGCGTTGTAGCAACTCAAAGCACTCATCGAGATCATCATGTACACCGTTCCCAAGCTCGAAGATTTCTCTCCCGCCGCGCTTGATGCGGCCGCCGAAACACTGCTGGCGGCGCTGGTCGCGGAGGCTCAGGCTGCCGCGTCCCCCGCGGCCTTTGCCGAGTTTCGCAACCGCTGGATGGCGCGCAAGAATGGCCTGCTGACGCAGGTCAACGAATTGTGGCTGAAGTCCGCGCCCGGCCCCGCGAAGCGAGAAGTTGGCCAGCGCGTGAACCTGCTGAAGCAGAAGGCCGAGGCGCTGGTGAACGAGGCCGAGCAGCAAGCCGCCTCGCAGGCTTTACATGCGCGGCTCGCGGCCGAGTCGGTCGATATCTCTCTGCCCGGCATTGAGCGCCCCTTGGGTGTGCGCCATCCGGTGCTGCGCACGCTGGACGAGCTGATCTCGGTGTTCGTCAAGATGGGCTACTCCGTGGCCGAAGGCCCCGAGGTGGAGAGTGACTACTACAACTTCGAGGCCCTGAACTTTCCGCCCAACCATCCCGCGCGCGACACGCAGGACACTCTGTTTGTGGCCGGGCAGGAGGCGAAGGCACAGCGCGACCGTCTGTTGCTGCGCACGCACACCTCTCCGGTGCAGATTCGCTCGATGGAAAAGCTGAAGCCGCCGGTGCGCGTCATCTGCCCCGGCAAGGTGCACCGCAACGACGCGCCGGACGCCACGCACTCGCCCGTCTTCCATCAGCTCGAAGGCCTCTGCGTGGACACCAACATCACCTTCGGCGACCTGAAGGGCACGCTCGACCACGCCATGAAGTCGATGTTCGGCTCGCAGGTGAAGACCAGCTTCCGTCCCTCGTTCTTCCCCTTCACCGAGCCTTCGGTGGAAGTGTCGATCTCGTGTCCTTTCTGCGGAGGAAAGGGCTGCCGTCCCTGCAAGCAGAGCGGCTGGATTGAGCTGCTGGGCGCGGGCATGGTCGATCCCAACGTCTTCGGCTTCGTCGATTACGATCCGAAGAAACTGAGTGGCTTCGCCTTCGGCATGGGCGTGGAGCGGCTGGCCATGATGACCTATAACGTGGACGACATCCAGCAGTTCTTCTACGGCGACATGCGCTTTTTGGAGCAGTTTGCGTAATGAAAATTTCAGCGGAATGGATTCGCGATTTTGTTTCGCCAACGGCTACGAACCGCGAGGTGGCCGAGGCGCTTACCGTAAGCGGTATTGCCATTGAAGGCTACTTTGGCCAGGGCGCGGATGAGACCTGGGAAGCGGAGATCACCACCAATCGCGTCGATGCCATGAACCACTACGGTGTGGCGCGCGAGGTAAGCGCGATTTACGACGTGGACCTGAAGCCGCTTGCGGCCACGGTTGCGGCCGGCGCGCCAGGCGATTTTCCCATCACGATTGAGGCCGCCGACGGTTGCTCGCGTTACACGGCGCGCGTGGTGCGCGGGGTGAAGATCGGTCCGTCGCCGGCGAAGATTGCTCACCGTTTGGAACTGGTGGATCAGCGCTCGATTAACAACGTGGCCGACGCGTCGAACTATGTGCTCAACGAGATTGGCCAGCCGACGCACGCCTTCGACTTGGATACGCTCGAAGGTGGCAAGATCATTGTGCGCCGCGCTCGCGCGGGCGAGACCATCACCACACTTGACGGCGTGGAGCGCAAGCTGGCGCCCGAGGACATTGTGATTGCCGACGCGGTGAAGCCCGTGGGCATTGCGGGAGTCATGGGCGGCGAGGCCACGATGATCACCGACGCGACGAAGAACGTGCTCATCGAGTCCGCGTGGTTCGATCCGGTCAGCATCCGCCGCACGGCGCGCCGTTTGGGCATGCACACCGACGCCTCGCACCGCTACGAGCGCGGCGCCGACTGTGGCATTACGCAGGCCGCATGCGCGCGCGTAGTGGAGCTGATTCTGGCTACCGCCGGTGGCGCGGCCTCCGATGAGATTGACGTGATCGGGCGCACCCTGGCGCAGCCGCAGATTACGCTGGCTGCTTCCGAGGTCAAGCGCATTCTCGGCGTCGAGGTTCCGGTCAACGAAATCGCGCGCATCCTGCGCCGCCTGGGCTTCACGGTTGAGCAGGGTGCCCCATCAAAGTCCGAGGGTGGCCCATTCAAGCCCTCTGTTGGCTTGAGTGGGGAACAATTTGCGGTCACCGTTCCCACCTGGCGACTCGACGTGGAGCGCGAGATCGACCTCATCGAAGAGGTCGCGCGCATCTACTCGTACCTCAAGATTCCCGACACGCTGCCTTCGTTCTCCGGCGGCGTGGTGGAATTGCCCAACGCGCGCAAGCAAGCCGCTCTGCGTGGGCGCTTGCTGGCCCTGGGCTACAACGAGTCGCTGACCTCCACGTTCATTCCTCAGGAAGAGGCGAAGGCCTTTGCCGCCTCGGAGCCGGTTCGCATTGCTAACCCGCTCAGCGAAGAAGCCTCCACCATGCGCACCACGCTGGTGCCCGGACTGTTGCAGCAGGTGGCCTACAACCTGAATCGCGGCAATGACGAGGTGCGGCTCTTCGAGAGCGGCCACGTCTATGCCATGCAAGGTGAGCAGGTGGACGAGCACGGTGCGCTGGCCTTTGTTGCCACCGGCTCGTCAGCAGAGGCCACGGTACACGCCAAGGCCACGCCGCTCACGTTCTTCCATCTCAAGGGAGACGTGGAGCAGCTTATCGCCGCCTTCGCTGCCGCCAACGTCGCCTATGACCGCCAGGTGCCCGCGTGGCTGCATCCGGGCCGCTCGGCACGCGCCGTGGTAGAAGGGAAGACCGTAGCCGTCTTCGGCCAGCTTCATCCCGAGGTGGCCGCCCAGCGCAAGCTGAAGCAGGATGTCTTTGTCGCCGAGGTTTATATCGAAGCGCTCTTCCCGCTGACGCTGCGCGAGCCGGCCTATACGCCCATCTCGAAGTATCCGGCGGTGGAGCGTGACTTCTCGTTTGTGCTGGCGGATGGCGTGGAGTTTGCAAGCATCCAGGCAAAGATTGAGGGGCTGAAGATTGCCGAGCTGATTGCGGTAATTCCGGCGGAGGTCTTCCGCGGTGGCTCACTGGCCAAGGGCACGTACTCGTTCCTGCTTCGCGTGCGCTTCCAATCGGCGGCACGCACCTTACGCGACGACGAAGTGGCCGCCTGGTCGCAGCAGATCGTCAAGGCCGTGGAATCTCTGGGCGGCACGTTGCGTTCGTAGGAAATGAAGGTTATTGGTGGACCGGTGGGCTAAACTTCTTAGCGTTTAGCCCACACTTTTTGCATGGGTGGAGTTACTAGTTTTTATTCCAGATGCGTAAATCCTAAATTCAAAACCAGGTTCTATAGTGCTAGTAATAATGCCAAGGTCTTCTCGTATTTTACACATCAAATTTGAAAGTAATAGCTTTTGTCTTTCAAGAGATGGAGTCGAATTGCCGATTCTAATCTCATCTCGAAAATCGTAAAGGGCTTTTAAGACCGATGGCGGTGCAGTCAAGTTCAGATTATTCGTGGCGCGTGCGAATGCTCTATGCCCGTCAGGAGTGTCTTCATCAACAAGGGTCAAACTAAAGCATGAGACAAGTTCTTTATAATGTTCGAGTTTTTCCCTACGTAATTCGGCATCACGTTCTTTTTTCTTCGTGAACAAATATGCCACTGCCGCTGTAATCCCTGCTACTACTAATCCGGTAGATTGTGTGATCACTATTTTGATGATCTCGGTCATAAGTACATCAGATAATCTGTTCTGCCCTTGGGTATGTCAACAGTTATCGATATCGACAAAGTTGATTACTGAGCCTTCCCGATCCCTCAGCGGCTAAAGCCGCGCCTTGGCATAACCAATATGGCATGGCTGAAGCCATGCCCTGACGGCCTCATTTCTCATTCGTCTTTATTAGTGCTTGCTGCGGCTGAAGACCTGCGGGCCCTCGTCCACCTGGATCAGAATCTGTTCGACTAGAATCCATTTGCCGTCGGGACTGATCTTGACCAGTCCTCTTCCGCGGAAGGGGCCGAGGCTTGCCACCGGCGCGCCGCTGTTCATGTTCCACACGTCCACGCGCCCGTGCCGGATGTAGTAGTTGCCATCGCTGGCCTTGTGCCAGCGGCCCACGTAGCCGGCCACGCGCCCGGTAGAGGTGGTTGCGTCCACGGCGATGGCATTCATCTTCGCCGCGCAGTAGCGTCCGGCAAGCGTTCCCGAATTCATATCCCACCGCTCGAAGCAGTTACTGCGTGAGAAGAAGCCGGGCAGGTCGATGCGTGCGGCGAGGATGTGTTCCTTGTTCAGCACCACTAGCGGCCCCACCAGGCCTTTGCTGCGGATGGACTTCAACAGATTGCCGCTCTCGGCGTCGTAAAGGCGGAGATTCCTGAAGGTCTTAGGGAGACGGTTTGCGTCCGGTAGCACGGAGAGAGCGACCTGTTTGCCGTCGCCGCTCAGGGCAAGCGAGGTTTCTCCCAAAGGGGTGGCCACGCGAACGCGGCCGACCGGCCAGCTCTGGAGAATTTCACCGGAGTCGAACGAGCCGATCAGCACTTCGTCTTCGCCGCCTTCGTCATGGCGCAGGATGCCAAAGACGTTGGCGTGCGCGGCGGGGGCGATCATGGCAATGCCGTGGAATCCCTCGGCCGCAGGTTTTGCTTTGCCCGGCTTGAGTGAGAACTGCCGCACTACAAGGAAGGTTTCGGCGTCGAGGATGGTGATCTGGTCGGAGCCTTCTGTGGCATACAGCAGGCGCTTGCCGTCGGCGGAGTAGTACAGGAAGTGCCGCTGGAACGCTTCCCCGCGCTCCACCCTATTCGGAATGGAGGTTTTGGCCGTCTCCTCGGCGGTGGCAAGGTTCATGACTTGCAGCGTGAGGTGTACCGGGGGCGCGCTCTTTGCGTTCTCCGCGCTTTCCTCGCTCACGCTGCGCACCAGGGCCACGCTGCGGCTGTCGGGCGAGAAGGCCGTGGCAATCACGCGGCCGGGCGCCGGAGGCAGGGCGACCGGTTCAAGCTGCTTCTGCTGGGCCAGGGACGTTGCTGCAACAAGCAGCAGGCAAGTAAGAATGAGCGCCGGCAATTTCCTCATAATGGTCGATTATACTGCCCAGGCCGGAGGAGCTACTTTTCGTCCACCGGTTCGGGCAGCAGCGCACTCTCCTCGCTGGCGTCCACCATCTCCTGCGGCAGAGCCTTGCGCGGCTTAATGCCGAGATCCTTCAGCATCTCGGCCTGGCGGATGACGTTGCCGCGGCCCACGGAGAGCTTTCTGGTGGCGTCGTCATAGCTGGTCTTGGCCTGGTCCAGACGGTCGCCGACCTTGCGCAGCTCTTCCACGAAGCCGACCAGTTTGTCATAGAGTTCGGCTCCGCGGTTAACGATGTCCTGCACGTTCTGGTTCTGCCGCTCCTGCCGCCACAGGTGAGCCACGGTGCGCACCACAAACAGCAGCGTGCTGGGGCTGACCAGCAGAACGTTCTTCTCATAGGCGGCGGCCCACAGCGCGGAGTCTTCGCCGATGGCGGCCATGAAGGCGCCTTCGATGGGGACGAACATGCACACGAAATCAATGGACTGAAGCTGGTGCAGCGTCTGGTAGTTCTTCTCCGCCAGTTCCTTGATGTGCTTGCGCACGGAATCCAGGTGGCGCGCCAGGGCGGCCTTGCGCGAGTCTTCGTCCGCGGCGTTCACGTATTCGCTGTAGGCGGTCAGAGAGACTTTGCTGTCGATGACCAGGTGCTTGTCCTCGGGCAGGTTGACGATGACGTCCGGGCGCACGTTGCGCGCATCCTCGTTGCGGAAGGAGCTTTGCACCGTGTACTCCACGTCCCTTTGCAGTCCGCTGGATAGGAGAATCTTTTCCAGGATCATTTCGCCAAGGTCGCCCTGCGCCTTGCTCTGCGTGGTCAGGGCGCGGGCCAGGCGCTCGGTGCCTTCGCTGACCTGCTGGGTGCTGTTCATCAGGGCCTTCACCAGGCCGCTGAGTTCGCCGCGCTGGTTGCCTTCGTTGACGTACACCTCTTCCACTTTTTTCTGAAAGCTCTCCAGCCGGTCGCGCAGCGGCGTGAGCAGCTGCGAGAGGTTCTGCTGATTCTGGTCGGTGAAGCGCTTGGATTTTTCTTCCAGAATGCGGTTGGCCAGGGCCTCGAACTGGTTGGAGAGTTCGACGCGGGCGGCGGTGAGCAGAGCGAGCTTTTCCTCGGACTGTTTGCGTTCGGCGGCCAATTGCTGTGCAAAGTTTTGCTGCATTTGAGCTACTTGCTGTCCCAACCGCAACTCTTCCTGTTTCAACTGTTCCCGCAAACGGCCAATCTCAACTTGCGCAACCCGAAGGTCATCTGTACTCGCCTTGAGTTCGCTGGTAAGTTGAAGGATATGGTCCTGCGCCGCGGAGAGTGAGCCGCGGCTGGCCGCCAGTTCGCTTTCCAGGGTGGCAAGCTGCGCTTGCAAACGGCTGGAGCGCGAAGTGAGCACGACGGCGGTGAGAGAAACGCCCAACAACAAGGCAACAACAGCGGCAATGAGAACGGTGAACATGAAGCAGTCTCCGGTCTGGATTGTAACCCAGCCGCAGCGAGGAAAAATTCGCCGCTTTGCCCCTCGCCCCGGGATGGCCGCGGGCGTGCTGCATCTCGTCCTGCTGCTATGCGCAGTGCTGCTGCTGAGCAGTGCCGCCTACGCGCCGGAGGGGTACGACTTTTCCGCCGAGCAGGAGATTCTGCGGCTGGTGAACCAGGAGCGGCACTCGCGCGGGCTGAGTACGCTGGCGGCCGACGAGCGCTTGCAGCGCGCCGCGCGCAAGCACAGCGCGCTGATGGCCAGCCTGGAACAGGTGGAGCATCAGATTGCCGGCGAGCCCAAGCTGAGCCTGCGCCTGGACGAGCAAGCCATACGCTTTGACGTGAGCGGCGAGAACGTGGCGCGCACCTCCACGCCGGAGCGCGCCCACACGGCGCTGATGAACTCTCCCGGACACCGCGCCAACATTCTGGACCCCACGTTCAACTCGGTGGGCATTGGCGTGGTGAAGAGGGAAGACGGTATTTATGTGACTGAGGACTTTGCGCGGCGCCTGCCGGATGCCACGGTGGAAGGTGCGGAAGAGAGCATTGCCCGGTCCATGAACCGCCTGCGCCGCCGCGCGGGATTGCCGGCCTGGCCGCGCTTCGATGCACCGGAGCTGCGGGGGCGCGCCTGCGAAATGGCCGCGCACGACAAGCTGACGCCGAGCCTGGGATTGATCTCCACGCGGGTCAGCAATTCGGTGGCGTTCACCGCCATCGACCTGAATCAAGTCCCCAGCAACCTTGACAGGCTGAAGGTCACCAGCGCGACGGGGTTCTCCGTGGGCGCCTGTTACAGCGCCAGCGCCAGCTATGAGACGCCGGTGTTCTGGGTTGTGGTCATCACCTACTACTGATGCCCTCAAAAACCAATAAAAGCGCGGACCATGGCGGCCCGCGCTTGGCTTGGAACGCAGTACTGAACTATACCTTGGCCGGAACTTTCTTCGCGTACCGCGTCACCACGTACTCATCGAGAATCTGCTTGAACTCCTCGACAATGTGATCGCCCTTGAGGGTGGTCACCAGGCGGCCATCGACGAAGACCGGCGCCTTGGGCTCCTCAAACGTGCCGGGCAGAGAGATGCCGATGTTGGCGTGCTTGGATTCGCCGGGGCCGTTGACGATGCAGCCCATCACCGCCAGCTTCATCTCCTCTACGCCCTCCAACTCCTCACGCCACGCGGGCATCTTCTCACGGACGTAGCGCTGAATCTGCTGCGCCAGTTCCTGGAAGTAGGTGGAGGTAGTGCGGCCGCAGCCGGGGCAGGCGGTGACCTGCGGCAAAAAGCTGCGCAGGCCCAGCGACTGAAGCACCTGCTGCGCCACATAAACTTCTTCCGTGCGGTCGCCGCCCGGAGCGGGCGTCAGCGAGACGCGGATGGTGTCGCCAATGCCTTCCTGCAAAAGAATCGACAGGCCGGCGGTGCTGGCCACAATCCCCTTGGCGCCCATGCCGGCCTCGGTAAGGCCTAGGTGCAGGGGATATTCGCAGCGCGCGGCCAGGCGGCGATAGACATCCACCAGATCCTGCACGCCGCTGACCTTGGCGCTCAGCAGAATGTGATCGCCCTTCAAACCGTAGCTCTCGGCGAGTTCGGCCGAGTGCAGGGCGCTGGAGATCATGGCCTCGATCATCACCTCGCGCGGATCCTTGGGCGCGGCGAGCTTGAGGTTTTCGTCCATCATGCGCGCCAAAAGTTGCTGGTCGAGAGATCCCCAGTTGACGCCGATGCGCACCGGCTTGTCGTTCTCGATGGCCACTTCAATCATGGTGCGGAAGTTGTCGTCGTTCTTGCGGCCAATGGAGACGTTGCCGGGATTGATGCGGTACTTGGCCAGGGACTGGGCGCAGTCCTTGAATTTGGTCAGCAGCAGGTGTCCGTTGTAATGGAAGTCGCCGATGATGGGCACATGCAAGCCCTGGGCGGCCAGCTCCTCCACAATGGGGCGCACGGCGGCCGCGGCGGCCTCGTTGTTCACCGTCACGCGGACGACCTCCGAACCGGCGCGGGCCAGGGCCGCGACCTGCTTCACCGTGGAGGCAATGTCCGCCGTGTCGGTATTGGTCATCGACTGCACCATCACCGGCGCACCGCCGCCCACGCGGACGTTGCCGATCATTGCCTGATAACTCTTCCTGCGCTGAATGATTGCCATAGTTCCTCTACGAAAATTTTACCAGCCGGGAGCGCTTCTCTACCGCGGCCGGGCACTTAACCCGCGTTTGGCGGGCGAAGCGAAAGGGCACCACGCCGGGTGCCCTTCGTGAATGGCGCGGCCTTTTACTGGCCGGGAAGCATCTTCACCACGTCGTTGAAGATGACCATGCCGGCAAACAAGACCAGGCAGACGAAGGCCGCCTGATACAGGCGTATCTTGATGCCTTCGTTGATGTCTCGGCGCATGGCGGCTTCAATCAGCAGCATGGCGATCAAGCCGCCGTCCAGAATCGGAATTGGCAGCAGGTTGAAGAGGCCGAGTTGCAGGCTGATCATGGCCATGAAGTTCAGCAGGTCGTCCATGTCGCCGTGGTGCACTACTTCGCCGCTCATGCGCACGATCTCGATGGGGCCGGACATCTGCTTTACCGAAACCTTGCGCTCCACCATGCCGCCGATCAGCTCAAACACCAGGCCGGAGAGCTTGCGGCAGTCTTCCACCGAGCGGGTGAAAGCCTCACCTATCGGCAGTTTTTCCACTTCCATGGGGCGCGAGGCAAAGCCGATGCGGTAGCCGAGCGACTTGCCCTGGTCCACAATTTCCTTGGGAGTCACGCTGACGGTGAATGGCCGTCCAGCGCGCTGCAGGGCAAGCTGGATCGGTTTCTCCTTCACCTGCTGGATGTACACCTGCATGGCCTGAACCGACTGCACGCGGGTGCCGTCGGCGGTAAGAATCTCATCTCCCACCTTGAGTCCCGCTTTGTCCCCAGGGAGGCCGGGTTCAATGGCGGTGATGAGGAAGGGATGCTGCACGTCGAAGCCGGCATCACCCACCTGGGAGCGTCCTTCGGCCTTCGGCGTCAGGGTCATGTTCAGCGTCTGCCCGTCGCGCTGCACGGTAACCGGCAGCGGCTGGTTGGGGCTGATCATGATCTTCTTGATGGCATCCTGGAACGAAGGACTCTGCTGATCGCCAACGGACAGGATATGGTCGCCGGACTTGATGCCCGCCTGCTCGGCGGCCGAGCCGGACACAACCCAGCCCACCACGGCGGGGCGGTCGTAGCCCCAGGGAACTTCGTGGTTGTAGGCGTACACGACGGTCAAAAGGAGCACGGCCATCACCAGGTTCATGGCCGGACCGGCCAGGGCGATGATGAGCCGCTGCCAGCGCGGGTGCTGCAGAAATTCGGCGTCGTCGTTGGGATCGCTGTCCGAACGCTCCTCCGGCATTTCCACGGCGTTGACGCCCGTCATTTTGACGTAGCCGCCCAGGGGCAGGGCGGAGATGCGATAATCGGTTTCTCCGCGCCGGAAGCCGAACAGACGCTTGCCGAAGCCAATGGAGAAGACCTCCACGCGGACGCCAAGCAGCTTGGCCGCCGCAAAGTGGCCAAACTCGTGAATCAGGATCATGACGCCGAGTACGAGAATCGCGCCGATCAGAGTGTAGAAAGCACCGATCATAAGTGAAAGCCTGTTTTCTTGTTACTGTACGGCGCTAGCCGCGGCAATCTTGATCGCCCGGCGCGCCTGTTCCCGTGCTTCTTGATCCATCGCGAGAACCTCTTCTATAGATTCCGGTTTCCGCGTGGACGTTTCATTTAAGACCGCCTGAATTGTAGCCGGAATGCCAAGAAATGGTATCTCACCTTGCAGGAAGGCCGCCACTGCGACCTCGTCGGCGGCATTGAGCGCCACGGTACGCGCCCCGCCAGCCTCCACGGCCTCGTAAGCCAAACGAAGACAAGGGAATTTGTCCAGGTCAGGGGGATAAAAGTCCAGCCTGCTGAGCGACAGCACGTCAAAACGCAGATCGCTGGCAATGCGCTCCGGCCAGGTGAGAGCGTACAGAATCGGCAGGCACATGTCGGTGACGCTGATCTGCGCCAGAATGCTGCCGTCGCGGTATTCCACCATGCTGTGCACCGTGCTCTGCGGATGCACCACGACCTTGGTGCGCTCCGGCGGAAGGTGGAAGAGGCGGATGGCCTCGATCACCTCAAAGCCTTTGTTCATCAGGGTTGCCGAGTCGATGGTGATGCGCTTGCCCATCTTCCACGTGGGATGATTCAGGGCCTGGGCCACGGTGATACCGGCGAACGCTTCCTTCGGTGCGTGCAGGAACGGCCCGCCGGAAGCAGTGAGCCAGATGCGCTCGACTTCCTCGGCGCGGCCGCCGCGCAGGCACTGGTGTACCGCGTTGTGCTCACTGTCAATGGGCAGCAGGGGATTGCCTTGTCGGCGGGCTTCGTCGATGATCAGGTCGCCGGCGGCTACCAGGCATTCCTTGTTGGCCAGGCCGATCTCCTTGCCCGCCTTGACGGCTTCGTAGGTGGCTTCCAGTCCGGCGACGCCGACAATGGCGCTGACCACGAAATCCACTTCGGGATGCGTAGAGACCTTCACGGTTCCCGCCGTGCCCCAAACGACTTCAATCTCCGCGGCTCCGGCGGCCACCAGGCGCTTGCGCAGCACATCGGCTGCTTCCTCGCCCGCCACGCTGAGAACCTTGGGACGCCAGCGCATGGCCTGCTCAAAAGCAAGGTCCAGGTTGGACCCGGCGGCCATGGTGGCCACTGAAAAACGTTCGGGATAACTTTCGACAATCTTCAGCGTGCTCGTGCCAATGGAGCCGGTCGAGCCGAGAATGGCAATACGTTTCATCTATCCAATAGTGTAACAAGGAGAAACCGGGCAGGCACATAGCGGGGGAGGGGAAAATGTATTGCTTCTTATGTTACCTTCAGTCTGCAAATACATGTGTAAACTATTACACATTTACATGTGTAATAGAATGAATTGTGGAGGCTTCCGATGGCAACCAACTTGGCCCTGGACGACCGCCTGATTGAAGAGGCGCGCCGTATCGGGCATCACGGCACGAAAAAAGAGGCGGTGACGGCGGCACTGGACGAATACATCCGCCGCCGCAAGCAAGTCCGCGTCCTCGATCTGTTTGACACCGTGGACTATGACCGCGAATACGACCATCGCCGGGCGCGCCAGTCCGACCGCATCGAGCAGGAATCGTGAAGCTGCTGGTGGATACATCGGTCTGGTCGCTGGCGTTGCAGCGGCGCGATGCCGCAGGCCTGAGCGAGGAGCAGAAGCGCCTGCGCTCCATGCTCAAGCAGGCCATTGAGGACGGACAAGTCGCAATGCTCGGGCCGGTGCGGCAGGAGTTGCTCTCCGGCATCCGCGAGCGGGCGCAGTTTGACCGGCTCAAGGTCGCGCTGGAACCATTCCTCGACGAAGTGCTGGCAAGCGCCGATTACGTGGACGCAGCGCGGTTATACAACGAATGCCGCGCTCGCGGCGTACAGGCTGGCACGGTGGACATGCTGTTGTGCTCGGTCGCGGCCCGCCGTGGATGGGAGCTGCTGAGCGCCGATGAAGGAATGCTGCGCTGCTGGACGATTGCACGTCCCTTGTTGTCGATGGAAAGGGAGGCCGTCGGGGAAAATGTGCCGTCCCCGGCCATAGCGACACGGGGACGGAAGAAGAAAGGCCGCTGAAAAACTATCCCGCCACGAACTGCCGTCCGTAGGCCAGAAAGAGCAGGAAGGCCACGGGCAGTGCCAGCAAAAGGGCGTCAATGCGGTCGAGCATTCCACCGTGTCCGGGCAGGATGTTGCCGGAATCCTTCACTCCGGCACCGCGCTTGAGCGCCGATTCCACGAGGTCTCCAACCTGGGCGGCCACGTTGATGACCGCCGCGACCACGGCGGCCAGCCAAAGGGGCGGGCGTCCGTAGGGCGGCATGCCGGCCAGCACCGAGTTTTGCGGATCGTCCAGCAAATGGATGCGCGCCAGCCCCGTGGCAATCTCCGGAACGTAATGCGCGAATGCCGTGCAGACGGCGACGGCGAAGACTAGAGAGGCGACGGTGCCTTCCACGGTTTTGCCGGGACTGATGCGCGGCGCCAGCTTGTGGCGGCCCATCGACTTGCCCACGTACATGGCGGCCGTGTCTCCCACCCAGACGGCGAAGAAGGTGAACAGCACAAAGACCCAGCCGCGCACGGTGTCTCGCAAGATGGCCAGAATGAGCAGGGGCAGCCCGATATAGGCCAGCGAGAGATAGCTCATGGCGGCCGAGGGCAGCGCCTGCTTTAGATCTTCGCGCGCCATGCAGGCAATCAGCAGCAGAAAGGGCGAAAACAGCAGCACCAGCAAAATGCCGGAGACCATGGCCGCGCCGCCGAAGTCCTGCGTGCCGTAATACATCACAAACAGGGCGGCGGTGTAGAGGTAGCTGAGCAGGCGGAAAGGCTCCATTCCGTAGGCCTGGGTGATGGACGCATACTCGCGCAGGCAGAGCAGGGCGGTCATCAGGCAGAGGATGAGGAAGAGCCACAGCGGCGCGCGGAAGACGGCCAGCAGCACCAGGGGGATCAGAACGAGCGCGGTCAGAATGCGTTTCATGCGTGATGTCAGGGTAAATCGGAAGGTGCGGAGCGGGCAAAAATGTTGGAGAAATTGTGCCGCGGCTTACTCGGCCGCGCCGACGTTGCCGTAGCGGCGCTCGCGCTTCTGGAAGTCGTCCAGGGCCTCCAGCAGGTGGTTGCCGTCGAAGTCGGGCCACAGCGTCTGGGTCACGTAAATTTCGGTGTAGGCGAGCTGCCAGAGGAGGAAGTTCGACAAGCGCATTTCGCCGCTGGTGCGGATGACCAGGTCGGGATCGGGCAGGTCGGAGTTGTACATGTGGCGGCTGATCAACTCTTCGTCGATCTTCTGCGGATTGAGCCCGCCATTGCTGGCGGCCTTGGCGACGATGGCGCGGAAGGCGTCCACCAGTTCGGAGCGCGCGCCGTAGTTGAGCGCCAGGGTCATGACCATACCGGTGTTTTTGGCGGTCTGCTCGCTGGCCCACTGCATGCGCTCCTGCACCTCGGGCGCCAGTTCGTGAAGGCGTCCAATGTAGCGCAGGCGAATGTTGTTCTCGTTCATCAACGGAACTTCATTCTTCAAATAGCTGCGCAGCAACTGCATCAGAAAACTGGTTTCGGTTTTGGGGCGCTTCCAGTTTTCGGCGGAAAACGCATAGAGCGTGATGGCCGGGATATGGATGCGGGAAGCGAGGGTGATGATGTCGCGCACGGCTTCCACGCCGCGCTTGTGTCCGGCAATGCGCGGCAGATGACGGCGGCGGGCCCAGCGCCCGTTGCCGTCCATGATGATCGCTAAATGATGTGGCAGCCGTTCTGGATCGAGCTTCGCGTACAGTTCTGCTTGCTTGCGAGTCAGCCCGGCAGGGACTTTGGTGTGCAACGCAATCCCTCGAATGCGAGTACTTTGAAGCTAGCACACGGCCCAACATCTTGCAACGGTTCGGGAGCCCAACCGCGCCAGCCTCCGGAGCGGGGGAAACTCCTGATTCCTTTGACGTTCACGCAACTTCCCGCGGCTCCCAATCGCTGCGTTGCACCGCCCGGTGAAGCCTGGGCGAAGCACCACGGAAAGCGGGCACCGCAAGACTTCCGGTGCCCGGGCTAAGGGAGTTCTCTGGTGCCCGAGGCGTCTTTCGCCCCCCGGGTCCCCTGGCGGGCTCCAGCCGCCCGGCCCGGCGGGCACTTTCAAGCTGGACGGCGCGTCATGGCGGCCAGATCGCGGATCTGGTTCAGCACGCTGAGCCACTGCGCGTTGGACAGGCGGCGCATAAAGGGCATCAGCTCGGCGATGAAGTCGTCCGAGGCCAGTTCGCGCACCTCGTCTTCCACCGCGCGGTTGAGGGTCAGCAGATCGCTGACCCGCACCTTCAAGGCTCCGGCCAGGCGCTCCAGCGATCCGAGGGTCGGGCAGGCCTTTTCGTTCTCGATCTTCGAGACGTAAGTGCGGGGCACGGACATGCGAGCCGCCAACTGACGCTGGCTCAACCCGGCCCGCACGCGCAGCGAACGGATGGCTTGAGCCACCGGAAGCTGATGCAGGGGCATGGGATCGTCGGACTGGATGGATACGGCCGGCGCAGGTACGGCCACCACCGGGGGCGGGGCGTCCAAAGAGGTCTTGCAGCGTCGGCAAATATTGTTAGCGGTCCGGAATTGAACCAAGTGACAGTCATCGCAGCGCACAACTTCCCGCGAGTCCACGGGGGCCAGTATTGTTGCAGCCATAACGTGTTGTGCGGAGCCGCCAGAGCGGGGCTACTCCTAATCAATCCGAACCTGCATCGACACGCATCGAAGTGGTAACCGGGATTGACAAACGTAACTCTGCTTGATCCGGTGGGGGATGTCAACGGCAAAGTCGGCTAAAATTCAGAGAAAACGCTAAGAGCATCGGAAAAAAGTGGAAGAAACACGGCGAAAATCCGGAGAAAACCGGAGTCAATTGCGCCACGGAGTGGGATGTTTACTCCCTTGATTCCTGGGGAAAACGTGTCCTTGTAATTCCCCATTTTGTGCACACCCGGGGCTGGCACCCGCGCGGGGACTTGACGGGAGGGCGAGGCAAAAAAATGAGCCAGCATGAATGCTGGCTCTGTGCAGATTCCCTGACTATATGGCGTATTTTGCACAATGTGCCTGATCGGCTATTGCCGGAGGCACCCACCCCGTGGCGGAACTAAGCCGCTTGCGAGGCAAACTTACCGGGTTATGAATATGCAAGCGGAGGGCCAATCCTTCAAGGATTAAGTTGTTTCCATTCATCGACTTATATCGATGTGCAAATCTCCGCTCTGAATTCTCATACATATTGGACGAACTCCATCCAAAAACACATAGAATGAGCCGGTTTAATCCAGCGCTGCGGCCAGCTTGCCTTGGCGAATCACCTCGGCAACGCGAGCGATATCCGGAGCAAGCGATCGATCTTGCTCGACCTTGGGCGAGACTGCGCGGATCTCTTGCAGAGCCTTCTGGGCGCGTGGGCTGGGCGGCAGAGGCGTCACCAGGTCGATGGCCTGCGCCGCGGCCAGGGCTTCAATGGCCAGCACGTTCCGCACATTCTGCAAGATTCGCTTCAGCTTGAGGCCGGCGGTCATGCCCATGGAGACGTAATCTTCCTTGTTGCCGCTAGTGGTGATGGAGTCGGCCGAGGCCGGATGCGCCAGCACCTTGTTTTCGCTGACCAGGGCGGCGGCCGTGACTTGCGGCATCATGAAGCCGGAGTTCAATCCCGCGCCGGTGGCCAGGAAAGGCGGCAGGCCTTCGCTGAGGGCCGGATTGACCAGGCGCTCGATACGGCGCTCGCTGATGCCGGCCAGGGTGCCGACGGAGATGCCGAGGAAGTCCAGGGCAAAGGCGATGGGCTGTCCGTGGAAGTTGCCGCCGCTGATGACTTCTCCCTCGCCGGGTTTGCCGGGGTGGACAAAGACCAGGGGGTTGTCTACGGCGGAGTTCATCTCGGTCTCAAAGACCTTCAGGGCGTAGTCGAGCACGTCGCGGACGGCGCCGTGCACCTGGGGAACGCAGCGCATGGTGTAGGCGTCCTGCACGCGCGTGCAGCCGCGGTGACGCTCGCGGAGTTTGGAGCCGCGCAGCATTTCACGCAGGTTCTGCGCCACCTGCAACTGTCCGGGGTGCGGGCGGGCCAGGTGAATGCGCTCGTCGAAGGCCACGTCGGTGCCCTGCAGGGCGTCCAGGGTGATGGAGGCGAGGACGTCGGCGGTGGCCGCCAGCGTCTGCGATTCCAAAAGCGCCAGCGAGCCGACGGAGAGCATGGCCTGGGTGCCGTTGATGAGCGAGATAGTCTCCTTGGCCTGCAACTGCAGCGGTTCGATTCCGGCGGCCGCGAGGGCTTCGCCGCCGCTCATGCGGCGTCCCTGGTACCAGGCCTCGCCTTCGCCGATGAGCACCAGCGCCTGATGCGAAAGCGGCGCCAGGTCGCCCGAAGCGCCCACCGATCCCTGCGAGGGAATAACCGGATGCACCCCTTTGTTGAGCATCTGGCAGAGAGTTTCAATGACCACGGGGCGCACGCCGCTGAAGCCCTTGGCCAGCGAGTTGGCGCGCAGCAACATCATGCCGCGGGATTCGCTCTGGCTGAGCGGATCGCCGACGCCGACGGCGTGCGAGCGGACCAGGTTGATTTGCAGCTCGCGCGCCTGGTCGTTGGAGATGCGCACGTCGGCCAGGTGTCCCACGCCGGTGGTGATGGCGTAGGCCACACGGTCGCCGGCGACGAGATCATCGACTACGGCGCGGGCTTCCAGCACGCGTTGGCGCGCGGCCGGCTCCAATTCCACGGGGCGGTGCTCCAGCACCACCTGAGCAAAGGTTTCCAGCGTCAGATCGTTTCCATTCAATTGCAATACGGACATGCGGTCACTTCCTTATCAATATCAATATCAATTGCCGGCGGAGTTATTGCGCCGGGGCAGCGAGCGGCTTTTTATCTGCCGCCTCGCGGATTGCTTCCAGATACTTGCCGGTCAAAGGGGCTTTATTGCCCTCGCGGTTCACCACTACGTGCAAACTTTCACCCTCGGCCAGCAGACGGCCGTCCGACTTGCGGATAAGCTCATAGACGAAGTGCAGGAAGGTGGGCCGCATTTGCGCCAGGCGGGTGCGGATGACGATTTCATCGTCGTAGCGGGCGGGATGCTTGAAGCGGCAGCGCACCTCAACCACCGGCAGGTTAAAGCCATCCTGCTCCATTTGCAGGTAGCTGAAGCCCAGATCGCGCAGCAGATCCACGCGGCCTACTTCGAAATAGGTGATGTAATTGGCGTTGTAAACCACGGCCATCGCGTCGGTTTCGGCGTAGCGGACACGCAGGGTGGTTTCCCCGATTGTGCTCATGAAAATAGGTTACACCACCGGCCGGAAGGGCCGCATGAAAAGGGCCTCCCCGCGGGGAAGCCCTTTAAAGTTGCGCAGTGCAAGCCGCCTAGTAGCCGTTTCATAACCGGAAGCAAATCGCAATGCTGAGATCCCTCAGGGGCTTTACAGGCTGCGGAAAAACCCCTGATTTCTGGCTTGTTCGATCCTCGAAACGGATTTTTCGCCGTTTCGGCCTAATTGGCCGCAGTTTCCTCTCTTTGTTTTGTGTCTGGAGGGCGATATTTCGGCCTCCAGACACATTTCGG
>JARLGJ010000025.1 GCA_031296105.1 Acidobacteriota bacterium | reverse complement strand
CGAAATGTGTCTGGAGGCCGAAATATCGCCCTCCAGACACAAAATAAAGAGAGGAAACTGCGGCCAATTAGGCCGAAACGGCGAAAAATCCGTTTCGAGGATCGAACAAGCCAGAAATCAGGGGTTTTTCCGCAGCCTGTAAAGCCATGCCCTGACAGAACAGATTCCTATTCGTGTTTTCCGCCGCCAATTTATCCGACGCGTTCGAACTGGTAGCCTGCTTTGTCCAGGGCCTTCAGCAGGCGCGCCACGTGCTCGTTGCCGCGCATTTCCATGGTCAGGTCGATGGCCGAGTAGCCGAGATCGACGCCGAACTTGCGGTCGTAGGCGGTCTCCACGATGTTGGCGCGGTGATCGGTCAGCACTCCGGTAAGGGAGTGCAGCGCGCCGGAGTAATCCGGCAGGTGAATGCGCAGGCGGATCAGGCGTCCATCTTTGGTGAGACCGCGCTCGATGATGCGCGACAGGATGCTCACGTCGATGTTGCCGCCGCTGATGACGGCCGCCACGCGCTTGCCCTCGCAGTTGATCTTGTGATGCAGTATGGCGGCCACGGACGCGGCTCCG
Organism: Acidobacteriota bacterium; assembly: GCA_031296105.1. GTDB lineage: Bacteria > Acidobacteriota > Terriglobia > Terriglobales > Acidobacteriaceae > TOLSYN. Next base: position 54,857 of record JARLGJ010000025.1, on the reverse strand, counting down.
GCGCCTTCGGCCACCGTCTTCTCGCGCTCCAGTAGCAGCAGAATCGCCGAGGCAATTTCCTCTTCCTCGACGGTCACGATCTCATCCACGTATTTCTGCACCATGGGCATGGTGCGCTCGCCGGCCGTGCGCACGGCAATGCCGTCGGCCAGGGTGGAGGCCACGGGCAAGGTCACCAGGTGTCCGGCCTCGATGGCGGCCTTCATCGAAGGCAGGCGCGAAGTCTGCACGCCGATGACGCGGATGCGCGGATTAATCTCCTTCAGCGCGCAGGCCATGCCGCTGATCAATCCGCCGCCGCCGATGGCCGCGATGACCACATCGACGTCGGGAACCTGGCTGAGCAGCTCGAGTCCCAGCGTGCCCTGCCCGGCGATGACCGCGTCGTCGTCAAAGGCGTGGACAAAGGTCAGCCCGTCTTCCTTGGAGCGGCGCTTTGCTTCGTCGCAGGCCTCGTCGTAGTTGGCCCCGTGCAGAATGACTTCTCCGCCAAAGCGGCGGGTGGCCATGACCTTGTTGAGCGGCGTGGCCAGCGGCATTACGATCTGCGCCTTCAGGCCCAGCTTGGTGGCGTGGTGGCTGACCGCCTGGGCGTGGTTGCCGGCCGAGGCTGCAATCAGCCCGCGCCCGCGCTCTTCCTCGCTCAGTTCCAGAATCTTGTTTAGCGCGCCGCGTTCCTTGTAGGCGCCCGTCATCTGCTGGTTTTCCATCTTCAGGAAAATCCGGTTGCCGGAGATCTGCGAGAACGTCTCCGAGTGCTGACAGGGTGAAACCAGCAGTGCGCCGCGAATCCGCGCCTGTGCCTTCCTTATATCGTCAACGGTCACCATGGATGCAACTGTACCTGCGGACATTCTCTAATAGTCCTGAGTGCGATGTGCTTCGCTGTGCGTAAGAGATCGCGTGGGGATTTGACCAGTATAAGCGATTCCGCAGGCACCGGCGGACCTTGATTCGCCATTCCTCATTTCCGCAGCCAATCTGGAAGAAAGAAGCGGCGGGAAACTCCCCTGTTGGCCGCCTGGCAGGCGACCTTCCACTTTGCTCCACCCGGCACTCCACTTTTGACCACCAGGGCGGCGCGGACGGCTTGCGGACTCCACTCTGCGCCGGAACAAAACCATGGTCGCGGCCCGACCCAGCACCTTTGTCCATGTCCTCAGGGCGAGATTGCATCAAGTGTGGTGCAGAAATCGCGAAAACAGGCGCGCCATTGGGGACTCTCTACGTAACCCACCGTGAAAATCCAGATTTTGGGCTTGAGAAATGAGAAAAGGTCGCGAAATTTTGCATTTCGTGCTTGACAGCCTTGGTGGTCTGGATAAGACTAAGCAGGACTGAAAAGGAATAAAAAGGTCCAAGGGAAACTCACTTTTGGATTCTCCGGCCCAGTCCTCCTGTCTGACCAAGGTCAGACGTTGATAGCCCGCAAGAGGGGCGCTCATGTTTCGCGGCAACTGCCCAACCCGACTGGATGACAAAGGCCGCCTGAAGATTCCGGCTGATTTCAAGCATGAAATCGACCGGAACTACGACAGCGAATTTTACATCACCAGCCGGGATAAGAAAGTTGTCGATCTGTATCCCCTCAAGGAATGGGAGCAGATCGAAGAGCGGATTGCGAAGCTGCCCAGCTCGAATGCGGCGGTGCAGAAATTTTTGAACATCACCAGCTACTTCGGGCAGGTGGTGAGCATGGACCCGCAGGGGCGCCTGACAATTGGCGACCGGCTGCGCGCGCAGTTTGGGCTGAAGGGCGAAGTCGCGGTGGTAGGCAAGCTGAACCACATCGAAATCCGCCCGATGGATGAGTTTAAGGAATACATCGACACGAACTCGATCAGCGACGAAGAAAACGATCAGTTGGCTCAGTTGGGAATTTAAGCAGTGGATCTCGGCAACGAGTCCGGAGTGAATACGGGCGCCGCAAGCGGCGCGCATGGCGGACGATTCAGCCATGCACCAGTTCTCTTACAAGAGGCAATCGACTTCCTGGCAGTCAAACGCGACGGATGTTATGTCGATGCCACTCTCGGATTGGGAGGGCACGGCTCGGCCATTGCCGGCCTTCTTGGGCCGGGCGGCAAGCTGATCGGCTTCGACAAGGACACCGTGGCGATGGAAATGGCCCGGGCGCGGCTGGCCTCCGCAGTGGAGGACCGGCCGGAAAAGCCCGCCATTGAGCTGCTTCACGCATCATTCGCCGAGTTGGCGGAGCGCGTGCCCCCAGGCAGTGTGGACGGCATTCTGGCCGACCTTGGCGTGAGTTCCATGCAACTGGACAACGCCGCGCGGGGATTCAGTTTTCAGGCGGACGGCAAGCTCGACATGCGGATGAATCCCGATGCCGAGTTGTCCGCCGATCAAGTGGTAAACCAGTTCGGCGAGAGCGATCTCGCTGACTTGATTTACAGACTCGGAGAAGAGAGGAGGTCGCGGAGAATCGCCAGAGCCATTGTACGGGCACGGCCGATAAGGTCAACCGCTCATCTAGCACAAGTTGTATCGGCCGCTGCCCGGCCAATGAAATCCCCTCGGGGACGTGGCATTCATCCTGCGACGCTTACCTTTCAAGCGATCCGTATCTACGTAAATCGTGAACTGGAGGACATCGAGGCGCTGTTAAAGGCGGCGCCGCGAGTTTTAAAACCGGGAGGGAGGCTGGTGGTAATCAGCTTCCATTCCCTGGAGGACCGCCTGGTGAAGGACGCAATACGCGACGGCGCGCATGGCGGCCTTTATCAGATGCTGACCAAGAAGCCGGTGATTGCCTCCGAAGAAGAGATTCGCAGCAACGCGCGTTCGCGCTCGGCCAAGCTTCGTGCCGCGCAGCGCTTGTAAAGGTCGCAGCCGCCGCGCCGTAGCGCAGTGAGTTGCATGAAGATTCCGGGCAGAGAAAGTCCGTGGAGTTGTAAAGGGGAGGGAAGTATGGCGATCTGGGCAGCGGCTCTGCCGCAAAAATTGAGTGCCACTCGAGTGGCGCAGTCCGCGCCGGCGCCGCGCCGCTACATGCCGGGCGCGCCCGAGATCTACTTCCATAAGGCGATCGATAACTCGCGCCTGGTGCGCTCGGTCGATCCCGGACGCAAGCGCGAGATGCACTTCTTTGCCGGCGCGATGGTCTTCTGCTTCCTGGTCATTCTGCTCTACCTGGGGCAGCACTGCAGCTCCATCGAGTACGGCTACAAGATAGAGGCTCAGCGCACGCAGCTCGATCAGCTTGCGGAGACCAACCGCACATTGCAACTGGAAGAGGCCACGCTGAAGGATCCTGAGCGCATCAGCGCCCTGGCGCAGCAGATGGGTATGTCGCTGCCGGTCGCGGGACAGGTACAGCGCATGGAAGACAGCGGCACCTCCGACGGTGCGCCGGTGATGGCGCGCAACAACATCGCGGTCGTTTCGGTTCCCAACTAGAGCAATCTGCGCGGCAAGCGCGGAAGACGCGGATTTTTCACAGTCCGCGTCTGTACTCGTTCCCGCGGCTGGTTTAACTTGGAAGAGTGCGGGATTGTTTCCTCTTGGTATTTAAGCGCGTTCTGCGCGGGGCCGCGCCCGCCTCGGGCATTCTTCATGGTCTCGTTTGGACTGGCATTCCCTTTAGCGCCGGAGCCTGTGTATCCGCTCCGGCCGCGCAGGTGTAAACGATGGCAGGCGGTAAGGCCCCAATCAACGTAAAGTCGCGCCTGCTGAAGTTCGGCCTGTTCCTTTTTGCCTGGGCGCTTATCCTCTGCGGACGCCTTATCCAGTTGCAAATTGTGCAGCACGGCGTGTGGACGCAGCGCGCTCTGCGGCAGCAGCAGCGCACCGTCGATATTTCTCCGCAACGCGGCGTCATTTACGACCGCAACGGACAGGAACTGGCAATGACGGTGCAGGTGGATTCCGTTTTTGCCGTGCCCAGTGAAATCCCCGACCCGGCCAACACCGTGGCCATGCTGGCCTCCATTCTCGATGAAGAGCCGCAGGCCATGCTGGCCCGCATCCAGGCGCAGAAGAATTTTGCCTGGGTGGCGCGCAAGGTGGACCCCGACATCGCAGACCGCATCCGTTCGCTGAATCTGCGCGGCATTTACTTCCAGAAGGAATTGAAGCGCTTCTATCCCAAGCGCACGCTGGCCGCGCAGGTACTCGGCTACGTGGGCATGGAAGACGTGGGGCTGGCCGGCATCGAACATCTTTACCAGGATCAGTTGAACGGGCAGCCCGGCAAGCTGGTCATCACCATGGATGCGCGCCGCAAATGGTTCGGCCACGTCGAGCATCCGCCCGACCCCGGCGATAACGTGGTGCTCACCATCGACGAGAAAATTCAGTACATCGTGGAAAAAGAGCTGGCGCAGGCCATGGAGGAGACGCACGCCGTCAGCGGCACCGTGGTGGTGCAGAATACGCGCACGGGAGAGATTCTGGCGCTGGCCAATGCGCCCACGTTCAATCCCAATAACTCGCATGACATTACGCCCGACAAGCTAAAGAACCACGCGGTGAGCGATGTGTACGAGCCGGGCTCGGTTTTCAAAACCGTCACCTTCTCGTCGGCCTTCGATGAAGGCGTGGCGCGTCCGGAAGAAATCATCAACTGCGATCCCGGTTACGTGCTCATCGGCGGCATCAAAATTCATGACTCGCACCACATCGGCACCGTCACGCTGGAGAAGGCTTACGCCGAGTCCAGCGACGTGGGCGCGGTGAGAATGGCTTTGCGTCTGGGGCCGGAGCGTTTCTACAAGCACATGCAGGCCTTCGGCTTCGGACAGTCCACCAATATTGAACTGCCGGGGGAGACGCGCGGCCTGGTGCGCCCGCCCGCGCGCTGGGCGGTCTCGTCGATCGGCTCCATGTCGATTGGCCAGGAGGTCGGCGTCACGCCGCTGCAGATTGTCTCCATGATGTCTTCGGTAGCCAACGACGGCATCTACTCGCCACCGCGCATTGTGGCCAGCGTTACGCCGCCGGGGCAGGGTTATCGGCGCATCGAGTATCGCCCGCAGAATCAGCGCCGCGTTCTCAGTTCCATGACCTCGGCCGTGATGCGCCGCCTGACTGAAGAGGTAGTGCTGGAGGGCACAGCCCGCCGCGCCATCCTTGACGGATACAGTTCGGCGGGTAAGACGGGAACGGCGCAGAAGATTGATCCCAAGACGCACGCGTATTCCAAAACGGATTATGTGGCCAGCTTCGTCGGCTTTACGCCGGTCAATAATCCGGCCATTACCATTGCCGTGATTCTCGATTCACCCAAAGGGCTGCACCAGGGCGGACAGGTTTCCGCCCCGGTGTTTAAGCGCGTGGCCGAGCAGGTGCTGTCTTATCTTGGCGTGCCGCACGACGTGGAACCCAAGGTGAATTACGCGCGCCGCCAGTTGGTGGCCCACGCCGCCGAAAGCGACACCGAGGACACAACGGAGCACCAGGGATCGGTGGTTCTCGACCTGGAACAGCCCGCGGCATCGCCTCAGGCAGCAGCGCAAGCCGCACCGGGACGGACCGCGCCGAGTCTTCCGCAAGCCGCGGCGCAAGCGTCTCAGCCTCTTCGCGGAACCCTGCTTCCCGCGGTGGACGCGCGCGGTGGAACAGTTGTGCTCGAAAATGGAGGGCATTCCACGGTACCATCATTGTTGGGCCTTTCCATGCGCGGTGCCATTGAAGCCGCGCACAAAGCGGGATACGAAGTGCAGGTGGTGGGCAGCGGGCTGGCTCGCGAGCAGCAGCCGCCGCCGGGTACGTATTTACCGCCGGGCTCCAAGATTGCAGTGCGCTTTGCGCGCTGAGGCAAGGTTGAATCCATGGGTACGATGAAGTTGCAAGACATGCTGGATGGCGTAGAGGTGCTCAGGCAGAGCGGCGATGACGCGGTGCGGGGACTCGACTACGACTCGCGACGCGTGCAGAACGGCTGGCTGTTTGTGGCCATGAAGGGCGGAACGACCGACGGCAATCGCTACATTGACGCTGCCATTGCCAAGGGCGCCGTGGCCGTGGTGACCGATTCGGAGAATGAAACTCCGCGCGCGGGCGTAGCATGGACCGTGGTGCCGCACGGACGCCGCGCGCTGGCCCGCCTGAGCGCAAATTTCTACAAGCGTCCCGCGGAACATTTGGCCGTGACTGGTGTAACAGGAACGAACGGCAAGACCACGACAACGTTTATCGTCGAAGCCATTCTGAAGGCCTCTGCGCGCCAGAGTGCGCTGGTGGGCACCGTCGAATATCATCTGCCGGGAGAAGTACTGCCCGCGCCGCACACTACGCCGGAGTCTCTGGAGTTGAACCAGATGTTTGCCCGCGCCGTGGCCCATGGCGCCAGCGAGGCGGTGATGGAGGTTTCTTCGCACGCCCTGGAGCAAGGCCGCGTGTACGGCGTGCCCTTTGACGTGGCCATCTTCACCAATCTGACGCAGGACCACCTCGACTACCACCTGACCATGGAAAATTATTTCCTGGCCAAGCGCATTCTGTTTGAAGGTTGCGGCACCGAGCCGCCGCGCTGCGCCGTGGTGAACGTGGATGACGAAGCAGGACGCCGCCTGGCGGAGTTCTCGCGCGCGCACTCGCAGGTGTACACCTACGGCTTCGAGCAAGGCGACTTCCACGCCGAACATCTGGAGATGACGCCGCAGGGCAACCGCTTCACGTTGACCTCGCCCTCCGGAGCCATCGAGTTGCGCTCGCCTTTGATTGGCCGTGTGAACGTGTATAACGTGCTGGCCGCCTGCGCGGCGGCTTACGCGCGCGGCTGCCGGCCGGAGCAGATCGCCGCTGGCATTGCGTCGATGAGCCGCGTTCCCGGCCGCTTTGAGCGCGTGGATGAAGGGCAGCCCTTTGCCGTGGTGGTGGACTACGCGCACACCGACGATGCCTTGCGTAACCTGACGCGGCTGGCCCGCGAATTCGCCGAGCGCAGCAAAGGCCGCGTGATTACCGTATTCGGCTGCGGCGGCGACCGCGACCGCACCAAGCGCCCCAAGATGGGCCGCGCCGCCGGCGAGGGAAGCGACTTCGTCGTGCTGACCTCGGACAATCCGCGCAGTGAAGATCCCGCGGCCATCATCGCCGAAAGCCTGGACGCGCTATGCGATACCGGCGTGCGCTTTATGGCGGAGGTGGACCGGCACAAGGCCATTGCCATTGCGCTCAAGGACGCCAAGCCCGGTGACATTGTGCTGATTGCGGGCAAGGGCCACGAGCGCACGCAGACCACGCGCGAAGGCGTTTTTCCGTTTGACGATTATCAAGTGGCGTCCGAAGAGCTGAACCGGCTCGGCTACCACCGCGAAGGAGTACGGGAATGAAGCTGACTCTGGCTCGCGTTGCGGAGTTTACTCAGGGCACGGGATCGTTCGATCCCGCGGCCATTGCGGAAGGCTACTCCATTGACACGCGCACGCTACGCGCGGGCGATTTGTTCTTTGCCCTCAAGGGCGAGCGCCTCGATGGCCACGACTACGTGCAGAAGGCTCTATTGGCCGGTGCCGTGGCGGCCATCGTGGAAGCGTCTCAGCTTCGCCGCTTCACGGATCAGTCGCGCCTGATTGCCGTGGCCGATACCACCGCTGCCCTGCAGATGCTGGGCGCGGCGGCGCGCCGCCTGTGGGGCGGCAAACTGATCGGCATTACCGGCTCGGCGGGCAAGACCACTACCAAGGAAGCCGTGGCGCACGTGCTGGGCGCGCAGTATTCAGTGCTCAAGTCGCTCGGCAATTTGAACAATCACTTCGGCCTGCCCATGCAGTTGCTGCGGTTGGAAGCGCAACACAACATCGCCGTCATCGAGATGGGCATGTCGCACGCGGGCGAGATCACGCACTTGTGCAAGATCGCCGCCCCCGATCAGGGACTGGTCACGAACGTCGGCCTTGCTCACCTGGAGCACTTTGGCACGCAGGCGGGCATCGCTCGCGCCAAGTATGAGCTGATCGAAGCGCTGCCTGCCGGAGGACACGCGTTCCTCAACGCCGACGATCCCTTCGTCGCGCAGTTCGGGCGCGATTTCCACGGCAAGGTGACCACCTATGGTATCGAGCATCCCGCCGACTACCGCGCCGAGAACATCGACTTGCGCGGCGTGCTCGGCTCGGAGTTCGACATCGACGGTCCCGGCTTCCGCGAGCGCGCGCAGTTGCCGCTGATTGGCCGCCACAACGTTTTGAACGCACTGGCCGCCGTGGCCGTGGCCGCCGAAAACGGCGTTATTCCCTCGGATGCCATCAAGCGTCTGGCCTCGCTCACCGCGGGTGACAAGCGCGGCGAACTGATTCACGTGGGCGGCGCCACGCTCATCAACGATTGCTATAACTCCAACCCCGTGGCGCTGGACAGCATGGTGGCCGCCTTGGGACAGACTCCCGCCGCGCGCCGCGTGGTGATCGCCGGCGAGATGCTGGAGCTTGGGCCCGAGTCCCCCGCGCTGCATCACGCATGCGGAAGCCGGATGGCGCAGCACGGCGTGGACTATGTGGTGGGCGTGCGCGGCAACGGCGAGAGCATTGCCGAAGGCGCGGCCGCGGCGGGCATTGCCGCTGAATTTGTGGAGACTCCCGAGCAGGCTGGCGCGTGGCTGGCGGAGAACCTGCGCGAGGGCGATGTGGTGCTGCTGAAGGCATCGCGAGGTGTGGGCCTGGAGCGCGCGCTGGCGGTGTTTGTCGCGCAACGGAAAATTTCCTAACCGCGGCCCCAAGCCGCACAAGGATCGAGGAACGGTTTGCTTTACTGGCTCTTATATTCGTACATCTTCCGGCACTTCAACCTGGGTCCGTTCAGGATCTTCCGCTACCTGACGTTCCGCACGGCCTTTGCCAGCCTTACGGCGATGTTCATGGCGCTCATCATCGGCCCGGCGGTCATCCGCCGTCTGCGCGAATTTCAGATCGGCCAGTACATCCGCGAGGAAGGCCCGCGCTCGCATCAGAAAAAAGCCGGCACGCCCACGATGGGCGGACTGCTCATCGTAGTCAGCATTCTGCTGCCCACCGTGTTGTGGAGCGACCTCTCGAATCCTTTCGTGTGGCTCGCCGTGCTTTCCACCCTGGGCTTCGCGGCCATTGGCTTTGCCGACGACTATCTGAAGGTCGTGCACAAGCAGAACCTTGGCCTCAACGGGCGCAGCAAATTGCTCTTCCAAACGCTAGTGAGCTTTCTGGTTGCCATCTTCCTCATCATGATGCAGGCCAGCGGCGAATACTCCACCCACCTGATGGTGCCGTTCCTCAAGCGCGTCCGTCCGGACCTGGTGGTGACCTCCCTGATGCACATTCCGCATCTATGGCCCATCGCGTTTCTGCCGTTCATCATCTTCGTGATTTTTGTGCTCGTCGGCTCGTCCAACGCGGTGAACCTGACCGACGGACTCGACGGCCTGGCCATCGGTTGCACGCTGATTGCCGCCGGCGCGCTGACCGTGCTTACTTACCTCAGTGGCCACTCGGTCTTCAGCGATTATCTTGAATTGCAGAAGATGCCCATGGTCGGTGAGCTGACGATTTTTTGCGGAGCCATGGTCGGCGCTTCCATCGGCTTTCTCTGGTACAACACGCATCCGGCGGAGGTCTTCATGGGCGACGTGGGCTCTCTGGCCCTGGGCGGCGCCATTGGCACCATTGCGGTCATCATCAAGCAGGAGCTTTTGCTGCCCTTCATCGGCGGCATCTTCGTGATCGAGGCGTTGTCGGTGATCATCCAGGTGGGCTCGTATAAAATGCGGGGCAAGCGCGTGTTTTTGATGGCGCCGATTCACCATCACTTCGAGCAGCTCGGCTGGTCGGAGTCCAAGGTGATCGTGCGCTTCTGGATACTGTCGCTGATCTTTGCATTGTTCGCCCTCACCACGCTGAAATTGCGGTAACTTAGAGAGACACAGCTCAATGCAGGAAGGCTCTCATGGACGTCAAAGGCAAACGGGTATTGGTGGTGGGACTGGGCAAGTCCGGCGTGGCCAGCGCATTGTTCCTGGCGTCACGCGGCGCCCGCGTTACGGTCAGTGACGCCAAGAGCGAGGAACTGTTGCGCACGGAGATTCCCGCGCTGCTCGACCGCGGCATCACCGTGGAAACCGGCAAGCATGGCGAGCGCACCTTCCGCGACCAGGATCTCATCGTGGTCAGCCCCGGCGTGCCCAATGAGGTTGCGCCCTTGCAGCACGCGCGCCGCCTGGGCATTCCCGTCATCGGCGAAATCGAGCTGACCGCGCGCTTCCTCGACGGCCACGTCATAGCCATCACCGGCTCCAACGGTAAGACGACCACCACCACGCTCACCGGCGAGATCGTCGCCAGCGGCGGACACAAGACGCTGGTGGGCGGCAACATCGGCACGCCGGCCATCACCTTTGTCGAGCACTCGTCCACTGATACCTGGGTGGTGCTGGAAATTTCCAGCTTCCAGCTTGAATCCATCGAGAGCTTCCATCCGCACATCGCGGCCATCCTCAACATCACGCCGGACCACCTCGACCGCCATGGCTCGATGGAGAACTACATCGCGGCCAAGGCGCGCATCTTTGAGAATCAGACCGCGGAAGATTTTGCGGTGCTCAACGCCGATAACGACGTGACGCACAAGCTGGGTGCGAGCCTGAAGGCACAGGTGCTCTGGTTCAGCCGCCTGCATGAGGTGGAGCGCGGCGCGTTTGTGCGCAATGATGAAATCATCTATCGCAACGGACACGAAGAGATCGTCCTGCCGCTCTCGGAAATATCCTTGAAGGGCGCGCACAACGTGGAGAACGTACTTGCGGCCGTGGCCATGGGCATGGCCGCCGGCATTGAGCCGGTTGCGATTCGCCGCGCGGTCAAGGAATTCCGCGCCGTCGAGCATCGTCTAGAGTACGTGGCCACCTTGCGCGGCGTCGAGTACTTCAATGACTCCAAGGCCACCAACGTGGACGCCACCCTCAAGGCGCTGGAGTCGTTCCCGGGCAACATTCATCTGATTCTCGGCGGCAAGGACAAGGGTAGCGATTATACGGAACTGAATGACCTGCTGCGCGCCCGCGTGAAGCGCGTGTATACCATTGGCGCCGCCGCGGCAAAGATTGAGCAGCAGATCGCCGGCACCGTGCCCATCACTGCGGCCGTTACGCTCGACTCTGCCGTGCGCAAGGCCGCGGACCAGGCCGTTGCGGGCGACATCGTGCTGCTGGCTCCGGCCTGCGCCAGCTTCGATCAGTTCAACAGCTACGAGGAGCGCGGGCGCGTCTTCAAGCAGCTTGTGCAGTCCCTGGCGGCGTTGCAGTCGGCTTCGCCCGCACCGGGAGGGAGCCGCTAATTGGCCAAGCGCGTCAGTGCGGACCGTTGGCTGTTCGGCGTGACCTTGTTATTGGTCTTCGCCGGACTCGTCATGGTCTTCAGCGCGTCGGCCATTGTGGCCAAGGCAAAGTACGGTTCGGAGACGGCCTTCCTCGCCAAGCAGAGCGTATTCGCTCTTATTGGGATGGTGGCCATGTTCGCTCTCATGAACCTGGACTACCGCAAGCTCAACCGGCAGGGTCTGGTGTTCGTCACCCTGGGCGTCACGTCCGTTCTGCTGCTTGCGGTCTTCCTGCTGGATCGTTCGCACAACACGCACCGCTGGATCAAGCTGGGCTTCTTCTCCTTTCAACCCTCGGAACTGGCCAAGCCGGCCATCATCCTGTTCCTGGCGCATTTTCTGGAGAGCCGCCTGCGCTCCATCACCGACCTGCGCCACACCATTCTGCCCGCCATTGTGCCCACGTTGACGTTCTGTCTGCTGATTGTGGCGCAGCCGGATCTGGGCACGGCCATGACGTGCGCCTTCATCACCATGGCCGTGCTGTTCATCTGCGGCATGGAGGGTAAGTATTTTCTCTACGCGGTGCTGCTGGCCATTCCACCCATGTACGTGCTGTTGTTCCGCACTGCCTGGCGCGCGCGCCGCATGGTGGCCTTCATCAATCCGTTTGCCGATCCGCAGGGCGCCGGCTTCCACATCATCCAGTCCTTGATTGCCGTGGGCACCGGCGGGCTGACCGGGCAGGGACTGATGGAAGGCAAGCAAAAACTCTTCTACCTGCCCGAGCCGCAGACGGACTTCATCTTCGCCGTGGTCAGTGAGGAACTGGGCTTGATCGGTGCCATTCTCTTTGTGGCGGCCTTCGCCTTCTTCTGCTTCCGAGGCCTGCGCGCCGCCTGGAACACGCACGACAACTTTGCCCGTCTGCTGGCCGTTGGCATCACCGCCATGATCGGCATCCAGGCCTTCTTCAACATCAGCGTGGTGCTGGCTCTGCTGCCCACCAAGGGCATTCCGCTGCCGTTCATCTCTTACGGCGGATCGTCCATCATTGTGACTCTTGCCTGCGTGGGAGTCTTGCTCAACATCACGCAGCAAACTGACTGATGAAGATTATTCTGGCCGGTGGAGGCACCGGCGGACACGTCATTCCCGCCCTGGCCGTGGCCAATGAGCTGCGCGCCGCTGGACATAAAGTTGCCTTCGTCGGCACCACGCGCGGCATTGAAACGCGCCTGGTGCCGCAGGCCGGCTACCCTCTCTACCTGGTCAACGTCGGTGCGCTGAATCGCGTGAGCCTGATGACGCGCCTGCGCACCATGCTGCGTCTGCCCATTTCGATCCTCTCCGCGGCCCGCGTTTTGCTTGGCTTTGGCACTCATGTGGTCATCGGCGTCGGAGGATACGCCGCCGGTCCCGCCACCATGGCCGCCGTGCTGTTGCGCATTCCCGTGGTGCTCTTTGAGCCGAACGTGGTGCCGGGCTTCGCCAATCGCAAGGTGGCGCGCTTTGCCGCCAACGCCGGCGTGCAGTTCGAACAGGCTGGCAAGTGGTTCCCGCGCCATGAGGTGACGGGCATTCCGGTGCGGCCCGCGTTCTTCAATCTTCCGCCGCGCAAATCCCCCGCACCGTCGTTGCTGGCTTTCGGCGGCAGCCAGGGCGCGCGCGCCTTGAACCGCATTCTGTGTGAGAGTGCCGCCGCGCTTTTGCAACGTGTCCCTGGCCTGCGCATTGTGCACCAGACGGGCCCGCGCGAATTTGAGGAAGTAAAAGCCGCCTACGCAGCGAGCAAGATTCCGGTCGAAGTGAGCGCGTTCATTGACGACATGGCGCAGAGCTTCGCCGATGCCGACCTGATCGTCTGCCGCTCCGGGGCCTCCACCGTGGCCGAGATCGCTGCGGCAGGGAAGTGCGCGCTCTTCGTTCCGTTCCCCGGCGCCGCCGATGACCATCAGTTGCGCAATGCCGAATTGCTGGCCTCGCAGGGCGCGGCGCTGCTCATACCTGAAAACGATTTAACTCCCGCGCGTTTTGTGGAGGAAGTCGCGGCCCTTCTGGCCTCGCCCGGGCGCATGGCACAGATGGGCTCGCGGTCGCGTCAGTTGGCACATCCCGACGCTGCGGCGCACCTCGCGCGCATGGCCATTGCGGCTGCCAATCGTTAACCAAGTTTTGCTTGTTTAGAATTTACGGCGTCAGATATTCGCGGATGTAAGCGTCTTCGGAGTTGGCAATTTCCTCGGCGCTGCCCTCAAAAATCTTTTCGCCGTCGCGCAGCACCAGGAAGCTGGTGCGCGAGTCCCAGTTGCGTTCACGCGGCACGAGAACCATTTTCCCCTGCGCCGCGTCGTAGGCGTGGGTGGCCATCACAAAGGCGTCCTGCAGACGATGCGTCACCATCAAGGCGCTCACCTGGTAAGCATCGCGTTGCTTTACCAGCAGCTCGATGATCGTGGTCGAGGTTACGGGATCGAGTCCGGCGGTGGGTGAATCGTACAGCAGCAGCGCGGGGTTCGCGATGATGGCCCGCGCAATGGCCACTCGACGCCTCATGCCGCCGGACAGCTCCGAGGGCGCCAGCTTCACCGTGTGTTCCAACTCCACAAAGCGCAGCGCTTCACGCACGCGTTCGGACATCTCCGCGGCGGCAACATGCTCCTCCAGCAGACGGAAGCCGACGTTGTCCTCCACGTTCAGCGAGTCGAACAGTGCGCTCTCCTGGAAGACCATGCCAATCTTCCGGCGCAAGGCGAAGAGGTCGCGCTCGCGCATGGCGGTTACATCCTCGCCCAGCACCGTGATGCGCCCGCTGTCGGGCTTCAGCAGTCCCATCGCCAGTTTCAGAATCAGCGTTTTGCCCGTGCCGGCCACGCCGAACAGCACCTTCGTCTGCCCGTGGTAGAGGGTGAACGAGAGGTTCTTGAGCACCACTTTATCGTCGAACGCGATGGAGACATCGTCAAAGACGATGACCGGCTGCGGACTTTGCGGCGCGCTGTTCATGGGTTATTTGAAGGGGAAGAACGTCAGCAGCAACTGGGTGATGAACAAGTCGGTCACCACCAGCACTACGCTGGCGCTCACCATGGCCTGCGTGGTGGCGCGGCCCACGCCCTGCGTGCCGCCCTTCGCGCTCATGCCGTAGTAGCAGCCAATGGTGGAGATGATGAAGCCGAAGACGAAGGGCTTTAAAAGACCCATCACAATGTCGCCCAGGCCCAGGGATTGCCAGGCGGTGGACCAGTACTGATTGCCGTCCAGGCGCAACATAAAGACCGCCACGGTTGCGCCGCCGGCCATGGAAAACAGGTCGGAGATCACGGTCAGCATCACCAGCATGATCACCGTGGAGACCACGCGCGGCGTAACCAGCTTTTTGCTGGGATCGGTGCCCAAGGCGCGCATGGCGTCGATCTGCTCGGTCACCACCATCGAACCCAGTTCGCTGGCCATGCCGGTGGCGCTGCGTCCTGCCACCATCAGCCCGGTCAGCACGGGCCCGATCTCGCGCACCATGCTGAGCGAGACAAGCTGCCCGGTAAAGCTGAGGCCACCGAAGCGCGCCAGCGAGTTGGCGCTTTGCAGGGCCAGCACCGCGCCCAGGAAGAAGCCGGTGAGCACCACGATGGGCAGCGAACCCACGCCGATGATGTCCGCCTGTTGCAGGGTGTCACCCAGGTAGCGCGGGCCGGTGAAGAGATTGCGCAGAGAGCGCACGGCGAGCAGGGCGTATTCCTGCACCGCCAGCACGTTCTTCTTGATCCAATCCGTCAGCGAAAAATTCATTTCTGCCCGGCGCCTCAGTAGCGGAAGAACCTGATTCTTGCAATGACTATATCAAAGTGCGCGCGCCATTGCCGCGCGTGCCCTGCATCCTTAGTCGCGCTGCCCGCGCCGTTTTATCTCGATGTTGAGCCGTTTGATTTTCTGGTTCAGAGTGGAGAGCGGCACGTGAAAGCGCTCGGCGGCTTCCGTCTGGTTCCATCCGCAGCGTTCCAGCATGGAGGTGATCACGCGGCGCTCGCAGTCCTCCATGATCTCGAACAGAGAGGCGTCGGGTTTGGCCGTAATCAGCGGCAGAGAGTCGCCGCGGCTCACAATGTCGTCCGGAAAGAGGTCGGCGGTTATCACCGGATGCGCCGACAGCACCACCGCGCGCTCAATCGCATTCTCCAGCTCGCGCACGTTGCCCGGCCAGTTGTAATCCAGTAGCGCGCGGGAGGCGTCGGGGCCCAGCTTGCGCACCGGCTTCTCGTTTTCCAAACAGTACTTGCGCAGAAAGTGCTCGGCCAGCAGGGGAATATCCTCGCGGCGCTGACGCAGCGGAGGCAGTTCAAGGGTGATGACGTTCAGGCGGTAGTAGAGATCCTCGCGGAAGCGGCCGTCCTTCACTGCCTGACGCAGGTCGTTGTTGCTGGCGGCAATCACGCGCACGTCCACCTGGATTTCCTGCACTCCGCCCAGCCGCATAAAGCGCCGGTCCTGCATCACACGCAGCAGTTTGGCCTGCGTCTCCAGGGACATGTTGCCGATCTCGTCCAGGAAGATGGTGCCGCGGTCGGCCATTTCAAACAGGCCCTTCTTGCTGCTGATGGCGCTGGTGAACGCGCCCTTGACGTGGCCGAAGAGCGTGGATTCCAAAAGGTCGGCCGGCATTGATCCGGTGTTCACCGGCACAAACGGGCGGTCGGCGCGCGGTGAACTCAAGTGGATGGCCTTGGCGATCAGTTCCTTGCCCGTGCCGCTTTCACCCTGCAAAAGAATGGTGGAGCGCGATGGCGCCACCTGCGACACCAGATCGAAGATCTTCAGCATCGGATCGCTCTTGCCGATGATGCTCTCAAAGTTGTAGCGCTGCTTGAGCTGGCGCTTCAGCAGGATGTTTTCTTCCTGCGCCAGCTTGCGGCCAATGGCCACGCGCACGTCGGCTTGCAGCTTTTCGTTGGTCCAAGGCTTGGCAATAAAGTTGGCCGCGCCCAGGTCCAGCGCGGCGCGCTCGGTCTCCGGCGTGCCGTGCGCGGTCAGCATGATGACCGGCATTTCGGGACTGCGGTCGCGAATCTCCTGCAGAATCTCCAGCCCGTTGCGGTCGGGCAACTGGAAGTCGAGCAGCACCAGGTCCACCACCTGCGAGTCAAGCTGACCCAAGCCTTCCTCGCCGTCGGCGGCGTTCAATACTTCGTAGCCCTCGTCTTCCAGAAGAAGCTGCAAGGTCTCGCGAATTGCCGCTTCGTCGTCGATAATGAGCACGCGCCCGGCCAGGGCTTTTTCTCCCGCCGCTCGGTGCTGTGCTCCTGCTACGTCAGACATGTACTGCCTTTCTGGTCATCGGAAACTCCATGATGAAATTCGTGCCCTTGCCCAGGGCGCTCTCCACATGAATCTTGCCCGCGTGTTCCTGGATGATTCCGTAGGTCACGGCCAAGCCCAGTCCGGTGCCGCTGCCGCCGGTTTTAGTGCGGGTCTTGGTGGTAAAAAATGGATCGTAGATGCGGTGAATGTGCTCGGCGGCAATGCCCGTGCCGGTGTCCGAAACCAACACGCGCACGCCGTGATCGTGCGTGGTGTGTACCGTCAGCGTGCCGCCCTGCGGCATGGCATCCTTGGCGTTCAGGAACAGATTCAGAAACACCTGCTGCAACTTTCCCTGGTTGCCGTGAATTTCCGGCAGGGAGTTGTCCAGCTCTCCCACCACCTTGATGCGCGCCGTTTTGAACTGGTGCTCCAGCAGCGCCAGCGTGTCGTGAATTACCCGGTTCAGGTTCACGTTGCCGAATTCGGTGCCGCTGGTGCGCGAGAAATTCAGCAGGTTGTTGACGATCTCCGAGGCGCGGAACGTCTGCTTGGTGATTTTGTCCAGAAGCTCGCTGCGCTTCTCGTCGCCTTGCAACTGCTTGGCCAGCAACTGCGCGTAGCTGCTGATGACGGCCAGCGGCGTGTTCACCTCGTGCGCCACGCCGGCGGCCAGCAGGCCGATGGAAGACATCTTGTCCGCTTGCGCCAGTTGCTGCTCCAGGCCGATGCGCTCGGTAATGTCATCCACAATCACCAGGCGGCCCACCACGCTGTAATCCTTGCTTACCAGCGGGGCAATGGCAATGTTCACCGTGCGCGTGTCGCCGGCCGTGGTGCCCAGGCGGAACTTGTACAGGTTGTGAATGCCAGGATAATCGCGCACGCGGAAGAACTCGTCGCCGAAGGCCTCGGGCAGCACGTCGTGGATTGATTTGCCGATCGCCTCCAGGCGCGGCAGCGCGTACATCACTTCCATCTGCGAATTCCACGACTCAATCTTGTTCTGCAGGTCCACGGCAAAGACGCCCACGTTGATCGACTCGACGATGTTCTCGTTGAACTCCTTGAGCCGTTCGTACTCCTGCGCCTTCTCTTCCAGGCTGGCGTACAGGCGCGCGTTCTGCAGCGCAATGCCGATGTAGCCCGCCAGAGTCTCCAGCAACTCCACGTCCTCACTGCTCAGGAAGTCGCCCTCGCTCGTCTTGCCCAGTCCAAGCATGGCGATGGTGCGGCTCATGACCGTGCAGGGAATGTAGTAGTTCAGGTCCAGGATGCGTATGGTCTCCTGTGCCGCCGGTTCTTCGCGCACCGCCTGGTGCGTGTTGTCGAAGAACAGATGGCCTTCCAGGAACTCCGGCCGCTCGCCCTTCAGGAAGCTGAGGTCGAGTCCCTCCATCAGCGGCATGATGCCGCTGGACTGCGCCAGCACAAAGCCCCGTCCGTCATCCGTGGCCAGGAACACGGCAATGCGGTCCACCAGCAGCGTGCGCTGAATGCGCTCCAGAATGGCTTCCAGCATGGTGCTCAGGTCGCGCTCGCTGTTCAGGTCGCGGCCGAACTCGATGAGCGTGCGGCGGTAGTCGTAGCGCTTGCGGTAGAAGAGGCGGTCAATGCGTTCGCGCGTCCAGTTCTTGATGGGATCGAACAGCAGCGACGTGACCACGATGGCTACTACCAGCCCGCTGGGACCGGTGCTGGGGAAGTTCTTGTGGAACAGCTCCGCCGTAACGCCGACGGCCACAAAGTAAACGCCGGCAATGGCGCCCGCGGCAATGGTGTAAGCCATGCCGCGCTTGAAGATCAGGTCCACGTCCATGAGGCGGTAGCGCACAATGGCGTAGCCAAAGGTCAGCGGCAAAAACACCAGCGACAGCACGCTGATCTTCATGGTCACCGTGGGCGCCTGCCCGGCCAGGAATGGCACCACGTAGAACACGGTGAAGGGAACCACCGCCAGGAAGGTGCCGCGCGTGACCCACTTCATCTGCTGCCGCAGTATGGGAGTGTGCGCCCGCAGGTAGGTGTGCCACAGCACAAACGTCGCCGCCAGGAAGTAGAGGGCCAGGTAGGCCATCTGCATGGCGTCCAGGTTCCACAGCAGAAGCCCCGTGGGTTCGGCGGCCTTTACCAGCAGCACCCAGAACGCCAGCAGCAGGGTGCCGGGCAGGTACACCGCGCCCAGCACCCACAGATGTCTTTGCAGGAAGGCCTTGCGCTGCGGGAAGGTCAGTGCGAAGTGCAGGAACATGGCCGGCTGCAACATGCCGGCCACCACGTTGCTCCAGTAAATCGTCCAGTCAAACTGGTTCAGCTTGCCGGTGAATTTGAAAGAGTAAAAAATGAAAGAGACCAGGCAGAACAGGTAGAAGTGCCCCGCCTTCGGCGCCGTCCAGCGTCGCAGCAAAACGTAGATGCCAATGCCCAGGTACACCAGCGCAATCAGCCGCAGTCCCTGGTTCAGGCTCTTGTCCACCGGTTGCAAGATTACCGGCACGTCCAGCGTGACGTTGCCGCGCGCCAGAGTGTAATTAAGCTTGGTCCACACGCCGGTGCGGTACATCTGGCGCATGATGCCGGCGTTGTTGTGCACCGGCGCGCCGCCCACGGCCAGCAGTACGTCTCCTGTCTTCACGCCGCCCTGGTCGCCAGGACCGAGCGCCGTGACCCGCCGCGCCGTCATCTGCCCATGCGACTCGACCCACCACACGCCGTCTGTCGGAGTCGAAAACTGCCGCTCCTTCTGGAAGTTGATCCATGCAAACAGAACGGCCGTGAGCGTCAACACGCCAAAAAGAATGGCAGCAAACCGGACTTGAGCTTCCTTCGTCATGAGCAACGGCGCTTGCGCTGGTGGAGTCATGGACCCGGGCGCGAGTCTCGTCCACGTCTTCCTCTGCAAGTCAGGTGCCATCGTCCCATTCGTCATAGATTCCGCAACTCTTAGAAATTAAAGTCCTTGGAAGATTATATCGTTTGTATATACATCCAGTCTCCAAGAAAAGGTACCCGCCTATGAATAATCGGAACCTCGGGGATTGTGCTTCCAGCCACGATGCGTTAGCTTTTCTGTATTCCGTATACGTTGAGGGCGCGCGTGTCTGAGGCGGAACAAACCCGTTTCCTTCAGCAGTTCGAGCAGTGGTTCGACTGTACCGGTGCGCGCATGCGCTACCTGCATCTGTCGGCGCGCGAACCGCTTGCCCCGCCGCGCCCGCCCCTCGTCCTCATCCACGGACTGATGGGCTACAGCTTCAGTTGGCGCTTCAACCTGGAAGAGCTTTCGCTGCACCGCGACGTCTATGCCGTGGATCTTCTCGGCATAGGCTGCTCCGATCGCCCCGTCCCAGGCGATGCGGACTACGGGATGGCGGCAGCCGCCTCGCGCGTGCTGGCGCTCATTCGCCGCATTGGAGCCGCGCCGGTGGACATTCTGGGCACCTCGCATGGCGGCGCCGTGGCGATGATGGCCGCCTCACTCGAACCCGCGCGGATACGCCGGCTGGCCCTGGTGGCTCCGGCGCATCCCTTCATGATCAACTCCCGTCTGCGCATCGCATTTTTCCGTTCCGCCGTGGGGCGTTTTCTGGCGCGGCGCTTGCTCATGCACAACGCCCTCATGCTGAATCTCTCCATCGGACGCCTCTACGCCGATTCCTCCAAGGTGACGGCGGAAACCCGCCGGGGCTACGACCTCAACCTGCGCGACGCAACCTCCTACGAGTACGCGCTGGAGATTCTGCGTACCTGGTACGAGGACATGCATCGCCTGCGCGATGCGCTGCCCGCCATCGCGCACATTCCCGCGCTGCTTTTGTGGGGAGAGGCGGATCAGGCCGTGGCCTGCCATTCGGCGCTCATGCTGCGCGAGTTCTTCCGCTCGGCCGAACTCGTGGTGCTTCCCGGCATCGGCCACATGACCTACGAGGAAGACCCGCCGCTGTTCAATCGCACCGTGCTTCGTTTTCTCGATTCGTAAATCTCTGCTCGGATATTGCGGGCCCCGTGGCAGGAGCACTTCCGTGTACCGGCTGCCGTGGGGCGGTCGCTGCTTTGCCGCGCCGGATGTCATAATGAGCCATGGGCCTGCGCATGCAGATTGTGGGCGTGCTGCGCCAAGTGGAGCGCGGCGCGTGGATTCGTTTCTTTGTGGCCATCTTCGGCCTCACGCTGGCCTTTGCCGCGGCCCTGCTCTCCACCGCCTCGCGCGAGGCGGGTGACGTGCTTGCTACAACCGTCTTTGCCTCGTCCTCGCTGCTGTTGGCTGGCGTGGTGGCCGTCACCACCGTCCCTTATCTGACGCGCCGCGTGGTGGCGCGCCGCGTGCGCGACGCCTTCAATTACGACGTCACCCGTGAAGGTCTTGCGTATCTCGCGCTGACCCTGCTCATCGGCATCGCCGCGCTCAACACGGGCAATAATCTTCTATTCATCGTGGTGGCCGCCATGCTCGGAGCGGTGCTGGTCAGCGGCGTGGTCTCGGCGCTCATGATCAACGGCCTTGATGTGGAGTTGCATCTGCCGCATCACGTCTTTGCCGGACAAAGCTACGCGGGAGCCGTGCTGCTGCACAATCGCCGGCCTTTGCCCGTGTTCTCCGTGGCCGTGGTGCCGCCGGCGGAAAAGAAGGAGCGCGGTCGCTGGCAGTGGCGGCGCACCATGTTCGTCTATCCCAAGCCTTCCACTGGGCGCAAACCGCTCTTCCGCTGGCCCGACCTGGAGTTCGCGCGTATTGCCGTGCCGCGCACCGCGCCGCCGGTCTTTGACGAGAGCGTGTACTTCCCGTTTCTGCCCGCGCGCCAGCGGCAAACCGTCGAGTTAAACCTCTGCTTTCCGCGGCGGGGCTTGTATGCGCAGCGCGGCGTCGGCATCTCCACCCGCTTTCCGTTTTCCTTCCTCATCAAAACCCGCACCGTAAGTTTGGAGCGCGAGGTGCTCGTCTTTCCTTCCGTGGAGCCGGCGGACGAGATGCTCCAGGTGCTGCCCATGATTGCCGGCGAGATGGAGTCGCAGTTGCGCGGCCGCGGCGCCGATCTCTACCGCATACGCGACTACGCCCCCGAGGACAGCGTGCGACACGTGGATTGGAAGGCCACGGCCAAGAGCGGCGAGCTCAAGGTTCGTGAGTTCACCCGCGAGGACGAGCGCCGCGTCGCCATTGTCTTCGACAATCCCGCTCCCGGCACGTTGGACGATGTGCGTTATGAAAAGGCCGTGAACCTCGCCGCTTCCGTTGCCTGGCAGTTTTTTCAGGAGAACGCCGAGGTCAGCTTTGCCGCCCCTGACTTCCACGGCGAGCCCGATATTTACAGCTTTCTCGAATATCTCGCCAAGGTGGCTCCGCGACAGGACGGCGATTTTCTCGGTCAGCTTGGCGACAGCGGCGCCTACCGCATCATCGTCACCGCGCGCCGCCGCGGAGAGATTCCCTCCGCGCTCTGGCAATCCTCCTACGTCTTCTTTGCCGGCGAGTAAGTATCCGGGCTTGCTCGCGGCACTCCGCGGGATTTAAGGTCAAAAGAACATTGCTTCGGAGCCGCCGCATCCATGTCTTTTTTGCGCCGCCATGTTTGGGCTGTACTGTTTGTTTTGCTGGCTGGCACGCTGGCGGTGCCGTTCTATGCGGTGCAAACTCCTCCGCTGCTCGACTATCCCAATCACCTGGCGCGTACCTTCGTGCTCACCCACCTGCACGATCCCGCCTATCACTTCGGAGAAATCTTTCACGCCGACTGGAAGCCGTATCCCTACATTCTGTGGGACGTGCTGGCCGTTGTGTTGCAGCACTTCATCCCCGCCGAGGCCGCAGGCCGCCTGCTGCTGGCGTTGGCCACGGTGCTGCTGCCCTTCAGCGTGGCGTGGTTCCTGCATCAGGCGAATCCCGGGCAGGAGCGGCTGGCGTTCCTCGCCTGTCCGCTGGCCTACTGCACGCTCTTCCTGTGGGGATTCACCGCCTACCAGCTCTCGGTCAGCTTTTGCTTCCTCATGGTGGGCACATGGTTCTGGTATCGCAAGCAGCCCACACCTTGGCGTGCCGCGTTGTTCGTGCTCTCCACGTTTTTGGCCTACTTCGCGCACCTTCTTGGCTTCGCCTCCGCGGCCTTCATCCTGGTGCTGTATGAGCTGACGCGCTGGGACTGGCGCCGCTGGCTGCAACTGTCTGCGTTCCTGGCGCCGCCTTCGCTGCTCTTCCTGTGGGCACGCCCCGGCCTCGTGGAATCCAAGCGCCTGGAGATGCGTCCGCTGGCCGACAAGTTCATGATGCTGGTCGCCGTGCCCGGCCATCTCTACAGCGATCCCTTGGACCGCGTGTTCATGTGGGGAATCGTGTTGTGTCTCGGGGTAGCGCTGGTGCGCAACCGTGAACTGCGCATTCACTGGCGCTGGATGTTTGTCCTCGTCGGAATGTTCGGCGTCTATATGCTGCTGCCTTACGGATGGGGGACCAGTTCGGACATCGACGTGCGCTTGGTGGTGCCCTTCTGGATGCTGCTGCTGGCCGTTGCGCAGGTGGGCCGCCGCGCGCGCTGGATCGCCGTGCTGGCCGTGGTGCTCACCCTGGTGCGCGTGGCGAACGTGGAGGGCGGCTTTGAATATGAGTCCGAAACCTGCGCGCCCATGGACGAAGCCATTGCGCTCATCCAACCCGGAGCCACGCTCTTTCCCCTGGTGGACACCTGCAAGGACGACGATCCGCTCGACTACTTCTACGTGCACTACTGGGCGCACGCCGTCGTCCGCCGCGGAGCAATCTCGCCCTACCTCTTCGATATTCCCGGACAGACGCCGATGCGCATCAACACCCCCATGTATCTCTCCGAAGGCTTCTGGGGGCATTGCTACGACGTGGAACCCGATTGGGAGCAGTTGGCCGATGACTACGACTACATCTGGAGCTACGGCGACCAGCGCTACGCGGCGCACATTGCCGGAGTGGCCGACAAGGTCTTCGAGCGCCAGCGCCTGGTGCTCTACCGCGTCCGTCCCAAATCGTAAATTCAGATCTCAATAGAAAAGCGTTGGATGAGTGTACGGGGTTGCCCCACCCTTATCGCTCTTCTGTTGTGCGATAAGGGTGGGAAGAAAAGGCTCCAATCCTCCCGGCTACGATTCTTTCTTTTCCGGCGTCGCGCCGGGCAGCGAGTCCTTGGCTACATAGACCGTCTGCGAAGGGAAGGCCAGCGCCGTGCCGCACTGTTCGATCAGCGCCATCACCTTCAGCAGCACGTCCTCGCGCACCACGGCAAAATCGTCCCACTCCCGGGTCATCACGTATGCTTGCATCTCTAGCTCGATGCCGCTGTCGGCCAGCCGCGACAGGCGGATCCAGGCGGAAGAACTCTCGATGCGGGCATGGTTGTGCAGCATCGCCGTGATTTCGCGCAGCACAGCGTCGAGTTGCGGGCGCGTCGTCTCATAACGCAGTCCGAGCTTGCAGAAGATGCGCATCTTGTCGCGTGAGCTGAGATTCTCAATGTTGGTAGCCGAAAGCGCGCCATTGGGCACCGAGATTAGTCCTCGTTCGTAGGTGCGGATGCGGGTGGAGCGCAGGCCGATGTCTTCCACCGTGCCCGTCGTGTCTCCCACGCGGCACAGGTCGCCCACGCGGATCACCTGGTCGCTGAGGATGCTGATGCCGCCGAACAGGTTCTCGATTGTCTTCTGCGCGGCCAGGGCCAGCGCGATACCGCCAATGCCCAGGGTGGCCAGCGCCGCCGAAAGGTTTACGCCCACCAGGTAGAGGATGATGAACACTGCCGCGGTGACAATGCCGACCTTCAACATGCGGTGCAGCAGCAATGTCAAGGACAGCGGGCCACGCTCACCCGGCGTCACCATGCGGCGCCGCACCCGCCGCGTCCAAACGTTGATGAAGTCCCACAGCAGCCAGGCCACGGCGTAAAGCAGCGCCGTGGTTTGCACCTTGAAGTAATACTCGCGGAAGAGCAGAGGCACGGTGACCCACACCATGCCGATGGCGTGCGCAGCGGCGGTGGCAAACAGCAGCACCGGACCGCGAATGTTGGTCCAGATTTCCGATTCGCGCGGCAAGTGGCCGGCGCGTGCCAGCAGCCAGGCCGGCGCGCGCAGCAGGTACACCGCGCCCGCGCCCGCCAGCAGCGCCAGGGGAATCATCAGCACAAAGGCCAGCCACACCCACAGCGAAATGGACAGGATCGAGTGCCGCACCAGGATGTGCGGAATGTGCCGCTCCAGTTCGTGCGAGCGCACGTCGTTGGCCAGCTCGGCGCTCTTGTTCAGCGTCGTCCAACTGATCAGCCACAGGTAGCCATTGTTGCCATCCGGCACGCGAACCACCAGCAGCGGCAGCTCTTCGCCGTTCACCGCGAACTCGCCAACGCGCTCATGGTTGAGCTCAAGCTGCGGATCGAAGGCCACCTCCGGATTGTCGGTGATGGCCGCGAGCCGTCCCACGAAGGCGTGGTCGAGCAGAGACTTCAGGTCCTGTACCAGCCGCGTGGAGTCGATCTCGCTTTCCTGCCGAGGCACCTGCAGATACTCCACGGCGCGGTCCATGTCGCCTTTCTGCGCCGCGTCGATAAAGCCCATCAAGGTGCCGCGCGGGGAGGTGCGGCCCAAAGGGTCGGTGGGTTTGGGGGCCGCATTCGCCGCCGCTCCGGAGAGTGCCTTGAACACCGATTGCGCGCCCGCGGGCACGCAAAGAAGTACGGCGCACAGCACCGCCAACAGGCTCAACTTGCCGAGTCTCATACTCGTAAGGGTACAACCACCCGCCGTGCGCAGGCCAGCCGGAATGCAGAGAAGGCGAAGATTCCGCACCAAAACAAAGCGCCCCATCCGGGAAGGATAGGGCGCGAGACTTGGGAGAAGCGGTGGCTTATTTCTGTTCCGGCTTCCAGCGCAGGATCGGCTTGCGGGCAGCGGCGGTTTCATCCAGCCGCGACAGGCGCGTGGTGTGCGGCGCGTTCTTCACCAGCTCGGGATCTGATTCGCACTCGGCGGCAATGGCCTTCATCGCGTCCACAAACAGGTCGAGTTCTTCCAGCGGCTCGCTCTCCGTCGGCTCAATCATCATCGCTCCGTGCACCACCATGGGGAAGCTGACGGTGTAGGGATGGAAGCCGTAATCGATCAGCCGCTTGGCGATATCTCCGGTCTTGATGCCCTGTTTGTTTTGCAGCTTGTCGCTGAAGACCGTCTCGTGCATCGTAGGCGTGGCGTAGGGCAGGTCGAAGGTGCCTTCCAGCTTTTTGCGCAGGTAGTTGGCGTTCAGCACCGCGTCTTCCGTGGTCTGCCGCAGCCCGTCCGGCCCGTTGGCCATGATGTAGGCCAGGGCGCGCACGTGCATGCCAAAGTTGCCGAAGAAGGCGCGGACGCGGCCCACCGACTGCGGACGGTCGTAGTCCAGCCGCAGCGAGCCGTCGGCGTTCTCGGCGACGACCGGCTTGGGCAGGAAAGGTTCCAGGTGCGCCTTGCAGGCCACCGGACCCGATCCCGGTCCGCCGCCGCCGTGCGGTGTGCTGAACGTCTTGTGCAGGTTCAGGTGCATCATGTCCACGCCAAAGTCGCCGGGCCTTGCCTTGGCCACCAGTGCGTTCATGTTGGCCCCATCCATATACAGCAGGCCGCCCTTGGCGTGCAGAATCTCCGCGATCTCGCCAATCTGCGCGTCGAAGATGCCGAGCGTGTTGGGATTGGTGAGCATCAGGCCCGCCACGTCCTCGTTCATCTGCGCCTCGAGCGCCGCCAGATCGACCATGCCGTTGGCGTTGCTGCGCAGGTTCTCCACCTGGTAGCCCACCATGGCGGCCGTCGCCGGATTGGTGCCGTGCGCCGAGTCGGGGATGAGGATCTTCTTGCGCGGATTGCCCTTCGATTCGAGATAGGCGCGCATCAGCAGGATGCCCGTCATTTCACCGTGCGCACCGGCCGCCGGCTGCAAGGTGATGGCGTCCATGCCGCAGATCTCCACCAGCGCATCGGCCAGGGTCTTCATGATGCGCAGCGCGCCCTGCGCAGACGCCTCCGACTGGTAGGGATGCGCGCCGGCAATGCTTTCCAGCCGCGCCACGTATTCATTTACCCGCGGGTTGTACTTCATGGTGCAGGAGCCAAGTGGGTACATGCCATGATCCACTGCGTAATTCCATGTGGAAAGCCGCGTGAAGTGGCGGACGATCTCCACCTCGCTGACCTCGGGCAGGGCGGCGGCTTCGGTGCGCAGTGCCGAGCCGAGTTCGCTGGCGGCGTCCACCGCGGGCACGTCAAGCTGGCGCAGGCGATAGGCCTTCTTGCCCGGCGACGAGTGCTCAAAGATCAGGCCTTCGTTCTGCGAGGGGTGCGTGTTCACCTTCTTGATGTCCTTCGTGCTCATCGCGCCACCTCCTCGGCCGCCGTGTCAATCGCTTCGCGCGACGTTAACTCCGTGGCGCACCACAAACTGGTGTTGCCCAGCTCCGGATAGAAGCGCTTGAGCGGCAGTCCGGCGACGATGTTCTTGTCCTTGGAGAGCCGCGTAAACACTGCCTCGGCGTCGGCCGTGCCCTCAATCACAAATTCATTAAAGCGCGGCGCGCCTTCGAACAGCACCTTGGCCTTCGCGCCAAGGGTTTTGCGCGCGTAGGCGGCTTTCGCCAGGTTCTGTTCGGCCAGCTCACGCAAACCCACCTTGCCGTACACGTCCATGTAGATGTTCACCATCAAGGCCACCAGCGCCTGATTGGTGCAGATGTTCGAGGTCGCCTTTTCGCGGCGGATGTGCTGCTCGCGGGTGGAGAGCGTCAGCACAAAGCCGCGCTTGCCGTCGCGGTCCGTGGTCTGGCCTGCCAGGCGTCCGGGAATCTGCCGGATGAATTTTTCGCGCGTGGCGATGACGCCCGCGTACGGTCCGCCGTAACTGAGGGGCACGCCGAACGACTGCGCCTCCAGGGCCACAATGTCGGCCTCCGCCGGAGGTTTGACCAAGGCCAGCGACAGCGCCTCGGCCACGGAGACCACCAGCAGCGCGCCCTTGGCGTGCACAATGTCGGCAATGGCCACCACGTCTTCGATGGTGCCAAAGAAATTCGGCGACTGGATCAGCACGCAGGCCGTCTTGTCGGTCACGGCTTTGTCCAGCGCTTCCAGGTCCACCCGTCCATTGGTTGAGAAGCCCACCTCGGTCAGCGGCAAACCCTGATATTTGGCGTAGGTGGCAATCACCTCGCGGTATTCGGGGTGCACGCTGCGCGCCAGAATCGCCTCGTGGCGTCCGGTCACGCGCATGGCCATCATCACCGCCTCGGCCGCGCCGGTGGAGCCGTCGTACATGCTGGCGTTGGCCACTTCCATGCCGGTCAGCCCGCAGATCATCGTCTGGAACTCGAAGATCGCTTGCAAAGTGCCCTGCGCAATCTCCGGCTGGTAGGGCGTGTAGGCGGTGAACCATTCGCCGCGCGAGATCAGCGTATCGATGGCCAGTGGGCGGTAGTGGTTGTAGGCGCCGGCGCCCAGCAGAATCTGCTGGCCGTTGGCGTTCTCGGCCGCGCGGGCGCGGAACCAGTCCACGATCTCGCTCTCCGCCATCTGCGGCGGAAGACACAGGTCTCTGGTGAAACGGAAGCGCTCCGGAATGGGCGCGAACAGCTCGTCAACCGAGCCGGCTCCTATGGCGTCCAGCATCAGCTTGCGCTCATCGGGAGACTTGGGGAGATAACGCATTTTTCTCTTCCTGGAGGGTTGTACAGCGTGAGGATGCCGCATCCGGGCCGCTCATGGCAGCCCGGCCCACAGCGGCGGAATTACTGTTCTTCGGCGATGAACTTTTCGTAGTCGGCCACGGCGAGCAGGCCTTCGGCTTCCGCCGGATTAGCCAACGTCAGCCTTACCATCCACGCTGCGTGGGGATCGTTGTTGACCTTCTCCGGCGTGGTGGCCAGCTCTTCGTTTACCGCCGTCACCGTGCCGCTGACCGGGGCATACAGGTCGCTGACGGCCTTCACCGATTCGACCGTGCCGAAGGTGCTGCCGGCCGTCAGCTCGGCGCCCACCTTGGGCAGTTCGACAAACACAATGTCGCCCAGCGAATTCTGCGCGAAATCGGTAATGCCGATGGTGCCGGTGGCGCCATCAACCGACAGCCACTCGTGCTCTTTCGTGTATTTGTATTCCGGCGGATAAGCCATCTCAATCTCCGTAGCAAACTGCAATGGGAAAAAGCTGAAATAAACGAAGTTTATTTTACGCCTTCACCCGCGGGCGTTTGTAGAAAGGCGTGGGCACTACGCGGCACTTTACCACCTGGCTGCGCACGGCCACTCCAACTTCGGCTCCTTCGGCGGCCAGCGCCGGCGGCACGTAGGCCAGCGCGATGTTCTTTTTCAGGAACGGCGCGGGCGATCCGCTGGTGACATACCCCACTTCCGTGCCATTCGCGTCCAGCACCTTGTAGCCGTCGCGCGGAATGCCGCGCTCCACGGCCTCCAAGCCCACAAGAATGCGCTCCAGGCCGCGCTCTTTCTGCGCCGCCAGCGCGCCGCGTCCAATGAACTCGCCTTTGTCCATCTTCAGGAAGCGGTCCAGCCGCGCCTCCCAGGGAGTGATGGTGTCGCTGATTTCGTGGCCGTACAGCGAGAGCGCGCCTTCCAGCCGCAGCGTGTTGCGCGCACCCAGTCCGCAGGGCAGCACGCCGAACTCCTTGCCCGCCTCCAGCAGCTCGTTCCACACGCGAATGCTGGTGGCTTCGTCGCTGGGAATGTAAATCTCAAATCCGTCTTCGGCGGTGTAGCCGGTGCGCGCAATCAAGGTGTTGGGCAGTCCGCAGACGGTGCCGTGGGTGAACCAGTAGAACTTCACCTGCGTCAGGTCGGCATCGGTCAGCTTTTGCAGGGTGCGCCAGCCGTTCGGGCCCTGGATGGCGATCTGCGTGTAACGGTCGCTGAGGTCCTCCACCGTGCAGTCGAATTCCTGGGCCGCTTCGCGCACCCACTGGTAATCCTTTTCGCGCGTGCCGGCGTTGATCACCAGCAGGTAATCTTCCTCGCCCAGGCGATGCACGATAACGTCATCCACAAAGCCGCCCGAGGGATAGAGCAGGGCAGAGTATTGCGCCTGGCCGATGGCCAGCTTGGCCGCGTCGTTGAAGGTCATCTGCTGCACCGCGGCCAGCGCCTGCGGGCCGCTAACACGTATGTCGCCCATGTGGCTGACGTCGAACAGCCCCACCGAAGTGCGCACGATCATGTGCTCGGCAATGAGGCCGCCCACGGGTTTTTGCGCGTTGGCGGGATATTCCACCGGCATGTCCCAGCCGTTGAAGTCCACCATGCGCGCGCCAAGCTGGCGGTGCGCGCTATTCAGAGCGGTCTTGCGAATCGAAGCAGGTGTATTTTCCACGGACAAGCGAGCCACCTCGGGGCAAAGGAATCCTACTACGGCCACAGGCGGGCCAGCCAAACACTTGAAACTATCACGCGGCGGCCAAACGAGGCAATCGGCCCCGGTACCGCCGTCATGTTGCGCCGGGGCGCGCGGCGCGGTAAAGTTCGCCTATGGCCGAACGATTCCATTGCGCCGTTTGCGACAAAGTAGAAGAGCGCTGCATCTGCGATAAGTACTGCTACATCTGCCAGGGTGAGCACGACGTCCGCCTGGTCAGTGACGGCTGCTACTACTGCCTGGAGTGCCGCGAGGCCTGCGAATATCTGCCCGAGGATGCCAACTCCCGCCGCTACGATTAGTCCGCCCTGCGGCGCGCCTTCCGCGCAAAAAGGCCGTGAGCGCCCTGCCCACGGCCTGAATATATCCGGAAACACTTAGAAGTTGTAACTCACGCCCGCTCGGATCACCCTAGTGCCCTGCACCAGGTACACCGTGGAGCCGTCGTTACTCAGCACCGGACGGTAGCCCTGCGCCAGCAGGTTGCGCACGTCGATCAGCGCCTCCAGTCCGTTGGGCAGCAGTCGCGAGGCCGGAATTGGCTGACGCAGGAAGAAGCTCAAATAGGGATCGGCCTGCCCCGCCGAGGCGTTGAACATATCCACCGGCGTCAGCGCGCTGCCGCTCAGCCAGCGATAGCTGCCAATCACCCTGGTCCTGGTCTTGGGCACCGTGCCGCTCAGTTTGGCGGCCGCCGAGTGGCGCTTCACGTTCAGCAGCGAGGTCGAGGTCTGGTTGACCGTCAGCAGCCCTTCCGGCGCCGTCAGCACGCCGCCAAAGCCGTAATCCAGCGTCGCATTCAATCCGCGTGCCAGCGAATACGAGTACACTCCGCGCACGCCTTCGGTCCTCAGATTGCCGCCGTTATACGTAAAAATGCCCGAGTACGGACCGCCGATCAGTGCGTTGCTGTCAGCCGTGTAGGTCTGCCCCACGCCGTTCAGTGCCACATTGTGGATGCGGTCCGAGTAGGCCGCTACCTGTATTTTGTGCTTGCCCAGGCGTTGCGAAACCGAAACCTCGTGGTGAATGTCCATCTCCACGTGCTGTCCGCCGAAGGGCGTCACCGTCACCCGCGGATTGGTTTCGCTCAGGTCGGCCGGGGCCGTGTCGAAGCCCTTGTCCGCCCGCAAGGTGGGAACGCTGGTGGTGTAGCCATACTGGAAGGTGGTGTTCTCCCCTGCGTGGTAGCTCACGGTGGCGTGCGGACGGAAGCTGGTGGCGCGGGTACGGAACTGCACCATCTGCGACTCATTGCCGTAGTCCAGTTCCAGCCGCTCGCCGAAGGTCATCGTGTTGGCCACCGAGATTGCCAGCGCCTGAATCGCCGGCTGATCGGGATTCATGGTGGCAAAGTGCTTCGCCGAAATTGCAATCTCGGGGAACGAGCCGTCCGGCATCTCGCGCGAGTACGCCGCGCGGATCACCGCGTTCGGACTCGACGCGTTGCTGTTCACGCCGCCGTTCAGCGAGAAGCGCGAATCCACCGTTCCGAACATCGAGCGCTCCACCTGGAAGTTCGTGCTCGAGGTGCCGCCCGCGTCGGGATCGCCGCCGGAGAGGAAGCTCACTCGCGCCTTCAGCACCGCGTCGCTCTCGCGCTCGCCGTGCTCTACCACCACCAGGGGTTTATTGCCGGTCAGCCGCAGAATGGGCCGGTTCGCCATTGAGCGCAGCGCCCAGCGCCAGTCGTCGTCGCTGGTGGTTGCGCCGCGCTGCCGCGGCACCAGTTGAATCGCTTCAAACAGCGTGCTCAGCGTCATGTGCAGCAGCACGCTGGCTCCGGGCTGCACGCGTATGCTCTCGCGGATGGTGGGCAGGAAGCTGGGGGCGGAAACCCTCACCGTATAAAGGCCGGGAAGCAGCCCCGTCAGGCTGAACGATCCTTTGCCATCGGTCAGCACGGTAATGGATTTGGAAGAGGCGCTGGAGATCAGTTCGACCATTGCGCCCAGTTGCGGACGGCCCGAGCTGTCGCGCACCACGCCCGCAATGCCTCCCGGGGACACGGCGGCCGAGGACATGGTGCAGGCCAGCAAAAGCGTGGCTAGAATTCCGATCTTGTGCATCATGGTTGCCTCCGAACGGCGGGGGCCGTTGCCGGCAGGCGATGCAGGCCTGACCGAAGTGAACTGCCATGCCGCGCCCAGAGACCTCCCGGGCGCGGCGGGAATCCCATCATTCTAGCCTATTCGACCTGGAAGCGGGCCGAGGGGCTAATCGTCTGCTTCGAGACGTCGTCCTGAACCGTGATCTTGAGACTATATAGCCCAGGCTCCAGATTGGCTAGTGGCATGCTCTTTTCGATCGTGATCTGATCGCCCGTATTGCCATAGGCCGCCGTCGCTTCCTCGGCGTGCAGCACGCTTTTGTTCGTCTGGATGTTCATCACGTCGTAGTTGATGGTGCCCTTGGTGCGCTTGGCCTGTTGATCCATTTGCAGGTTGTACACCTGCAAAAAGACGTTCAGCTTCTGGTCGCGCCTAAAGCTGGCCGGCTTGCCGTTGGAGGCATCCACCCGCGGACGCACCTTGGTATCGCCGATGATGAAGCTGCCCGTGCCCACGTTCTTGGCCGGCACTCGCTCCAGCAGGTCCGCCAGAATCAGCGACGAAGCCGAGAGCTTTTCCTCGTCGAACTCCGGCACCGGAATTGACTTGGACAGGGTTCCCACGCGGTCGCCGTTCACGTCCTTCACCGCCAGGTCCAGCTTGTACATGCCGGGGCGCAGCGGGATCGCCTTCCAATACAGTTGCGTGGTCTTCAGCGCCTGTTCCAGCAGGTCGTTGGGCTCGTCCATGCCCACCGTGTCCTCGAAGGTCGCGGCCACGCGTCCGGTGATGGTCGAGATGCGCCCGAAGATGTTCACCGAGGCGCGTTGAATGCCGTCCTTCTGCACGAACGTCATGTCCTTCGCCTTGATCTGGATGGTGATCGGCACCAGGTCCGTATCGGCCGTCACCCGCACAAAGTCCGTGCGCAGGTCGAAGGGCATCAGGTTATAGCGCAGCTTGGTGTTGACCTTTTCTTCCAGGTCCTTGAACTTGACTGGCGGCGGCGTATTCAACTTGGCGTAGCGTTCGATGGCGTCAAACTGCTTGGAGCCGGTATTTGCGCCAAAGGGATCGGTTCCGCCCGGAGTGCCCATCATGCGGTCGGCCCGGTTGCCGTGGCCCATCTGCTCCGACATGGTCTGGCCGCCGCCCGGCGTGTGCAGCAGAGCGTCCTTCTCATTCGGGTCCAGAGATATGCGGTACTCGTTGCACTGGCAGGAGTCCACAAATTCGATGATGACCTCGTTGCCGATGCCCTCCAGGTAGCGATAGCGCCACCGCTCGAAGGGGAAGGTGGAGGTGGTGCCGCCGCCTTCCGACATCTCACGCTGATAGGTGCCGCCCGAGGGGTGCGAATCGATCTCGTCCGGCGCACCCCACACAATGTAGATGCGGCCGCGGTCCGTGCGCCAGCCCGCCACGCCGGCGGAGAAGTGTTCGTTCGCGTACTGGATGCGGCGGTAGTGTTCTTCCCGGAACTCATTTTCCGGCGTGTCCGGCGTGGGATCGCGCCGCAGCCAGAACGATTCGATGAACGCGTCGCGCTCTTCGTCCGTGCTCAGCAGCTTGAACGCCTGCTCTTCTTCCGGCGAAATAATGTAGCGTACGTCCTGGTCCAGCCAGTTCCGGTAGGTCTTGCCGACCTCGGTCTTGAAGCTGCGCAGGCGTTCCTTCTTTTCTTCCGGAGTCAGTTCCTTCGGCTCCGCGGGAGCTTCCTTCTTCGATGCCTTGGGCAGATTCTTTAATGAAGTGCCTTCGTCACGTTCCTCCTGAGAGCTTTGGGCCAGGGTTGGAATTGCCAATAAGCTAAGGGCGAGAACTAACGGGACGGCACGGCGCAGGGAAGATAACCGCATCAAACATTCGCTCCTGATCAGAAGAAGGCTCCCCAGATTGTAAGTTTTCAACCTTGGCAAGGCAAGGCTGTCCCGTCACCGTCCCAGGATGGCAATCGGCAATATCCTCCCTTGGACCAATCTTTTGCGGGAGTTTGCCATAACCCAGGCCAGTCAGAAACCGGCGCCGTGCGGCCCGCCCGGTTCCATGCCCGGCTGGTTTACAATCGGTGCGTGCCATCGGAGCTCTTACTTTGGCCGCCGGGCCGCGAATTCGAAATTCCCGCCACCGCCTGCCGATTTTGACAGCCTGGCGGAACTTTCCTTTTGCCCTTCGCGTATCTATTCCATAGCCGCGGAGGTTTCTGCCGGACTGCGGTCGAGCATTTTTCCCCGCGGGCGCGGGCGCGAGCGAGGACTCATGAAAACCTGGAAGAAAGTTTCGCTTGGAATTGGCGGCCTGGTGCTGTTGGGCGGCATCGTCTTCTTCAGCATTCAGCAAAGCCGCAAGGGTATCGTCGAGGTGCAGACCGGCAAGGTCGGTCGTGAGGATCTGGTCTCCCAGGTCACGGCCTCCGGCGAAATCCGTCCCAAGACTTTTGTGAACGTCGGAGCCAACGCTTACGGCAAGATCGTCAAACTCTATGTCAAGGAAGGCGACCACGTGACTAGGGGCCAGTTGCTGGCCCAGTTGGAAAACGTGCAGGCCACCGCCGACGTTAATGCCACGCAGGCCTCTCTGCGGGCCGCCGAAGCCGATTTCGCTGCCGGACAGGCCACCCTCAACACCAACGTCGCCGACCTCGACCGCGCCAAGGCCGACCTCGAACAGAAGCGCTTCGACTGGCAGCGTGCCGAGGGACTCTTCAAGGATCAGCTCATCGCCCGCAAGGATTACGATGCGGCCAAGAATGCCTACGAGGCCGCGGTTAGCGGTGTGGAGCAGGCCAAGGCCAGGATCGCGCAGGCCAAGGCCTCGGCCGCCGCTTACGATCGCCGCATCGCCGTACAGCGCGCCCAGCTCGTGCACAACGACGACGTGCTCAGCAAAACCGAATACCGCGCGCCCTTTGATGGCGTGGTCACCAACCTTCCTGTCCGCGAAGGCGAGTCGGTGGTCGTCGGCATCCAGAACGCGCAGGGCTCAACCCTTATGACCCTGGCCGATACCTCGGTCATCACCGCCGAAGTCAAGGTGGATGAGACCGACATCGTCAACGTCAAGGTCGGCCAGCCGGTCGAAGTCAGCATCGACGCCATTCCCAAGAAGAAGTTCAAGGGCACCGTCACCGAGATCGGTAACAACGCCCTGCTGCGCTCCACCGGCGTGTCCACCTCGCAGTCCACCGGCGGCACGCAGGAGGCCAAGGACTTCAAGGTGGTCGTCACCCTGAGCGAAGTGCCCGAAGGTCTGCGCCCGGGACTTTCGGCCACGGCCAAGATCACCACCAACACCAAGCAGAACGCGCTCTCCATTCCGATTCAGGCGCTCACCATCCGCCAGAAGGGCGATCTTGTTCCCAAGTCCAAGGGCAAGGACAAGAGTGCGGTGCAGGCCGCGGAAAAGCCCGAGGATCTGAAGGCCGCCAAGGAGGAAGTGCAAGGCGTCTTCGTGGTCCGCGGCGGCAAAGCGCAGTTCGTCCCCGTGCAGACCGGCATTACCGGCACCACCGACATCGAAGTGACCGATGGGTTGAAGGAAGGCGACGAGATTGTGACCGGCAGTTACAAGGTGCTGCGCACGCTCAAGCCGGATACCACCGTCAAGGTCAACAACACCGCGCCCAAGAAGGACGACGAGAACTAGCAGGGAGAGACGCATGGCAACGCAGACCGATAATCTTGAACAGAATCTGGTGCCGCCTCCCGCGGAAACGGTCATCTGCACCCGCGATTTGTGGAAGACCTACGACATGGGCAGCGAGCAGCAAGTCAACGCGCTCAGCGGCGTGGACATCTCCATCAACCGCAACGAGTACGTGGCCATCATGGGGCCCTCCGGCTCCGGCAAGTCCACGCTGATGAACCTCATCGGCTGTCTGGATACGCCCACCGGCGGCGTCTATTGGCTCAACGGCCAACTCGTGAGCGAGCTGGAAGACGACGACCTGGCGCACATTCGCAACAAGGAAATCGGCTTCGTCTTCCAGACCTTCAATCTGCTGGCCCGCGCCAGCGCCCTGCACAACGTCGAACTGCCTTTGATCTACGCCGGCATTCCCAGCGCCGAGCGCCTGGAGCGCGCCCGCCAGGCCCTAACTTCCGTGGGCATGGAAGAGCGCATGAATCACAAGCCCAACGAGCTCTCCGGCGGCCAGCGCCAGCGCGTCGCCATCGCCCGCGCGCTCATCAACCGGCCTTCCATCATCCTGGCCGACGAGCCCACGGGCAACCTGGACTCCAAGACCAGCGTGGAGATCATGGCCCTGTTCGACGAGCTGCAATCGCGCGGCAACACCATCGTCCTCGTCACCCACGAGCACGACATTGCCGAGTACGCGCACCGCATCATCCACATCCGCGACGGCAAAGTGGCCGGCGACGAAAAGACGGCAAGGGCGAAGAAATAGGTTTCAAGGTTTCAGAGTTGCAAGGTTGCAAAGTAAGAACCAACCTCGGTGGCCCCACCCTTATCGCGCGCTGTTTGCGCGATAGGGTGGGAATCTCCAATCAAGTTTAAGGCGCGGCTTCGGTCGTGCCTTAAACTTTTGCGCGCAATCCTGCCGCTCGTGTTCCCACAAAAAAGCGGCCGCCCACAGGTTCGAGGGCAGCCGAGGAGGAACAGCACAGGAAATTCTTTGCGTTCCTCTGGCCCGCCTTTGTGCCGCGTGCGGGGAACAGTTCGAACTTTAGGATTTCCGTGTTGCCGGATGATGTCGCCGCCGTGAATCTTTCGTGATAGGCCCAAGGTTGGGCGGCCGCCCTGTGTCCGCCGCGCGCCCAATAGAAAAGGCCGGAATGGCTCCGGCCTGCTTTTGTTACTTGAACTTTCGGAACGTTGCCCGGAGCTACTTCTGCTCCTTCACAAACTCCCACTTGCCGCGGCCGCACAGATTCGTGCAAGTGGGCAGCTTCTCGCCTTCTTTGAACTGCGCCGGCAGCTTGCACACGCTGCACCAGTAAATCCCTGTCTTGGGAGCTTCGGTTCCCGGTTGATACGCCATGCTTTCCTCCTGCTTACTCTCTCTAATCCTAAAATGCCGCCCCGCGCCCGCTCTGTGATGCCCGTCACGCCGCGGCGCGAACTGTTTTTTGCGCCAGCCGTGCGGTCTCTTAACGGTGAAACACGTGCAAACGCCATAGCGTGTAGCTCAAGGCCTCGCGCACAATGCGCGTCTGCCGTTCCGCCAGTCCGGGATCGAACTCGTTGCGCCGCGGCGACGTGTACACCTGGCGTCCCTGCGCCTGCAGCAGACGCTTGATGCGGTATTCGTGGTACGGGTCGCTGACCGCGATGCACGAGTGCATGTTGTTGGTGGCCATAATGCGCCCGATGCGCTCGGCGCTCTCCGCGCTGTTGTCACTCTGCGTTTCGGCGATCATGTGAGCGTCCGGAATGCCCAGCGAGATCAGGTAATCCCGTCCCACCGCGCCTTCGGTAAAACTTTCTTCGCCGCCGCTGCCCCCGGTAGTGATCACCACTGGCGCCAGCCCCTGCATGTAGAGTTCGTAGGCATGGTCCAGCCGTGCCCGGTACACCGGCGACGGCTTGCCGAAATATTCCGCCGCGCCGAACACAACAATCGCGTCGGCCGCGTGCGCCTCGTCGCGCTGCGACTGCGCGGCAATGCGGGCACAGGTTACGGCAAAGAAAACGATGTAAATGGTAAGCAGCGCGGCTGCCATGATCCACAGCCAGCGCCGCCGCAAAACTACGCTCATTGATCGCCCAGCAGGTCCTCAATCGCCGGCAGCGGGATGGCGCCCTCGCGCTGCAGCGACCAGCGGCCGTCTCCGGAGAGGTTCACGATGGTCGTGGGCACCGTGCGCGGCGTGGTGCCGCCATCCACCACCAGTTGCATCAGGTCGCCTAGTTGTTCCACCACGGCCGCGGCCGTGGTGCATTCGGCCTCGCCCGCCAGGTTGGCCGAGGTGGCCGTCACCGGGCAGCGCATGGCCCTTACCACGGCCAGCGCCACCGGAGAATCCGGCATGCGCACCGCAATGTTGCCCGAGTTCGCCGTAACCTTCAGCGGCA
This sequence comes from Acidobacteriota bacterium, assembly GCA_031296105.1. GTDB lineage: Bacteria > Acidobacteriota > Terriglobia > Terriglobales > Acidobacteriaceae > TOLSYN. Next base: position 16,830 of record JARLGJ010000025.1, on the reverse strand, counting down.
AGCGCGGAGCGGCCTTCAAAATGATGGTCAGCGGGCCGGGCCAGAACTTTTCCGCCAGCAGGTTGAACTCATCCGGCAGTTCGTAGGCCAGTTCCTCGGCCTGTTCCACGCTGTCGATCAGCAGCGAGAGCGGCTTGTTGCGCTCGCGCCCCTTGATCTCATACACGCGCTCCACCGCGTGCAGGTTGTAGGGATCGACGGCCAGTCCGTAAAACGAATCGGTAGGCAGCCCAACCACTGCTCCCTGGCGGATGCGCTCCGCCACATAGTTGATGAGCGACGGCTCAGGCTCTACGGCATGAATTTTGACTATTTCCGGGCGCACCCGTGTACCTCGTATGCCCAGCCTGCATCGGGCCGGGAAATATCGTTCTGCAACCGGCAATGGTACCCCAGAATGCCCTGGTTACGGGAGAACTTCACCCGCGGGGTATGATGTCCTTGCTGGCTCTGTGCCATTTTACAATGCACGGCGCCGGCAGGGAGAAAGATGTCGCCAGCAAAGTCGAATCCGGCCAACGATCGTCTGCGCCCCGTCGCCAGCCGCCAGAATTCCCTGGTCAAGGATTTGCGCAAGGCCTTCACCCAATCCGCCCCCTGTGAGGACGGCTCGGTGGCCATCGAAGGCGTCAAACTGGTCGAGGAGGCCATCCGCAGCAGCCTGCGTCTGCGCGCCGTTTTTGTCGCCGAATCCGCCGCCGCTCGCGCCGAGCGCCTGCTGCCCCAGCTTGGCCACCACACCGAATGCCTGATGCTGCCGGACGAGGTCTTCCACTCGGCCGTTGCCACCGACACGCCGCAGGGCGTGGCCGCCTTGGTGCATCCTTTGGCCCCATCGCTCAACGATCTCTTCCCGCCCGAGTCCGCGCCGCTCATCCTGGGCTGCGCCGGATTGCAGGATCCCGGCAACCTGGGCACCATCCTGCGCTCGGCCGAAGCCTTTGGCGCCTCGGGCGTCCTCTGCACCGAGGGAACGGTCTCGGCGGCCAATCCCAAGGTTGCCCGCGCCTCGTCTGGATCGGTCTTCCGCCTGCCCTGCCTGAAGCTGGCCACGGCGGAGGCCGTTGCCGCCCTGCGCGAACATGGCGTGCGCCTGGCGGTCACCAGCTCGCACAACGGACGCCCGCTACACGAACTCGACCTTACCGTGCCCACGGCAATTTTTATTGGCAATGAAGGGCAGGGAGTACCGCGCGATCTGCTCGCCGCGGCCGACGAACGCGTCCTGATCCCGCACTCGAACAAAGTGGAGAGCCTGAACGCCGCGATCGCCGCCAGCATCCTGCTCTATGAGGCGCACCGCCAGCGGACGAAGTAGCGGCTATGTTGGAATGGTGTGCCCCAGGTTCGCGAAGCGCAGCGAAGCTAACCTGGGATGCGAAGTAAACCTGGGTACCAAATGCTGTGTGCCCCAGGTTCGCGAAGCTAACCTGGGTTCGATGCAGGTAAAAACGCCGCGTGTTTTACTTTCCCCAGAAGGCAAAGCCAACGGCCGCAGCCAGCAGCAGGAACGACACTCCGTAGTTCCAGCGCAGCGGCTCGCGCAGGTATCCCCAGGCAAAGAAAACAAAGACCGTCAGGGTGATCGCTTCCTGAATAATCTTGAGCTGATAGCCAGTGAATTCGCCATAGCCAAGCCGGTTAGCCGGCACCTGAAAGCAATATTCACCAAGAGCGATAAGCCAACTGAAGAGGATCGCCAGCACAATCGGCGCGTTGCGATGCTTCAGGTGTCCGTACCAGGCAAAGGTCATAAAGGTGTTGGAGATGAACAGCAACAGAATGGTTCGCATTACTACCCCGTACTCGAATTATCTTTGCCTGCAATGATGCGCCTGCGCCGCGCGCCTTTCTGCTGGCGTCCTATTCCCGCATCCGTTCCCGCGCGGCCTTGAGCTGCGCCAGCCGCTCCTTGATGCGCTTCTCCACGCCCTCTTCCGTCGGATAGTACCAGCGGCGGTCTTTCAGGTTGTCCGGCAGGCACTGCATGTCGGTCACCTTCTCTTCAAAGTCGTGGGCGTACTTGTAGCCGTCGCCGTAGCCGAGTTCTTTCATCAGCTTGGTGGGCGCGTTGCGCAGATGCAGCGGCACCGGGTCGGCGGCGGTCTCTTCCACGTCACGCTTCACTGCGCCGTAGGCCTTGTAGAGCGCGTTTGACTTGGGCGCGATGGCCAAATAAACCGCCGCGTGTGCCAGCGCCAGTCCGCCTTCGGGCATTCCGAGAAAGTCCACGGCGTCCTTGGCGGCGTTGGCAATCTCCAGCGCGTGCGGGTCGGCCAAAGAGATGTCTTCAATCGCCATGCGCACAATGCGCCGCGCCAGGTAGAGCGGATCTTCGCCGCCTTCCAGCATTCTTACCAGCCAGTAGAGCGTGGCATCGGGATCGCTGTTGCGCACCGATTTGTGCAGGGCGCTGATGAGGTTGTAATGCTCCTCGCCCGCCTTGTCGTAGCGCAACACGCGCCGTTGCAAGGCGTCCTCCACCATCTCCTTGGTGATCGTGCCGCCCGAAGCTCCGCCCGCGGCCTCCACCGCCAGGGTGGCCGCCACTTCCAAAACGTTGTAGGCGGCGCGCGCGTCGCCGCTGGAGTAAGCTGCCAGCCGCGCCAAGGCCTCCGGCTGCGCCGTCAGCTTCAGCGTGCCCAGTCCACGTTCGTCGTCTTCCAGCGCGCGTTGCATCAGCGAGACAAGCTGCTCCTCGCTCAGAGGGTTCAGCGTGTAAACCCGCGAGCGCGAGAGCAGCGCCGAGTTCACCTCGAATGAAGGATTCTCCGTGGTCGCGCCGATCAGCCGTATGTTGCCGCGCTCCACATGCGGCAGAAAGGCATCCTGTTGCGCGCGGTTGAAGCGGTGGATCTCGTCGATGAAGACGATGGTGCGCGTGCCGTACTGGCGGGCTCTTTCGGCCTCCACCATCACCTGCTTGATCTCTTTAATGCCGCTCATCACCGCCGAAAACTCAACGAACTCGGCCTTGGTGCGGTGGGCAATGATCTTGGCCAGCGTCGTTTTGCCTACGCCCGGCGGACCCCAGAAGAGAATCGAGCCAATGTCGTCGCGCTCGATCTGCACCCGAAGCGGCTTGCCAGGGCCCAGAATGTGCTCCTGGCCCATGAACTCGTCCAGGTCGCGCGGGCGCATGCGGTCGGCCAAAGGACGCGTGCGGTCGGTGGCCTCATTTTGCTGCGGATTGGAAAACAGATTCACAGGGAAGAGCGTATCACTTTGCCCACAGCGCCGGACGCACAGGACGCGACACTCCGCCCCGCAAAATCCTTCCCAATCCAACTCCCGGACGACAAATACCTGACTCCTTAGATGGCAATTAGAATTAACTCAACAGTAACCAGATTCAGGTGCCACTTATGTGGCTGCGTTTTCTTTTGCTGTCCGGAAAATACTGCCCCTTTGCCCGCCACGAAGTTGCAAATTCAATGCGCTAAGCCTCGCTTTACATCTGTATTTTGAAGCAAAACAGCGGTCAAATCATTCGAGCCGACTGAAAGATTTTGTAGTATGACATCTGACTTAAGGTTACTTTCGGCTATACTTCTAGAATTAGGGTTTCCTTAGAATTGGAAATATCGGGTCAAAGGAGGCGGTATGTCGTATCTGCGCAAGGGTATTCTTCTTGGCATCCTGATTTGCACTGCGGCATCGGGGTGGGCTCAAAGGGCGCCAGGAGTTCCTTATCTCACCAGGAATGGCAGCGATCTGACGGGAAGTTTTCAGGTCTTCGTAAAGGATACCCACCTCGACGTTGGATACGGCGTGGCCGCCTCCGGAACCGAATATGTCACGCAGCATTTGGGCGTGCGCGGGGAATTCGAATACTCCTCCATGAACCCGTATGATTACAAGGAGTTCGGCTTGCGTGGCGGCCTGGCCTACAAGATCCATCCCCGCGAGAAGTACCAGCCCTACATCGAACTTCTCGCCGGATACGGCGCAACCAAGGCCAATGGCCTGGTCGTCAACACCGGCCAGCAGATCAACGCGTTCTCCCTGCTGGGCGGCGGCGGAGTCGATTACCAGCTCAGCAACCGCTGGTACGCGCGCGTGGGAGCCGATGTCGTCTCCAACATCGCGTCCAAGAATGGCAACGGAAACAAGTTCGCCCGCAGCATTGTGGGCATCTCCTACCACTTCGGAAACAACCGCTAAACGCAGGGCATACTGCCGGAGAATCGCCGCCTGCGTGCGGCGATTTTCTTTTGCCCGCGTTTCCTCCCGCACTCGTGCAAAACAAAAAGCCCCACCTTCGCGCGCGGCGAAAATGGGGCTTGAATCTTTCCGTGGAGAGCAGGCCGCGAACCTTCAAGGTACTCGGGTTTCGGATTCTCAACCCGCGTAACCTCTGCAGCCTGCGTAACTTGGCCTACGCTGCCTTCGCTTCTTCCTTCTTGCCGGTAAAGATCGAGTACACGGCCGCCAGGGCCACAATGACGTTGGCGGCCACCACGGGCATGGCGTGAATCAGCGCGCCATAGATGATCCACAGCAGCGCCGCGCCCGCCTGAATCAGGCGTAGCGTCGAAGGCTTTTTGAAGAAGTACGAGAGGCCGAAGCAGGCCGTGGCGATCCATCCAATCCAGCTCAGCATCTACTGGCCCTCCTCGGCGGTCATCACCGGCTCGCGCGTGGAACGCAGGCGCACCACGTCGGTCCGCATCCGCGCCCACTCCTGCATCAGGAAGCCCTGCGACTCGAAGAAGCGGCGTATCTGCGGCTGGGTCCAGTGAGTTACCTCTTCCAGGATGGGCACCAGCACGCTCAGCGCGTTGTCGCTCAGCACGGTGCGGCGGGCAATCTGCGTCACCGAGCGCGATTCGCTCACGGCAATCGTCAGCCCCGCGCCGTCGTTGACGTGCAGCATGGCATTGATGTCCGAGCTGCCGTCGCCGCAATACACCACGTGGTCGCGGCCAATTCCCAGCTCCTGCTGCAACTGCATGATGCGCGCTACCTTGCCATAACCGGCCGTGGCCCGCACCAGGCGGCCAATGGTGCCGTCCTCTTCATATTCGAACTCGGTGCCGAAGATGTGATCGGCGGGAACAATGCCCTCCAGCGCCGACTGCACAATCTCCACCGGCGCCGCCGAGAGAATGTAGAAATCGAATTCGTAGCCCGGAATCCCGTTGCGCAGCGTCTCATAGAGCTGTTCAATGTTTTCTTTCAACGGGATACGCTTGCCGGTCTCCACCAGGTGCTGGCGGCGGACCTTGCTCCGGAAGGCCGGGTCGTGCAGCAGCAGGTAGGCAAGTTCCGCCCCCTGCTGTACCAGATTCATTTGTGCCATGCCCGCAGCCTTAGCCTCAAACTCCTTGGCAGGAATGCCCAGGAGCTCGGTCAGCACCAGCCCCGAATCGTTAAAGCTCAGGGTCTGGTCGAAGTCGCTGGCGAACAGATATTGCTTGATCATAGTTTCAGTCATCACTCTCTATGATAGAGCTTGGCGGCTTTTAGATGGTGAGACGGCGATGAAATGTTAATCAATTGATTTAATTAGACCGATACACTTGTCTGATAGCCCGGAAATCTTTTCTAACTTAATCATTTCAAAATAGGTTATGGGATATGTACATAGAGCGGCCGTGTCCCGCTTTGGCACAACACGCCATCCCGCGGTCTGTCTGCAACCGGTCTCCGGGCGCAAAGGACAAAAAAATCCCCAGAGCAATTGCCCCAGGGATAGTGCAAATCCATCGAATTTAGTCGCGGTAGCGTTCGGCCATGAACTCCGAAATGCGGTCGTAGGCCTGCCGCAGAACGTCCTCCGGCGGCAGATACACGATGCGCATGTGGTGGGTTCCGGGGCGCTGCCCAAAGCCCGAGCCATGCACGCACAAAACGTACTTTTGCTGCACCAGCTCAGTGACGAACACCTTGTCGTCCTCCGGGATGTCCAGCTTGGGAAAGGCGTAGAACGCCCCGTGCGGTGCGGTCAAGGAGACGCGCGGGGTGCGCGCGGCCCACTCGGCCGTGATGTCGCGGCGGCGGCGCAGCTTGTTGCGCACCTCAATGAGGTGGTCCTGCGGGCCGTTCAGGGCCGGAGCAATGGCGTACATAAACGGATGCGGCGCGGAAAGCCTGGCGCGCAGCAGCTTATAGACCGCTTCCAGGTAGTCGTCCAGCGCGCCTTCCGGTCCGGTGGCCACGGCCCAGCCAATGCGCCAGCCCGGCACCAGGTAGGCCTTGGAGAGGCCGTTGAAGGTGATCACCGGAACGTCCGGCGCCAGCGCGGCGATGGAGATGTGCTTCTGCTCCTCGTCCAGCACCAGGCTGTCGTAGATCTCGTCGGCCAGGATCAGCAGGTTGTTGCGGCGTGCCAGCTCGGCAATGCCCTCCAGCGTCTCCTTGGAGTAGATCGCGCCCGTCGGATTGTTCGGGTTGATCAGCAGAATGGCCTTGGTGCGCGAGTTGATGCGCGCGGCAATGTCATCCAGGTCCGGCTGCCAGCCGTTTTCTTCCGTGAGGAAGTACGGATTCGGCTCGGCTGAAATTTTGCCCAGCACGGCGCCGTAGAGCGGATAGTCGGGACAGGGCGTCAACACGTTGTCGCCGGGATTGATCAGCGCCGTCAGGCAGTGATCGATCACCTCGCCCGAGCCGAAGCCCACCATCACCCCGCGAATGCCCTGGAACCCGCGCCGCTCGGCCCTAGCTCGGATGGCCTCCACCGCCGAGTGTTCGCCCAGCGAATCGCCGTAGCCGTTAAATCCGTCGCGCATGGCCTTGGTAGCGGCCTCAATCATGTGCGGAGGAGTTTGAAAGTCGTAAGTGCACGGATCGCCGATGTTCAGGTAAAGGATCTTGTGACCCTGTTTTGCCACCTGGTCGGCAACCACTGCCAGATCGCGAATGGCGTAGCTTACATTGGCCATGCGCGAGGCTGGCGCGATCTGAAAAGATACTTGTGTCGTCATGTTATTCCGGAGGCCCTGCTACGTAACTATCTGCCGAGAATTCCACACAAAGCGGACGGAAACCGCAAGCCCAGCGCTTCCGGGGAGGAACTTCGCAGGGCCTGCGCCAGCCGACGCCGGCGGTAACAGATAAAAAAGTAAGGCGCGAGCAACGGCTCGCGCCTTACAGTCCAGATTAGCCCAACTACTCAGGCCGGTCAATCTGCGCTTTCTGCAACTTATCGCTGTAATCCACGTAAACGGCCTTCCACTCGGTATAGAAGTCAAGCGCTCCCACGCCGCCCTCGCGGTGGCCGTTGCCCGTTTGCTTTACGCCGCCAAAGGGCAGGTGAACCTCGGCGCCGATGGTGGGCGCGTTGATGTAGGTGATGCCGGCGTCCAGGTCGCGGATGGCGGCAAAGGCGCGGTTCACGTCCTTGGTGTACAGCGACGATGACAGGCCGTACTTCACGTTGTTGGCGATCTGTATGCCGTCTTCCAGCGAGTCGCAGGGAATGCAGCTCACCACCGGTCCGAAGATCTCTTCCTGCGCCACGCGCATCTGCGGCTCAACGTCGCCGAACACCGTCGGCTCAATGAAGAAGCCGTGCTTGTAGTCGGCGCGGTCAAAGGGATTGCCGCCCGTAACCAGCCGCGAGCCTTCGCCCTTGCCCAGCTCGATGTAGCCCAGGATGGTCTCCATCTGCGACTTGCTCACCACCGGGCCCACGTCCACTTTCGGGTCTAGTCCATTGCCCAGCCGCAGCAGCTTGGAGCGCATCACCAGCTCGTCGATGAACTTCTTGTAGATGCCCTTTTGCAGGATGATGCGGCTGGTGGCCGTGCAGCGCTGTCCGGTGGTGCCGAAGGCGCCCCACAGCGCGCCCTCCAACGCCAGTTCCAGGTTGGCGTCGTCCAGCACAATCATTGGATTCTTACCGCCCAACTCCAGCGAGCAGCGCTTGAAGCTGCGGGCGCAGTTCTCGCCAATGATGCAGCCCACTTCGCTCGATCCGGTAAAGCTGACGGCGCGCACCAGGGGATGGGCCATCAAAGGCGAGCCCACCTCCGAGCCGTGCCCGGTGACGATGTTCACCACTCCGGCCGGCACACCGGCTTCGGTCAGCACGCTCACGAAGTTGTACACCGACAGAGGCGTGTACTCCGCCGGCTTGATGACGCAGGTGTTGCCCGCCACCAGGGCGGGGAAGATCTTCCACGACGGAATCGCCATGGGGAAGTTCCACGGGCAGATCATGGCCACCACGCCGACGGGGTTGCGCGTGGCCATGGTGAACTTGTTGGGCAGCTCGCTGGGCGTGGTCACGCCGTACATGCGGCGGCCTTCCCCGGCAAAGAAGTTGCCGCAGTCAATGGCCTCCTGAATGTCGCCGCGCGTCTCCTTCAGCACCTTGCCCATCTCGCGCGTCATGTCGTGGGCAAAGGCTTCCTTGCGTTGTTCGAGCAGGGCGGCGGCCTTCATCAGGATCTCGGCCCGCCGCGGCGCCGGAACCTTGCTCCATGTGGCGAACGCGGCATGAGCCGCCTCCACCGCCAGGTTGACCTCGGCGGCTCCCGACCGCTGGAAGATGCCGATCAGCTCGCGGGTATCGGCCGGGTTGCGGTTCTCGCAGGTCTGGCCGCTGGCGGCCGCGACCCACTCGCCGTTGATGAAGTTGCTGTAGGTTTTCACGTCGGAGGTGGTGGACATTCGTGTTCTCCCGAAATTGGCTGACTGCAACGGACCCGGCACCGCAAAGTAGAGGGAAAGACGGAACAATAGCCCGGGCGACCCTTCATCGTATGCGCCCCCGTGCCGCCGGGCAAGGGCGTGTAAGTGCTGTGAGCAAAAGCCGTGGAAGGTATTTTTCCGGAGTGGAACTGGGGCAAGGATGGCCCTCGGTGGAACGAGTCCACCGTTCCGGATCGGACCTTTTCACATGCCACAATGCAAAGCGGGCCACATATGCGCCCGCCAGAAAGTGCAGCCGCGCGGCATCTCACGATGCAGCCTATCGCGGATGTGCAATTATTCTGCCCCGGTTGGTTCGGCAAAAGCGGCGCGCAATGTATTTTTCCACGGCCCGCGGCGGCGCTTTGCCCTCGCTTGCCGGGTTAACTTGCCGCAGCCTGCCGCGTTCGGAGAAACGTGTTTTGCAAACTCATAAAGTTTCTCCTTGATTTCCCGTGAAATTTCCTCATTGGCGGCCTTGGCGCAAGGCTGCCGGGTAGTAAAATGTTTACGGACCCGGTAAGAAGAAATTTTGCCGCAACCGTCGCTAATTCGCCTGCCCGTGGATTTCTTTCGCAGAATGAATGAGATACTGGGAACAGGGATGGATGGTTGCTGGCCGTGCCCGCGCCAATGCGCGGGCGGGAACCACCCGGTGGGCGTGGCGTTGTTCCTTTACCGGAAACAGAGATTCCAGTAACAGATCATAGAGAGAGACAGCACAGAAGATGTCAAATAACGGCTTCCACACCGGTTCGCGCTTTGGAAATCTGCGTTCGTTGTTCAGCATGTTTTCCAGCGATCTTGCCATTGACCTGGGTACGGCCAACACGCTGGTTTACGCGCGCGGCAAGGGCATTGTGGTCAACGAGCCCTCTATCGTGGCAATCAACAAGAACACTAACGAGGTAGAGGCCGTCGGCAAAGAAGCCAAGGAAATGCTGGGCCGCACGCCGGGCAACATCGTGGCCATCAAGCCGATGAAGGACGGCGTTATCGCCGACTTCAAGGTCACCGAAAAAATGTTGAACTACTTCATCCAGAAGGCGCACAACCGCAAGATGCTGGTGCATCCGCGCATCGTCATCGGCGTGCCTTCCGAGATCACGCAGGTGGAAAAGCGCGCCGTCATGGACTCCGCTTACCGCGCCAAGGCCAGTGAAGTGCATCTCGTCGAGCAGGCCATGGTGGCCGCCATCGGCGCGGGCCTGCCCATCACCGAGCCTTCCGGCAACATGGTGGTCGATATCGGCGGCGGCACCACGGACATCGCCGTGATCTCTCTGTCCGGCATCGTCTATTCGCGCTCGGTGCGCATGGCCGGCAACCAGATGGATGAGGCGGTGATGAACTACCTCAAGCGCAAGTACAACCTGCTCATCGGCGAGCGCACCGCCGAGCAGATCAAGATCGAGATCGGCTCCGGCTTTCCCCTGGAGAAGCCGCTCACCATGGAGATCAAGGGCCGCAACCTCATCGAAGGCGTGCCCAAGACGATCACCATCGACGACAGCGAAATCCGCGAGGCCCTGGGCGAGTGCGTGGGCACCATCATGAACGCCATCCGCGTGGCCCTGGAGCGCACGCCGCCCGAACTCTCGGCCGACATCAGCGACCGCGGCATCGTCCTCACCGGCGGCGGCGCGCTGCTCAAGAACCTGGATAAACGCATCCGCGAGGAAACCGGACTGCCGGTCTCCATCGCCGACGATCCTCTGGCCAGCGTGGTGCTGGGCACCGGCAAAATGCTCAGCGACTTCAAGCTGCTGCGCAAGATCAGCATCGAGTAACCCGGTTGGCCGGAGCCGCGTGCTCCGGCCTTTTCCCGGGCGTTTCATTGCGCCGCGGGATCGAACTCCGCGATGAATTTTTTCTCCCGCCACAAAAACGTGATGATCCTCGCCGTCGTGCTGCTGGCGCAATTGCTGGCGCTCGCCGTGCAGATACGCCGCCAGACGGACGAGGGCTCGGTGCGCCTGATCCGCTTCGCCGTCGTGAAGGCCCTCGCTCCCTTCGAGCGGGCCATGATTCACGCCGGCACCGGCCTGCGCGGCGTGTGGAACAACTATCTCGATCTGCGCCATGTGAGCGCCGAAAACAACGATCTGCGCCGCCAGCTCAATGACCTTCACCTGCAGCGCGACCGCGAGCAGGAAGACGCGCGCCAGGCCCGCCGCATTCAGGCCCTGCTCGACTTCAAGGAAAACTGGATCGACAAGACGGTCGCCGCGCAGATCATCGGCACCAGCGGCGTGGAGAACGCCCACCTGCTTACGCTCGACAAGGGCGCGGCCGACGGCATCAAGCCGGACATGGCGGTGATCACTCCCGACGGCGCCGCCGGAAAAATTCTCAACGTCGTCGGCGAGCACGTCTCGCAGATGCTGCTCATCAACGACCAGACCAGCGGCCTCGGCGCCACGCTCGTCAAATCGCGTTTGCAGGGCATCGTCAAGGGAACGCCCGAGGGACAGGTCACGCTCAACTACATCATGGGCGATGAAAACGTGCAGGCCGGTGAAGCCATCATCACCAGTGGCGGAGATCATGTGTTTCCGCGCGGCTTGCCCGTTGGCACCGTCACCAAGGTCGGCATGGGCCGGAATCTGTTTCTCGATATTCAGGTGAAGCCCGCCGTGCAGTTGAACCGTTTGGAAGAAGTGTTGATTGTCACCGAACAAAAGCCGCGCGAGCCGGATGTCACCGGACTCGGACCTATCCGCGCCATCGACTTGGTCTCACAACGCCTGCCGGGGTTGCCGCAGAGCACGCCCGCCGAAGGCGCGCCCGCGCCGAATAGCGCTTCACAGAATGGTGTGCCGCCGAACGCCGCTACGCCGAAAACTGCCACGCCGGGCGCAAAGCCGCCGAGCGTGACTCCGCAAGTGGCGAAGCCGCAGAGTGCCGTGCCGCAAAACAACCCGCCGCGCCGTACCGCGCCGCCCGTGGTTCCGGCCGCCAATGCCGCGCCTCATCCCGCGGGAGGTGCGCGATGAGAGTTCCCGGACTGACCTACACCTCGCGCGAGGAAGTGGATGTTTACCGCTTCTCGTGGCCCGTGTCGCTGGGCTTGCCGCTGGTGATGGTGGCGGCGCAGGCTTTTTTGCCGGTGCGCATTCCCGCCCTCGGCGTCTTCGATTTCGGCTTGCTGCTCACCATCTTTTTTGCCATCTCGCGCCGCAGCCCGGTCAGCGGCCTGCTCACCGGCGCGGTCATCGGCATTCTGCAGGACTGCCTGACGCGCACGCCGGTGGGTGTCTTCGGCATCGCCAAAACGCTGGTCGGCTTCGGCGCTTCGTCCATCGGCATCAAGTTCGATGTCGAGAACATCGGCACCCGTTTCCTGCTTACATTTTTCTTTTATGTGATCCATTCGGCCGTGGTGCTGGCCATTCAGCGCCTGCTGATGGGCCAGGCGATACACTTGAATCTGGGTCACGCGGCGGGAGCGTCGATGCTGAACTCGCTGCTGGCGGTGTTCCTCTTTGCTCTGCTCGACCGCCTCAAAATTCGCGAATAGACGGGCTCCGCACGCATGTTTGGCCGTGAAGAAAAAGTTTCGACGATTCGCCTGACGGTGGCGCAATACGCCATCCTGGTGATCTTTGTCTTCCTCGTCTACGGGCTCTGGAGCCTGCAGGTGATGGACAACGCGCGCCTCTCCAACATGGCGGAGCAGAACCGCGTCAAGGAAGTGCCTATCCTCGCGCCGCGCGGCAAACTCACCGACCGCGAGGGCCGTCCCGTCGTGGATAACTATCCCTCGTTCTCCGCCTGGCTGGTGCGCTCGCAGGGCAAGACGAGCGATACCGATCTCGACGCCATTGCCGCCGGCCTGCACCTCGACGCCAATGACCTCAAGACGCATGTGCAGCGCCTCTCGGCCATGCCCGGCTACCAGCCCATCATCATCAAGTACGACATCACGCCCGACGAACTGGCCTTCATCGAGTCGCACCGCAACGAGTATCCCGCGCTGGATACGGTCCAGGTGCATCGCCGCCTTTATCCTCGCAATGGCTTCATGGCGCACACCATCGGTTACGTTGGCGAAGTCAGCGAAGACATGCTGAATCAGCCGCGCTTCGAACTCTACAACGCCGGAGACATCGTGGGCCAGAGCGGACTGGAAGCCGAGTACAACGACCTGCTGATGGGCAAGAATGGATCGCGCCGCGTGCTGGTCAACAGCAAGGGCAAGGAAGTCGGCGTGCTCAGCGACACACCGGCCGTGCCCGGACGCCAGATTCAGCTCACCATCGACCTCGACCTGCAACTGGCCGCCGAAGAAACGCTCGGCGACAAGAACGGCGCCATCGTCGCCATGGACCCCAAGACCGGCGAGATTCTCGCCATGGTCTCGCGCCCCACCTTCGATCCCAACGCCTTCGCCGTGCGCATTACCAGGAAGGACTGGAGCGCGCTCATCAACGATCCCGGAAAACCGCTGCTCAACAAGGCCACCCAGGCGCAGCTTGCGCCGGGTTCCACCTTCAAGATACTCATGAGCGTGGCCGGCTGGCAGGAGGGCATTGCACAGAACCTGCACGTCCTCTGCAACGGCGGCGCCACCTTCTATGGACATCGCTTCGGCTGCTGGCTCAAGGGCGGACACGGTTCGGTGGACCTCTCCACGGCCATCTATCAATCCTGCGACGTCTTTTTCTACACCCTGGCGGAAAAGCTCGGCATCGAGCGCATCGCCAAATACGCCAATGAATTCGGCCTCGGCCAGAAGACGGGCATCGACTTGCCGCAGGAAGTGCAGGGCGTCATTCCCAGCGAAGAGTGGAAGATCAAGAACTTTCACCAGAAGTGGTTCGCCGGAGAAACCATCTCGGTCGGCATCGGCCAGGGCGCCATCGCCATCTCTCCCGTGCAACTGCTGCGCGCCGTCAGCGCCATCTCCATGGGCGGACACCTGGTGCGCCCGCACCTGGTTGTGCCCGACAAGATGCCGCAGTATTACCGCGACACATTGAAGTACGAAGAGACCAGGGAAATCCCCATCGATCCCGAGGGCTGGAACACCATCACCGACGCCATGGCCCGTGTGCTGCTGCCCGAAGGCACCGCGCCCAGTGCCCACATTCCCGGTCTCGATATCGCCGGCAAAACCGGCTCGGCGCAGACCGTATCTCTCGCCCTGCGCGCCAAGTACGCCAACAAGGCGGAGTTCGCGCAGAACGGCTGGTTCGTCGGCTTCACCCCCAAACGCAATCCGGACATCGTCGTCTGCGTGCTCTTCCAGGGCGGCGAGCACGGCAAACTGGCGGCGCGCCTGGCCACGCAGGTCATCAAGGCCTACGAGGACAAGAAGAACAACCATCACATTGAGCACCTGAAGCCGCCTGATGCCTCCAGTGGAGAGGCCGAAGAGGGCGCGCTGCGCCGTCCCGGCCGCAAAACGATGGAGATCTCCGGCATATGGACCGATGGCGGCGACGCCGGACACTTGCAGGCCGCGCGCTTCGTCTCCCCGGCTTCCGCGGCAAAGGTTCAGCGTGTGGTGGCCGCGCCCGGGCTGGAAGCCTACGCGCACCTCGATCCCGAGCCTCGTCCCGTGCCCAGCCATCCCTGGCGCGACACGGTTTCCCACCTGCCGCCGGTGGCGGCCATCCTGCCCGCTCCGCTGCGGGGCAAGGCAGTTTCCGGAGGCGCGCGATGAACCGCTACGTGCATTTCCGTGACTTCGATTGGCTGCTGCTGATTTTTGTGCTCATCATCTGCGGCCTCGGTGTTTCGGAAATCTACTCGGCCACGCTGGGCACCAAGTTCATCGGCATGCACGTCAAGCAGGTCGAGTGGATCACTGCCGGCATTGTTCTCATGTTTGTCATCAGCCTGATCAACTACCAGGTGTTGCTGGAATTCGTCCCCTGGATGTACGCCCTCAGCATCTTTTCGCTGGTCTCCGTGCTCGTCTTCGGTAAAAAGTACCTGGGCGCGCGGCGCTGGATCGACTTCAAGCTCTTCCATTTCCAGCCTTCGGAGTGGATCAAGCTGGTGCTGATCCTGACCATGGCCAAGTACTTTGCCGAGTACCGCGACAACGATTTGCCCTTCCGCGAACTGGTGAAGGCCGGGCTGGTGGTGATGTTCCCCATGCTGCTGGTGCTCAAGCAGCCCGATCTGGGAACCGCGCTGACCTACGTCCCCATTGCCGTGATGGCCCTGTTCCTGGGCGGCATGAGGGCCAGGCACGGAATCATCCTGTTGCTGGTGGCTGCCGTGTTGATGCCCGCAGTCTGGAAGTGGGGCTTGAAGCCCTACCAAAAGGAGCGCTTGTCCACCTTTGTCGCCCCCGAAGCCGATTCCCACGGCGCCGGGTACCAGGTGATCCAGTCCCAGGTTGCGGTAGGCTCCGGCGGCATCTGGGGCAAAGGCCTGGCCAAGGGCACCCAGACGCAGGGACAATTCCTGCCCGTGCCGCATACGGATTTTATCTTTGCCGCCTGGAGCGAGGAGCACGGCTTTGTCGGCGCGTTTTTCGTTTTGCTGCTATACTTTGGAGTGTTGATGCGTCTGATCCATGACGCTCAAACGGCGCCTGACCGGGCCGGAGTCTTCCTGATCATGGGAGTGGTCGCGGTGCTGGCGTTCCACGTTCTAGTCAACGTGGGCATGGTAGTGGGATTTATGCCGGTTACAGGCATCCCTCTGCCGTTAATGAGTTACGGAGGATCATCGATCCTGTTTACGTTCCTTTCCCTGGGCATTGTGATGAACGTTCGCATGCGCCGGTACGTGAACTAGGTCGTTGTGCAGTACAAAACCGCACTGGGTTTCCGATAACGCGGAGCCTCGAGTGCGTCCGGGCCGCAGCGGTACAAGCCGGGCGGCGCGGGGACAACAGGTTTTTGCCAAATCCCCGGGAGCGCGGCCGCAAAAAGGCAGCGTCATCGGGTCTCCGGTCATGAGGACCGGGGCTTGCGGCCTCATTTTGGGCCGCGCAAGGTAAGTTATAGCCCTTGCCAAGGGCGAGCCGGTTGCACGCAATGGCCGGTTGGAGATTGAAGCTACGCCGCGATCGAAAGGGTAGGGAACGGCCCCCTCGGGATGTATTTCCTGGGTGTGGCGGCCACAAACCCGCGAATCACGGCGTCCGCACCGGGCCTTGCAGGTCCGGGGAGTACGGAATCGGTGCACAAGTTCTTCAACGTTGCAGGATGGTCAAGCTCGGGCGCAGCCAACGCCCGTCGCGGCCGCCGCACGATCCTCTCAAATCTATTGAGCGGGCGAAGTCTTCGCCACGTCCCGGCCACCTTGCCGGGCGCGGCAGGCATTGATCTTCAAGTCTGACCCAGCCTTGTTGCTTCCGGCTAAACAGCCCGCCGCCCTTTCAAACGGCGGGCCGGGAGCAAACATGAACAAGGAACTTTACGTTTCCACCACCCCACACGAAACCAAGGTGGCGCTGGTGGAAGACGATCAGCTCGCCGAAATCTATTTCGAGCGGGAAAACGAGTACACCCTGGCCGGCTCGATCTACAAGGGCCGCGTCACCCGCGTTTTGCCCGGTATGCAGTCGGCTTTCGTCGATATCGGCCTCGAACGCGACGCCTTTCTGTACGTCAGCGATTTCCTCGATCTCCAGGATGAAGATGAAGATGGCGAGTTCGGCGACGTCAAAGTCACCGGCCAGTCTCTGGCCACCGCCAATGGCCTGATCGTCCCCGAGCCGCAGCCCGCCGCCGAAGAAGAAGAAGCTGGCGAAGAATCCGAAGAACCCTCCTCCGAAGCCGCGCCGCAGGGCGAAGGCAAAGATGGCGGACGCTGGCGTGGACGCCGCCGCCGCCGTGGCCGTCGCGGTGGACGCGAACGCACCACCGGCGAGCGCACCAATGAATCCCCCGCCGCCGAAGCCTCGGGCGAAGAGTCCGGCGAGGCGGAAGAGAGCGGCGAGGAGCCGTCCCAGCCCACTCGCGCGCTGCGCGGCTTTGAGCCTCGCGGCCTGGTCGAGCACGGCCTGAGCCGCAACCTCGATGAGTCCGGGGACGAAGGCGAGTTTGAAGAAGTTGAGGAGGGCGAAGCCTTCGAGGCGCCCGAGGCATCGTCGGCGATTCTGCCCGGCGAGTCCATCTCCAAGTACCGTGACGGCGCTCCGGCCGAAGTCCCGGCCGCGGCGAGCGAGGAAGAAGCACCGTCCGAGCGCCCCGCGCGTGAAGGCCGCGGAGGCCGTGGACGCTT
>JARLGJ010000024.1 GCA_031296105.1 Acidobacteriota bacterium | reverse complement strand
TCAGGCTCTTGATGGCCGTAGCCAGAGGCTCATGCGCCGGCTCACTCAGCAGCAGATGAACATGCTCGGGCATGATGACGTAGCCATAGACGCAGATCAAATACTTACGCCGCACTCGCTCCAGAGCTGCCTCGAAGACCACGGCTGCATCTGAGGCAAGAAAATTCCTGGCGCGCCGATGGCAGCAGAAAGTGACAAAATGCGTCTGGCGAGATTGCTGGAAGCGTCGGAGTCCCCAAGGCATGAAGAAGAGAGTAGCTCCCGGAAATGGTATGAGCAAGATGGTAGCTGGGGTGGAAAAGAAATAGTAACAAGAGCAAGATCAACCGCCCCACTCAAGCCAAAAGAAGGCTTGAATGGGCCACCCGTCGCGGCTCCTCGAAAGCTCATCCCACTTTCAACGCTCCCACGGTCTTGTACGCGCTGAACACGATGCCGGTGGGCGTGGTGTTTGTGCTGATCGACTCAAAAGTTTGCGCGGGGGTGCCTTCGGCGAGGAAGCGTTTGCCCGTGCCCAGCAGAACCGGATAGACGATCAGCAGGAGTTCCTCCGCCAGGCCGTGTTCGAGCACCGCGGAGGTGAGCGAGGAACTGCCCGAGAGGATCAGCGCCGGGCCGTCCTGCGACTTGATGCGGCGAACGTCTTTGGCGAGGTCTGGGCCGAGGCCCTCGAACGGTCCCCAGGCAAGACTCTCCGGATGATGCGTGACAACATACTTGGTGGCGGCGTTGATGACGTCGGCAATGGGACTGGCGGGCGCCGTGGGCCAGAAGCTGGACCACAGATCGTAGGTGCGCCGTCCGAGCAGCAGGTCGAAGCGCTCGCCAAACGCGGCCATCACCTTCTCCCGGCCGGCGAGCGTGCGGTAGGGAACGGTCCACTCCGGGTAGGGGAAACCGTTCTCGTCCGCCGACTGCTGGATGACGCCGTCCAGCGAGATGTGTTCGATGATCTTGAGCTTTCTCATGCAGACCTCCGCATTCGAGGCATTAGTATAGCGAAGAATCCAGCGTTTGCGTGCAGAGAGACGGTCTCCCTTTGCGGGGGATTTACTCGATACACTCCGCCAGGCGCTCCACCGAATGTTGCACCTGTACGTGGGAGCCGCGCTTGTCGAGGCCGCCGCGGATCTGCATCACGCAGCCGGGGCAGTCGATGAGCAGGAGCGGCGCGCCGGTGTTTTCGATGTTGACCAGCTTGCGCTCCAGTATGGGCGCGGAGATCTCCGGCATTTTCAGCGTGTAGCTGCCGCCCATGCCGCAGCACATGTCGTGCTCCTCCATCTCCACC
This sequence comes from Acidobacteriota bacterium, assembly GCA_031296105.1. Taxonomy (GTDB): domain Bacteria; phylum Acidobacteriota; class Terriglobia; order Terriglobales; family Acidobacteriaceae; genus TOLSYN. The sequence goes on along the minus strand of JARLGJ010000024.1, from coordinate 30,765 downwards.
AGTTCGTGTCCGGCCTGCTGCATCAGGCGGCGCGGAGACTGATCGGCGTGCAGGGTGCGTTTGTAATGGCAGGAGTCGTGATAGGTGAACTTCACTGGCGGAGTGCCGGCTTTGAACTTCAACCGACCGGCTTGCACGAGCTGTTCCACCAGAGAAGTAAAGTCGATGACCTTGGCGGCCAGCTTGTTGGCCGTGTCCACTTCATTCTTGCGTCCCACGGCATCCAGGCTGTCGGCAAAGTCCTGCTTCAGGGCCACGGTACAGGTGGGGCAGGCGGAGACCACGTACTTCACATCCTCCGCGAGCAGCGCCTGAATGTTGTCGGCGGCGTTCTGCGCCGCAACCTCGTAGGCTCCGCTGTAGCGCGCCGGAGCGCCGCAGCAGGTTTGTCCTTCGGGGAACGTGACTTCGATGCCGGCCTTGTTGAGCACCTTCACCAGCGCTTCGCCCATCTCGGGATAGGCAAAATCGACGAGGCATCCGCCGTAAAAAGCCGCGCGCTCAGCACATTTTGGCTGCTTGATCTTCTTGATGCGGTCGCGGAATGGCTCGGCGGCAATCGCCGGAAGAGAGCGGCTCTTGGTCAGGTCGCTGAGGAAGAGCGGCAGATGCCGTATGTAGCCTTCTCTGGCAAACGGGGCCTGCCCGATCGATGCCGCGCGCAGCATGGAATGGAAGACGCGCCGGTTGTTGACCACCGAGAAGATGGCCTTCTGGATGAGGGGCTGTCCCTGCTCCACGGCCAGGCGGCGGCGCAATTCGAGGATCAATCCCGCAATGTCGATCTTGCTGGGGCACACCTCGTTGCAGTTGCCGCACTGTATGCAGAGGCTCTGTATCTCGTCACTCTGCTTCAGCGCGTCAAACCACGCGGTGAGGATGGTGCCGATGCCGCCGGTGTAAATCTTGCCGAAGACGTGGCCGCCTACCAGACGGAAGACTGGGCACACATTCAAACACGAGGCGCAGCGAATGCACTGCAAGGCCTGCTTGAACTTCGGATCGTGCGCCATGTCGTTGCGTCGGTTGTCCATCAGGATGATGTGCAGTTCCTTCGGAGAGCCGTCGGTGTTCGGCGCCGGGCCGCTGATGATGGAGACATAGCTGGTCATCAACTGCGCGGTGGCGCTCTTGGGCAGCGCGGTGAGGATGGGCGCAATGTCCTGGAACTTCTCCACCAGCTTTTCCAGCCCCACGATGGCCACGTGAATCTTGGGGAGTGTAGTCACCAGCCGCGCGTTGCCCTCGTTGGTGACAATGACGATGCTGCCGGTTTCCGCCACGGCGATATTCGCGCCGCTGATGCCCATGTCGGCGCCGAGGAAGACGGGGCGCAGCTTGGCCCGCGCGAACTTCACCAGCTTGGGAATGTCGGGCATCTGCCCTTCTTCCACCTTGTTGCTGAAGACGTCGGCCACCTCTTCCTTGGTCATGTGGATGGCTGGCAGCACCATGTGCGAAGGCGTCTGCCCGGCCAGCGCGATGATCCACTCGCCCAGGTCGGTCTCCTGCACCGCGATGCCGGCGTCGATCAAATATTGATTCAAGTGAATCTCTTCACTGGCCATCGACTTCGACTTGACGATGGACTTGACGCCACGCTCGCGGGACAGGTTCAGGATGTAGTCCTTCACCGCCTGCGGGTCACTGGTGCGGAAGACCTTCGTGCCGCGCGCCTCGGCCGCCTGCTGGAAGCGGCCGGCGACCTCGTCGAAGTGATCGGCGGAGGCGGACTTGATGGTGGCAATCTGGTCGCGCACGGCCTCAAAATCCGTCTCCTCATAGGCCTTGGCGCGCGCCGTGCGATAGGCCACCGAAAAGCGTCCCAGCGCGCCGGTCAGCGTGGGGTTTGAGATGGCGTCGATGATCCTCTGTTTAAAGTCCGGGCTGCTCATAGCGCCACCTCCAGTTCGTCCACTAGAATGACGATCAAACGCTCGGGGCCGTGCACGCCGATGGTCAGCACGCGCTCAATGTCCGAGGTGCGGCTGGGGCCGGTGATGAAGGCCAGGTAAGCGGCTTTCTCCGGATGAACTTTCTCCAGCACCGCGGGCAAATCGGGCAGAACGCCTGCGGTGGGCGCGAGCGCGATGTGCAACATTGGGAGTGAGGAGACCAGACGAGTATCGACGGCGTCGGCCGCCTGCACCAGTGTGCCCGTGTTGGCCAAGCCCCACTCCAGTTGACTGATGCCAACCTTGGCTTTTGCCACCTGCGCGCGCGTTACGTCAAAGCGTATGCCGGGCACGGCGGCGGCCAGGCGTTCCTTGTTCTCGGCCGTCAGCAGAGAGCCATCGGCCCAAACGGCGGCGTCTTCGGCCGTGTCGGCGACGCCTTCCTGCCGTAGGAGATCGAGCACGAGCGCAAGAGCTTCTTCCTTGCCGGAGACGTGCTCGAATCGTCCGCCGACGGCTTCCAGACGTAGTTTGAACTTATCAATAAGAGGGGATGATTGCAGGACGGAGTTCATCGTACACCTCGGAGGAGCGGGCCCGCGGCGCGCTCCTTTTATGCTTGAAAAAGAGAGGCCGCGGCCCCTGGCGCACTGCGCCCACAGGGCCACGGCCTGTTGCAGCTAGTGAACCACCAACTGGGTGAACGGATACACGTAGGCCATCAGGAAAATAAGGATGCCCACCAATGACGCCAGAGCCAGCGAGTGCAGGAACACGTAACGCAGAATGCTGCCTTCATGCCCATACCACTGCGTGGCGGTGGAGGCCACAACGATGCTCTGCGCGTCGATCATCTTGCCCATCACGCCGCCCGTGGTGTTGGCCGCAGCCATCAGCACCGGCGAGACGTTGACCTGCTGCGCGGTGATCTTTTGCAGGCTGCCGAAGAGCACGTTGGACGAAGTATCCGAACCGGTCAGCGCCACGCCCAGCCAGCCAAGCATAGTGCCGAAGAACGGATACAGGTGTCCGGTGCGGGCGAAGGCCAGGCCCATCGTCGCATCCAGTCCCGAGTAACGGGTTAACATGCCGATTCCCAACATGGCGGCAATCGTCAGCAGGGAGAAGCGCACCTTCACCAACGTTCGTCCAAAGGTGCCAAGGATGGAGAAGAAGCCGCGCCCCATGATAAAGCCGGAGAGGACCGCGGCAATAAAGATGCCCGTGCCGGTGGCGCTCAGCCAGTTCAAGTTGTAGACGGCCGGCTCCTTTGTGTTCTTGAGTACCACGGGCTGCGTGCGCTCCACCATATTGTGCAGAATGCGCACAGGATAGGACGGATTGGTGATGGCGCTGGGTTTGGTTTGCATGGTGGCCAGAGAAGGGAAGACCTTTTCCGGTGTGTTCATCCACAGCTTGCCGGTCTGCGTGCCCCACACAAAGACGATGACGCTCAGGATGACCCACGGAATCCAGGCCTGGGTAATCTCCTTGCGCGAGTAAGTCTGCTTTTCTTCGCCGCGCGCCACGGCGGCCTGCTCTTCTTCCTCCTGTCCGTCGAACTTCCAAACCTTCTTGGGATGCCAGACGAGCAGGAAGAGGATCAAGCACAGCATGGAGACCACGGCCGCCACCACGTTCACCACCCAGGGACCGTGCACGTTGGAGATGATCAGTTGCGGAATGGCAAAGCTGACGCCCGCTACTAGAATCGCAGGCCAGACCTCGATCATGCCGCCGAAGCCGGCAAAAGCCCACACCAGCCAGAAGGGAACGATGATGCAGAACGGCGTCAGGATGCGCCCGGTCATGGCCGAAAGCGTAACTTCACTGATGCTCGTCACTTTGGCCAGGGCGATGATCGGCGTTCCCAGGGCGCCAAAGGCCACAGGAGCCGTGTTGGCGATCAGCGACAGTCCGGAAGCCTGCAGCGGACGGAAGCCGAGGCCGATCAGCAATGCGGCGGTAACGGCTACCGGAGTGCCGAAGCCGGCGGCGCCTTCAAAGAACGCTCCGAAGCAGAAGGCGATCAGCAGCAGTTGCAAGCGGCGGTCCTGCGTAATGCCCGTCAGGCTGTGCTGCAAAACGGTGAAGCGGCCGGTTTCCACCGTCAGTTGATACATGAAGATCACGTTCAGCACGATCCAGCCGATGGGAAAGAGTCCGTAGCCCGCACCATAGATGGCCGTGGCGCAGGCGAGCCTTGCCGGCATGTGAAACGCGATGATGGAGGTGAGGAGTGCGGCAATCAATCCGGCAAGTGCGGCGTAGTGAGCTTTAATGTGTCCCAGGGCGAGCGAACCAAGCAGGACCACGACGGGGATGGCGGCCACCAGAGCGGAAATCAGCCAGTGTCCGAGGGGATTGTAGTTTTGCTGCCAGGCTCCCGGCAACGAGGGCAGACGCAACACGAAGACCGAAACCGCAACGCCAAGGATCACGACGATGGCGGCGGCGAGGAGATTAGGCTTGGGGGGTGCGGCGGCCGGAGCAGGCTTGGTCGCAGAGGGTTTGGATGAAGTCGTGTTCATCTACTCGTACCTCCAAAAGCGTCATTCGCTACCCCGTGCAGAGTACGGGGAAATGCCAAATGCCGCAAGCGCGCATGATTTGGAACGGTGGAACGTTACTATAGGTCTGAATGTCAGACAAGATGAAAATGCGATTGACCGTTTGATTTTTATCCCCTATCCTCGCCTGCGGAGGCGATGTGTCGAAGCTATTGGAAGGATTGGCTCCTCTGCCCCGGGCTACCCTCAGCGAGCAGGTGGCCAAACAGCTCGCGGCCCGCATTGTGGCGGGCGATTGGAAGGCTGGCGAGAAGCTCCCCAGCGAAGCCGAACTCTGCAAGGCGTTTCATGTGGGGCGCTCCAGCCTGCGTGAGGCCCTGACCTCCCTGGCCTTCATCGGCCTGATCAGGGTGCGTGCCGGCGGCGGCAGCTACGTGGCCGAACAGCCCTCGACGTACTACACCAGCGCCTGGCTCAGCACCGGAACCTTGAACAATGAAAAAGCTCTGCAGGACTTCATGGAAGCGCGCATGATCCTCGAGTGCGAGATCATCTCGCTCTGCGCCGAGCGGATCACGGATGAGGAGCTGCGCGAGCTGGACGAGCTGGTGAGCCGTATGCATGAGCTCGCCGGCAATCCCGACGAGTATTGGAAGCTGGATCTTGCCTTCCACCTGGCCTTGGGCACCGCGGCAAAAAATGAGGTGCTCACCAACATTTTGAAGGACGTGCGCGAGCAGATGCGCGACCTTATCAGCAAGAGCCTTTTGCTGCGCGAAGGCATTGAGTTGGCCCTGGTGCAGCATGCCCGCATGGTGGAAGCCCTGCGCCAGCACAATCCGGTGAAGGCACGGGCCGAGATGCTCTCTCACCTGCAAAACTTCCAGCGCGGCTACCGCGTGCTGATGGAAGAGGCAGCCCGGCAATAATTCCCCGAAATTATCTGTTCCTTCCGTGCGCCGGCGGAATCCAATTGCTATGATTCGTGAGTCGGCCGACGTCATCGTGATTGGTGCTGGAGCGGCGGGGTTAACCGCCGCCCGTGCCCTAGCACACTCCGGAAGAAGTGTTCTACTGCTGGAAGCGCGCAATCGCCTTGGCGGGCGCATTCACACCGTCCCTGATTCCCAGGGGCAGCCCATTGAACTCGGCGCGGAGTTTATCCACGGCCGCCCTTCGGAGATCTTCCGCACCATCATCACCGCCGGGCTGGACGTGCGCGAGGCCAACGGCATGCAGTGGGTGCAGGACAGCCGCGGCCTCGAACCGCATCCCGGATTCTTTGCCCGCATCCGCGCCGTGCTCGACGCCATTCCCGCCGCGCCACCCGACCGCTCCTTCGCCAGCTACCTTGACGACTTCTATCCTCTGGAAGATGAAAGCCGCTTGTGGAGTCTGGAGTATGTGGAAGGCTTTCACGGCGCCATTGCCGAAAAAATCAGCATACACTCGCTGCGCCGTGGCCTGCGCGCCGAAGACATGATCTCCGGTCATCGCAGCTTCCGCTTCATGCACGGCTACAAGGTTCTGCTGGACGCCATACAGCGAGACACTTCGGCCGATAAGGTCTCGCTTAGGCTGGAAAACACTGTCTCCGCCGTGCGCTGGGGTGGCGAGGGCCGAGTCCAGGTGGAAGCCGCTACGCCCGAGGGCGATGCGATCTATGAGGCCAAGGCCGCGGTGGTGACGCTACCCCTCGGCGTCATGCAGGCGCCGCTCAATGCCGCGGGCGCGGTACACTTCGATCCTCCTTTAACGGAGAAAGCCGGGCCTCTAGGGCTGCTGTTTATGGGGCAGGCCATCCGCATCAGCCTGGTCTTCCGCTCCTGCTGGTGGGAGCAGATCGAGCGCGGCGTGCGCAACCTTGGCATCCTGCACTCACATGAAGAATGGTTCCCTACCTGGTGGACGCCGCAGAACGCCGGGGCCGTGCTCACCGGATGGGCCGCTTCGCGTCGCGGAGAACGCTTGAGCGGACGCCCCGCGGAGTACGTGCTGGAACGTGCGCTGGATTCGCTGGCCGCTCTGTTTCCTCTGGAGCGACGCCGCATTGCCGCCGAGCTTTTGAGTTGGCACACCCACGACTGGCAGAACGATCCGTTTTCCCGAGGATCGTACAGTTATGTAGGCGTGGATGGCGAAGGCGCGCAGAAGGTGCTGGCCGCGCCGCTCGGCAACAAACTCTTTTTTGCCGGAGAGGCCACGGCCTCCGACGGACACCACGCCACGGTGCACGGAGCCATCGGCAGCGGCGAGCGCGCGGCCAGGGAAGTGCTCTCTACGCTTGATGTGGGCCATAGGAAGAGATAGGTTGCCCCATCCTTGTCGTCCGCGCTGTTGGGACGACAGGGTGGGAATCATTGAGCAGGTGCGACGTCGCTTTTGATGTTCAGCCGCGCCATAGGTGGTAGAGCAGGTAGTAGATGACCACGCCCGTCACTGACACATACAGCCACAACCAGTAGGTCAATGGCGCCCAGCGCACATGCTGTTTGAACTGTCCCTTTAATCCGCGGTACATGGTGATCAGAATCAAGGGCACAATCACCACCGCCAGGATGGTGTGGCTGGTCAGCAGCGTGAAGTACACCGGCCGCCGCCATCCCTGTCCCGCAAAGTGCAGCACGCCGTGGTGCGCGTGGTAGTAGAGATAGCAGACCAGAAACACCGTGGAGGTGCAGAAGGCCGCGATCATCGAGTAGCGGTGCGCGTCCCGGTTGCGCTGCTTTATGAGGCGGTATCCGTTGACCAGCAGCACGGCGGAAGCGGCGTTCAAAGAGGCGTTGATGGCCGGAAAGTAAGAGAGCGTTTGAGCCTGCATGGAAGAACCCCTGTCATAAAGAAAGCAGATGTTACGCCGCGGCTTTGGTGCTGCGGCGGTTGGCCACTACAAAGGCCATCACAAACAGCACTAACGCGATCACGGTCAGAATCGCAAAGCTGTGCGTCAGCGAGAACTCCGGCGCCGAGGCCGGGAACAGCAGTCCGCGCAGTGCATCGGTCCCGTAGGTCATGGGATTGATGCGCATCAGGAAGGCCATCCACGGCGAGGCCGAGGCCACCGGAAACAGCGATCCCGACAGCAGCCACATGGGAATCAAAAACAAATTAATGATGGCATGAAAGCCCGAGGTCGAATCCATTGGCCAGGCGATCATGAAGCCCAGAGAGGTTAGCGCAAACGAGCAGAGGAAGATGTCCACCACCACCAGCACAAACTGCAAGGGACCAAAGTGCACGCCGAGAAATGGCGCGATCACCAGGAACAATACTCCCTGCAAGGTGGCCAGCGTAGTGCCGCCCAAGACCTTGCCCAGCACAATCACCGAGCGGTGCACCGGTGCCACCAGCACCGTCAGCAGAAATCCCTCGTTGCGGTCTTCGATCAACGACATCATGGCGAACACCGAAGTGAACAGCACAATCATCATCAGCGCGCCGGGAAAGAAAAAGTCCAGGTAGTTCTGCCGCGTGCCGGTGGCCGCGTTATGGAAGTTGTTGCCGAAGCCCGCGCCAATCACGATCCAGAACAGCAGCGGCGAAGCCACCACGCCGACCACGCGGCTCATGTTGCGATAGAAGCGCACCACCTCGCGCCGCCACAGAGAGAGCGCGGGCATCAGGCTGAAAGATGTTTTATCCGGATTGTAAGCGGCCGTAGTCGTTGCCAAGATGCGCTCCGTTCAGTGCTTCTTCTTTTTCGCCGATGCGGATGCGCGCTGCTCCACGCCCGCCGCGTCCTCGTTCCAAAAGCGGTGTCCCGTGCGCCGGATGAAGACGTCTTCCAACGTCGGCTTGCTTACGCTCACAGAGTCGATCTCGCCAGGGAAGGCCTCCACCAGGTCGGGCACAAAGCGATGCCCGCCCGCGCGCTCCATGCGCACGCGTCCATCGTCGAGCACCGTGGCGTCAATCTGAAAGCGCTGATGAATCGCCGCAGCCAACTGTTGGGGCTCGCGCGCATCCAGCAAAATCACGTCGCCGCCGATTTCGCTTCGCAACTCCGACGGCGTGCCCAGTCCAACCAGGTTGCCGTGGCTTAGTATCGCCAGGCGGTCGCACTTCTCGGCCTCTTCCATCAGGTGCGTTGTCACCAGGATCGTCACGCCCTCCTGATCGCGCAGCAGCGCCAGATACTGCCATAGATCTCTTCGCGCTCCGGGATCGAGTCCCGTCGTCGGCTCATCCAGCAACAGCACTTGCGGATGATGCAGCAAGCCCTTGGCCAGTTCCAGTCGCCGCTGCATGCCGCCGGAGAAACTTTCCGCTAAATCCTTCGCGCGGTCCGCCAGCGAGACGCGTTCCAGCATCTCCGCCACGCGCTTCTTCAACGGCGCGCCGGTTATGCCGAATAGATGTCCTACGTGAAACAGGTTCTCCTCGGCCGAAAGTTTCACGTCAATGCTGCGCGACTGAAAGACCACGCCAATGCGCCGCCGCACGCCGTCGGGATCGCGCGTCACGTCGTGGCCCAATATTTCCGCGGCTCCCGACGTGGGCAGCATCAAGGTGGAGAGGATGCGGAACATCGTTGTTTTGCCGCTGCCGTTGGGTCCGAGCAGGCCGAAGATCTCCGCGCGCCGCACGTCAAACGAGACGCCGTTCAGCGCCGCGCGCTCGCCGTACTGGTGTCGTAGGTTCGCGATGTGAATCACCGCCGCGTCGCTCGCAGAGGCGAGAGAAGCGGCGCTTTCGACTTGCGGTGTAGTGGTCACGTTTCGCTCTTTCTCCAAAGGGATCAGGCGGCGCTGTTGAGCATCATCAGGGCGAAGAGCAGCGGCAGGTAAGTCACGGTGACCTTCAAAAGGGTGCGGGCCAGCGCGCGCCCCTGGACGGCGTCCGCCGAGATCCAGCCGCGCCAGATGCGGGCGCAGAAGTAAAACATTCCCAGCCCCAGCGCAGCCGCGCCGATCAGGTAGGGCAGTCCGGCCATGCCCAGCAGAGTGGGAGCCAGCGTGGTGGGCAGCAGAGCCGCGCCGTAAAACAGAATCTGCCGCACCGTGGAAACGCCGTTTGCTTCCACCACCGGCAGCATTTTGATGCCGGCCTTGGCGTAGTCTTCGCGATACATCAGGGCGATGGCGTGGAAGTGCGGGAACTGCCAGAAGAAGACGATGGCGAACAACACGAAGGCCTCAACCTCTAGCCTGCCGCGCGCCGCCGTCCAGCCCAGCAGTCCGGGCATGGCGCCGGGAAACGCGCCGATGAATGTGCACAACGGGCTGATCTTTTTGAGCGGCGTGTAGGCCAGCAGGTAGGTCGCCGCCGTGCCGAGCGTCAAGGCCGAGGTCAGCAGGTTCAGCTTTGCGGCCAGCAGCAGCGCGCCGCCGAGGGTCAGCACCGCCCACAGCAGCGTTGCGTGCAACAGGCTTCGCGAGCCGGTCACCAAAGGCCTCTGCGAGGTGCGGCGCATCAGGGCATCCGTGCGGCGCTCGATGATCTCGTTCATGCAGGCCGTCCCGGCCGAGACCATACCGATGCCGGCCAGCGCCCACAGCAGCTTGAAGCTCATCACCGGCAGGCCGGCCTTGTGCTCTCCAAAGTAAAATCCGCACCAGGCGGTAATCACCACCAGGGTCGTCACGCGAATCTTGGTCAGTTCGGCGTAGTCGCGCAGAAGCCCGGCGCGGCGGGCGCCGAGGGCGGCAACGTTCAGGGTGGCGGGAGCAGTGGTCATGCACGCACCTGTCCGGCGTGGGCCGGAGTGGAAGAAACTGCGTCAGCGGTGGCCGCGGCGGTCGAGGCATCCGCGTGGCGATGGATCTGAATTGCGAGAATCACCGTGGTCACCAGCACCAGAGCGCCGCAGGCCACGTGAGAGACCGTTGCCGTCACCATGCTCACCAGCGGCGCCGGAGCGTCCACGCTCCAGATGACGCGCGTAATGTAGCTGGCCAGTCCCAGCAGCACTTGCACGGTGACAAGCGTCAGCAGAACCCGCGCCGGCTGCGCCAACTGTGGCGTCGAGCGATGGCGGCGCAAGGTAAGGATCCCCAGCCAGTTCACCACCGTATAGACCACGCACGCGCCCAGAATGTGCGGTAGCAGACGTATGCCGGAGTGACGGAAGGCTGCGCCCATGATGAGTTGCAGCCAGATGCAGAGCACGGCCCACAAGCTCAAAGTGGTTAGCCGCGGGCTGGCATCCAAACGCACCACTGGCCGCGGCGGCTCGGTCCAACCGCGGCTGGTGAAGAAGGCGATGCTGACCATCAGGCAGAAAAATGTTTGCGCCAGCGTGGCGTGCGCCGTGCTGATGGCCGGAGGCAGGTAGAACAACACGGTGAGCCCGCCGAGAATTCCCTGCGCGATCACCGTGCCCAAGGCGGCCCAGCCGAGGATACGCATCCAGAGGCGCTGGTCCACCTTCTGCGTCCATACGGCCACGCCAATGGTGAGCAGGCCGATCCACTCAGCGATCATGCGGTGAATGTGCTCGAACTTTACGCCGCCGGTGAGCGGCGGAATCTTGTAGAGAGAGCCGAACGAGGTAGGCCAGTCGGGCACTGACAGCCCGGCATCGTTGCTGGTCACCAAGGCTCCGGCCACAATCAGTAGAAAGACGAAGCAGGCGGCCACCACGGTGTAGTTGTGGTGTGCGCGGTTATAAGGCGTGCTGGTCAAACCGTGTGCGCTCATGCTGCGGAATCGCTCCGGGACGTCCGGTCTCCACCCATGCCGGACGCCACCATTCTAGCAGTGCTTCATGGCTATAAAGATGAATCAAAAGGGCAAAACGATGCAGCAGGTTTCGCTTCCGGAGGCATTATTTTCCCAATGTCAGTTCCGGACGGACGTCCCGCGCAGTCTGCGGTTGACCGGCTCGCTGTACCAGTGCGCCACGGCTGCTCCCAGCAGCCCCGCCAGCAGCAACATTACCAGGTTCGTCGCCCACGACCAGCGTGGGCCGAGTCCCGAGGCCGCGTAAAGTTCGATCCCCCAGGTGGCAATGAACATGTGGGTCAAATAGACCTCGTAGCTGTTGCGCCCGAACCAGCGCAGAGGCGCCAAAACCTTCGGCCCGGGCAGGTTCTTCTGGCTGGCGGCCAGCAGCGCCAGGGCCGTGCCCAGCGGCAGCAGGGAATCGTCAATCGACCAGTTGAAGAACCTCGGCAGCATGGGGTAGAGCCGCCAGAAGCGCACGGCGAAGAGGATGAAGAACATCATTACGCCGCCCGCCACTCCCATCGCGCGTGCCAAGCCGGGCCGCCCGGAGAGCCTGGGCGCGGCAATGGCCGCCAGGCAGCCAAACGAGATGGCGTCCATGCGGCACAGGTAGCCGTACTCGGCCCACAGTCCGTCACCGTAATGCACTCGCAGAATGGGCCCCAGCACAACGAACACGCACAAGGCGGCCACAATCCAGCGCTCGCGGCGCAACGTAAGGCACAGCAGCGGAAAGAACAGGTAAAAGACTTCCTCCACCGCCAGCGACCACAGCACGTCCCAATTCGCGGGCAGGTAACCCACGGCAGCCTCCAGGTAATTCACATGGAAGGTCAGCGCCGCCAGCACCGCGCGTGGCAGGGAACATTGATTGGCGTGAATGGTGAAACCCTTGGCGCCCGCCAGGTGCAGCGCGCTCAGGGCGATCATCAAGGCCACCAGCAAGGGCAGGATGCGCGCCGCGCGCAGCCGGTAAAACTGCTTCAGGTTGGGACGTCCCAGCGCGCCCCAACGCCGGCGGGCCATCGTGGTGATCAGGAATCCCGAAATGGCAAAGAAGATGAGAACGCCGTTGGCACCGTTCCAGAAGATGACGCGCGCCAGGCCCTTCGGCATCTGCGCCTGCCAATCGAGGTGAATCATGCGCAGGTGCAGGTTGACATGGTGCAGCACGACCAGAATAATGCTGAGTCCACGCAGGGCGTCAATGGCGTCCCAACGATGGGACTGATATGCAGGATTGATTTCTTCGGAAGAACCCAAGAGCTTACACCTTTAGTCCCGATTTTACTGTGTCATCCTGTCTCTAACAATGTCTTCCGCTGTCAAGGCATAGTTGTCCGGAGGAGTTTCTGCACCTTCTTTTTCCTTCACTTCTTCGGACGTTGGGGCAAAGGCGTTCGACCGCATTTATGGAGGGTTGGGGCTTCCTAGCTCCTCGCCACGACAAGTAACAAGATGAATAGGATGATTGGGACCAGGGCGACCAGCGCGATCAGCAATGCGCGCTTTCCTTTCGGACGTTCTTTCAGTGTGTCTCTTCCGAACAGTTCCGGACGCTCTTCGATCTTTACCTCATCTAGGTGAGCGAGGCCCCTGGCAAGCTCATGCGCGGTGCCATAGCGGTGACGAGGCTCGGGCTCCAACGCGCGAAAAATCACTTCTTGCAGTTGGGGAGTAATGCTCGGATCAGCCTCCCGCGGGGGAACCGGGTAGAGACGCGCCTCGTACGGGTTCAGTTCCCGGAACGGAAGCTTTGCGGTCAGCATCTCGTAAAGGATCACGCCTACGGCATAGAGATCGCTCCGCGCATCGCCGCGTTTGCCGCTGAGTTCCTCCGGCGAGAGATACGTGGTCAAACCTATCATCTGCGACAGGCTGCTGAAGGTGATGCGGCGCGCACCGTTCATGGATGCAACCCCGAATCCAGTAAGACGCAGGACGTCTTCCGCGCCAACCAGAATGTGGTCCGGCGTCAGATCGCGATGCACTATTCCGTGGTCGTGAAGGTAGCCGAGGATGTTACACACGCCAATTGCGATCCGCACAGCCCGTTCCTTCGCCAGCGGGCCTTTCTGCAGAAGCTCGCGTAGCGGCGCGCCTTCGAACCACTCCGTCACCAGATAGAGCTGCGAGCGTTCCGTCTCCGGGTAAACCTTAATAATGCCGGGATGGTGGAGCGTTTTGCCGATCTCCTCCTCGCGGTGAAAACGCTCTGCCAGCAGCGGTTCGCTCTCGACTTCGAAGCGCGGGATCTTGATGCCAACTGTGCGTTGTGTACGAAGGTCCGTGGCACGCAGAATGACCGCGGTGGCCCCGGTGGAGACCACCTCATGGATGAGGAAATGATCTAACTGCTCTCCCGGCTGAAATCGCGTTTTCATGTTACTCCTCACACGCCCCCGGAGGCGGTGTTTGCCCGCGAGCGTGCCGGCTCGGAGATTTTTCCAGCAATCTCACTTTCCGCGGGCATTGTCTGTAAGGCGATCACCATGTCCATGTCACGCGGCGAAATCAGATGGAATGCACCGCGCAAAGCGAGAGGCGTGAGGATGGTTGTGAGCAGCACCATGGCGACCATCACCGCTACTTCAGAGCGTCCAAAGATGCCCGTGCTTGCACCCATAGCGGTCACGATCAATCCTACCTCGCCCCGCGACACCATTCCGCATCCCACGCGGATGCTCTGCACCGCGTCCATTCCACAGACCAGCGCCGCTGAGCCGCAACCTACAAGCTTACCCGCCACGGCAACCACCATGACGGCGGAGAGAAGAACCCAGTGCCCGCTCAGGGCGCGATAATCGCTCGTCAATCCTATGGAGAGAAAGAATAACGGAACAAGCAGACCGTGTCCCATGGCATAGAAACTGCGCTCGATATCGGCCTTGAAATCGGAGTTTGCGAAGACAAAGCCCAGAAGATAGGCGCCCGTGATTCCGGCGACGCTTCCCAGCCACTCCGCGCCAACCGCGTAGAGAAAGATGAATCCGAGCACGCATGACGGCACCGCTTCATCGGCGCCCAGCTTGCGCAAGCCCAGCATGATCGGACTCATCCATTTCACCGCCGCCGCGTAGCCGGCCGTAAAGTACGCGCCAACGCACGCCGCAATCAAAGCGATCTGCACCGTTAGAGGATGCGCGGCGGCCAGAGGCACCCGGTGTTGCAGCCACGCGGTCAGCATCGGAGCAACCCCAAAGTGTTCGACCTGCGCGGATGCGTTGGAGGCCGCCAGGAACGCGAGTACGAACAGTCCCATCACGTCGTCAATCACCGCCGCGCCCAGAATCACGGCCGCCTCGGGGGAAGACATTTTGCCGGCATCCATCAGCGTCCGGGCCGAGATCGAGACGCTGGTGGCCGTCAACGCTCCGCCAATGAACAGCGACGTCTTCCATGACAGGCCCAGCAGATGCACCACGCCGGCGCCGAGGACAAAAGGCCACACCACGCCGGAGAGCGCAACCACAAACGCTGTGAAGCTTGCCTCTCTCATGCGCTCCACATCCGTTTCCAGCCCCGCCATGAACATCAGCAGAATGGCGCCGATTTGCGACAGAAGCACCAGTGAGTTCGTCGCCTGCCCGCCTTCGAACAAGTGCAGGCCGAGCAGGTTGATCGCACCCGGACCCAGCACAACGCCGGCCAGCAACTCTCCAAGAATGGGCGGAATAGCCAGGCGCGCACACAGGGACGCGGCTATCTTGCTGGCCGGAAGTAGTATCGCTAACAGCAGCGCGAGTTGCAGGGCTGGCTGCATTGTTTAGTTGATGTCCAGGGTGATCGCGGTCTCCGGCGTGCGGCGCGTCTTCAAGTTGCGAAGGAGCGGCAGTATTTTATCCAACACGCCGGCATACCCTCCACGCTCAATTCCGTTGCGCTGCATGGTACGCAGGGCCGCCGCCTGGCGCCGCGCCAGCTCTGCCTGCACGGAGTTGATTGCGATCTTCGCTGCCGCGCGGGTCTGCTCCTCCGCCTGGCCGCAAATGCGCAAGCGCATCAGCAGCTCGCCAAGCTTCAATCGTGCCATAAAATTGTCAGGGGCCATTCTGACGGCCTCGCGCAGATGCTCCAGCGCGGGCTGCGCGTTCAGGTCCACGCAGAGTGCCATGCCCAGCAGAACACGAATTTCCGGTACCTGCGGATAGGTCTTCACCGCGTCTTCCAAGTGCCGCACGAGGGCCTTGCGTTCGCAGTCTTCCAAAGTGTAGGGATCGCGAAACATGCGCAGCAGCGCCTGCTGAGCCTCGTGCTTCAGCAGCATGGGGAGGGTATTGTGCGCGATGGCCGGTAATTGCTCCCCGCTAACTTCCTGCAAACCACTGACTGTCACTGCGTCTGGTGCGTCAATTGCTACGTCGCAATGCTTGATCATCTCTTTCTCCGGGGTTGAACTTTGAGTGGATGAACAGCAGCAGGGCGTGGCCGAGGCACCCTGACGCCGTTCAAGGAAGCGCAGATCCGAAGAGATTTACGCGACCGCAACCTGTTGCGCCGCCGCCATTATCTCCGGCTCGGGACGGAAGACGAACTCGGGATACCCAAGCTGCCCCATCTCCGGCAGATCCAGTCCGGCGACTTCCGACTCGGCGGAAACCCTTTGTCCCAGCACGCCGTCAAGAATCCAATTCAGCACGAAGCTGAACCCGAAGACAAAGCCGACCAGCGTAGCGATACCAACCAACTGGGCCACCAACTGGCTTGCATCGCCATAAAAGAGACCTGTAACCGATCCAGTAACGCCGTTCCAACTGCCGCCGTAGTTGCTTTTGCCATCGGCGAACAAGCCCACCGAAAGTACGCCCCACAGTCCGTTGGCTCCGTGCACGGAAATGGCGCCGACCGGATCGTCCACTTTCAGCGTGTTTTCGAAGAAGGCGACGCTGATGCAAACCAGCACGCCAGCGACGAGGCCGATGATGCAGGAGGCAATCGGGTTGACGAATCCGCTGGGGGCCGTGATGGCAACCAAGCCTGCGAGCAGGCCGTTGCCGGACATGGAAGCGTCAGGCTTGCCCTTCAGTATCCACATATAGAGGATTGCGCCGAAAGTTCCGGTACAGCCCGCCAACATCGTGTTCACCGCAATCGAGCTGATGCGCAAACATCCGGCGGCCGAAGCGCCCAGGGTGCTGCCCGGGTTAAAGCCGAACCAGCCGAAGGCCAGAATGAAGCAGCCGATCAGCACGGCGGACATGTCGTGGCCAAGAATGGCGTTGGCTGATCCATCGCGGTTGAACTTGCCGATACGGGGACCGATGATCAAGGCCAAAGCCAGCGCCGTCAATCCGCCAACCGCATGCACTACGCCGGAGCCGGCGAAATCGCAGTAGCCTTTGCCGAGTCCGAGGTTCGTCCCCAGCTGCGAGAGCCAGCCACCGCCCCATGCCCAGTTTGCAAACAGCGGGTAGGTAAAAGCTCCCATCAGGATCGATGAGACAGCGAAGGTCAGGAACTTCCAGCGTTCAGCGGCCGCGCCGGTCACGATGGTAAGCGCGGTGTCCATGAACACCATCTGGAAGAGGAAGGCAACCATGACACCCACGTCATAGCTGTGTCCAGACAGGAACATGCCAGTTTGACCAAAGATGCCCCACGTGTGTCCAAACAGCGCGAGCGTGTGCTCGCTGTTAAGCGGAGCGAGCCCGCCAAGATTCCCGTTGCCGGCCGCGCCGCCCATCTGAATGGCAAAGCCGATCAGCCAGTACGCCAGCAGGCCGCAGCCGTACACGAAGAAGTTCATCATGTAGGTGTGATTCGCGTTCTTGACCCGGCACAGTCCGGATTCCACCATGGCAAAGCCCGCCTGCATGAACATGACAAGGAACCCGCACACGAGCGTCCAGGTGAAGTTAATTCCGATCTTGTTCTGGCCGACCTGGTTGGCCACATCGCCCAGTGTCAATCCAGCCTTGGCATCGGCAACCGGAACGTCACTGATGGTTCCGGTGAGCGTGCCGCCAGGATCGCCTTTAGCCATGTCGGCGGCGGCTGGAGCCTTACCGGCGGCATCCTTCAACTCCGTCGTCGTTGCGCTCTGGGCGAACGATATGATGCTGAACAGCATTACCACCGTCAGCGCGCAAATACAAAATAGTTTCCGTCTTCTGTTACTCATCTCGCGTCAGCCTCCTGTATCTTCCGGCGTTTCGTCGCCGCTTCGGTGGTTATGCCTTCCAAATTGCGTTCTTGTTGCAGGCAATCGGCAGAACACCGATCACGCCGCACAGGGATACCACCAATCCAACGAGGGTACATATCAGTCGCCCGCTCACTGCCGCGGTCAGATGAAGTCCTGCAAGTACAATGAGCCATCCGCCGAACGTCAAGGCAAGGCCCACAATTTTCATTCCGGCGTGCTGGACCGACGGCAATGCGGGGGTGCCTTCCAGCGGCTTGATTTTCAGAAACGCGGCAAAACTGAGAACGACGATGACCGCGCCGATTGCCAGCGCTAGTTTGCCCAGTCCCGTCGCAACCGCTGCTAGTCCGGCGCAAGCTACGACGAGTCCCACCAGAAACCCGCCGAAGGACTTGCCCTGTGATTTATTTGCTGCCATGCTGTTCGCCTCCTTGACCCTGTGCGGGTCGTTTGACTGCCTACTGCATTACATCGGTGACGCCGCTTCCGGCATTGCCCTCAGCACGCCGTCCACAAGCAAGAATCTGAATCCGCTCAACTGGGCTCGCATGACGAGCGACGCAATCTTTGGCGGAGGCTCATCCTCCCGCGTAACCATCCCAATCATCACCAGTTCAGCCTGCCCGCTGCCCTCAACCTTGCGAAACACTCGCACCTGCGCACTGTGAATATCAGGAAAGGTCTGAAACAGCAGCTTGCGCATACTCAGTGCGTCCAGAATCGCCTGCAGCGTTTGATTGTGCTCGCGCAGTTCCTGCGGAATGTCGCGATCCCAGATATCGTTTGCGCGCAGCACCCAATCACAGCGCGCTGTTTCGCCCTCTCCATTCAGTTCCAGGTGCTGCAGGCGGAGAGGTTGCCGGGACAGTTCGCCGCGCTGCATCTTCTTCCGCACAGCGCGCAGAAACGCTGCCGCTTCCATCAGCATTCTCATCGCGCGCACACTTCCGGAGACTGCCTGGCGGTGGGCAGGGCCGCAAACGCCAGCAACTGTATCGGGAATAGCATCTCCGCCAGCAGTGGCAATCCCGCCTGTTGCCGCACTACCAGCAGCAACAGCAGCATGGAAGCCCACTGCCAACGCGTCCGGCGAAAACGCTCATAGCGGTTTGCAAAGGAAAACCAATTCCATGCCCTGGCCGCACCTTGTGGAACGCCGGCGCGGGCGCGGAAACAGGCCACGGCAAAGAAACCCGCCATCAATAGCTCAAACAGAATTCCTTGCGTGCTCATTTCATCTCCTCCGATTTTGGTCTGGCACCAGAATCCTTGCGGTTTCAGAAATACAGCAAAGCCGTCCTCCCCTGGACGGACACACATGGGCGAGAACTCCAACGCAGGGTGACACCTGTCCACCCGTCTTCCGACGTATGAATGCTGGTTACAGGACAAGATTGCTTGTGTTTCGCAGGGCTACAGATTCCTGCGATTAAGGGACGAGCCGGCGCCTGCCGTTCGACTCCGGATCAAGCGTTGCAACATCGTGGGTACACCGCTCTTGAAGTCTTACGAAAACAGCATAGCTGGCCAGAGATGCCGTGCCAATTGTCCTTTGGTATAGGAACTGCAAGAAAGAATTTATGGGAGCTATGCGTCTTGTCTATACGGCGTGGCGCGGCAGCGGCGGTTTTCCTGGGCGGACGGCTTCTACTTGCGCGGTTGGCGCTGCTGGACTTTGTCCGAGAGTCTCACAAGGTCGGCGAGGGAGTCTGCGTGCATCTTCTCCATCACGTTATGGCGATGAACCTTGACCGTAATCTCGCTGATTCCTAGTTCGGCTGCAATCTGTTTATTTGGCAGGCCCGCGGCAACCAACTCCATCACCTTCCGCTCCCGTTGAGAGAGCGTCTCGAAGCACACGCGGATGCTCTCGTACGCTTTTTCTGCTTCCCGCCGTGCCTGGTCTTTTTCGAACGCCTGCCGGATCGCGTTCAGCAACTCTTCTCGCTGGAACGGCTTGGTCAGGAACTCGATAGCTCCCGCTTTCATCACCTTGCGCACCATCGGGATGTCGCCATGAGCAGTCATAATGATGACAGGGATTGCTAGGCCGCGCCGGTTGAGTTCTTCCTGAAACGCCGTACCCGACATTCCGGGCAGGCGAACATCGAGCAGGAGACAGCCGGGAATATCGGGTTCCCACTCGCGCAGGAACGCATCGGTTGACCCAAACGAACGGGAAGCGACTCCCTCGGCATCCAGCAGGTTGCACACGGCTTCGCGGATAGACGGGTCGTCGTCAACAATGAACACAGTCGTTGAGGCACTGTCGCTTCGCATACTCAGGAACCTGCCGGGATAACAAAGTGAAACGCGGCACCGCAGGGCTGCCGCGAAGAGGCCCACAGACGCCCATCGTGGGCCTCTATGATGGTCCGGCAGATGGACAGGCCCATGCCGACTCCCTCCGGCTTCGTGGTAAAGAACGCGTTAAACATTTGTTCGGCAACCTGCGGCTCCAGTCCCACTCCGCAGTCTTCCACGTGGACCGCGACTCCTTCCGCTTCGAGTTTCTCCGAACGAATCGTCAACTCGCGCGGCCTTTCATTCACCTCTGCCATGGCGTCCAGAGCGTTGAACGCGAGATTCAACACGACCTGCTGAATCTGGAGCCGGTCAGCATAAAGTTCTGGAAGCTCCGGGGCGAGCTGTATCCTGACGGTAGCGCCGTGCCGCACCGCCTCTTCCCGCAGCAGAGACAGCAGTTCCCTGATGATCTCATTCATGTCAACCGCTCGCCGTACTGCTTCTCCCCGCTGGTACAGCGAGCGAATCCGCGACACAATAGCACCGGCCCGCGTGCCTTCCATCACGATCTTCTCCGCCGTAGCCGTTGCTTTCTCAAGGTTTGCCGGACTAGCCTGCAGCCAGCGGAGGCAAGCGTAGGCATGAGTCACCAGCGCCGTCAAGGGTTGGTTAATCTCGTGCGCAATCGATGCGGATAGCTCTCCCAGGCTCAGCACCCGCGAAAGCCGTGCCAGCTCCGATTGCGTCCGGTTCAACTGTTGCTCGGCCCTGCGACGCTCTTCGATGTCAATGTGCGTCCCATACCAGCAGACAACCGCACCATCTTTGGCGCGCTCCGGGATGCTCCGGATGAGGAACCAGCGATAGTTCCCGTCGCCTCCGTGGACTCTCCACTCGCCCTCCAGCGCCGATCCCGCGGTAAGCGCAACTTCCCACGATTGCACAAATCTCTCGCGGTCATCCGGGTGCATAACGTCGAGGAAGCGTGCGCCGCGAGTTTCCTCGACGCGCAAGCCCAGGTAATTCAGCAAATGCTGATTGCAGTACTCGAATTCGCCTCCCGGGGATGCGCTCCATATCTGCTGCGGTATCGCCTCTGTCAGCTTCCGAAGTTGCCGCTCGCGTTCCAGAATCTTGCGGTTGGAGAGTTCCAGTTCGGCAGTCCTCGCCTGGACGCGTATTTCCAGCAGATCGCGCGCTTCGCGGATTTCCCGTTCGGCCTTCTTCTTGGCCGCGCTTACCCAACTGACCACAACCGCGCACACTATATAGGAAACAAAGTACGATTCGGCGGCGGCATCGATTTTGAAAGAAAACACTGGAGGAATGAAGAAGAACGCAATAATGACGGTCGAGAAGCAGACGGAGATTAGGCCCGCAATCGTTCCTCCGAACCATGCACTGCCCATGACCGCGCCAAGAAATAGAAACAGGAACGGATAGGGAATCCAATGCTGAAGCAACAAGGTCCACAGGAACGCGACGTAAACAAAGAAACCCGCGATAGCGAGTGGGCGAATAGCATATTGCATCAGTCCAATCCGGGTTCTCTCCATTCGTCCACACATACCAGCAATCATACATTGGCGCAGTTCGACAGTCGTTGCGCCCTGTGCCGTTCTCCCGCCGCCAAGCCGGATAGCCGCCCCAAAGCTCATCGCCGATAAGGTGAACCTGTGTTGAAACGGCGAATCGGTCCAACACTCCTTCCAAGATGGCGCGAATTTTCTTAGGGAAGCGCTGAAGTAGCCATCTACAGATTTTCTCAGGGCTAAACAGGTCGCGGGAAAGTCCAATAGGAGTGTCGCACTGACTGAAGGAGCGACCGTGTTTGCCGCGAGTCGAAGGGACGCTGCCATACCGCGCAGGCACCCAGCACTGATTTCGCCGCGCGCTTCCCGCGTCCCTGAGTCAACAGATACGCTCTACCCGCACCCCGGAAGGGATGGTTGAACGCAGGAGCGTCATCTCATATCTTCCCGTAGCAAGAGGATGAATGTCTTGCCTCTTCCTAAACCGGGTTGGTCTCGCGTTCGGCCTGTTCGCGCCAGACCTCGCCCTGCAGGGCTTCTATCACCGCATCGGCAAACTCCGAGGTGCTGGCCTCTCCGCCCATGTCGCGCGTAATGTGTTTGCCCTCGCGATACACCGAGTGCACCGCGTACTTCACCCGGTTGGCGGCGTCCTGCTCGCCCAGGTGGCGCAGCATCAGAATGCCCGAGCGCGTTACTGCCGTGGGGTTGGCGATGCCGCGGCCGGCAATGTCCGGCGCCGAGCCGTGCACGGCCTCGAAGATGGCGCACTCGTGGCCGAAGTTCGCGCCCGGAACCAGTCCCAGCCCGCCGACGAAGGCCGCGCAAAGGTCGCTGACAATGTCTCCGTAGAGATTTTCCAGCAGCAGCATGTCGTACTGGTAGGGATTGGTCACCAGTTGCATGCAGGTGTTGTCCACAATGTGCTCGCCGTAGCTGATCTCCGGATATTCCTTGCTCATGTTACGCGAGCAGCGGATGAACAGGCCGTCGGAGAGCTTCATGATGTTCGCCTTGTGGATGGCGTGCACCTTCTTGCGTCCGAACTTGCGGGCGTACTCAAAGGCCCAGCGCGAGATGCGCGTCGAGGCTTTCTCGGTGATGACCTTGATGCTCTCCACCACGCCGGGCACAACTTCGTGCTCAATGCCGGAGTACAAACCCTCGGTGTTTTCGCGGATGATGATGAGGTCCACTCCGGGGTAGCGCGTAGCCACGCCGGGCAGGTTGCGGATGGGGCGGAAGTTGCAGAACAGCTCAAACTGCCGCCGCAGTTGCACGTTGATGCTGCTGAAGCCGCCGCCGATCGGCGTGGTCACCGGCCCCTTCAAGGCCACGCGCGTGCGCTCCACCGACTCGGTCAGTTCCTTGGGAATGTATTCGTGGTACTTCTCGTAGGCGTCCGCGCCAGCGGCGTAGCTTTCCCACTCGAACTTGACGCCCGTGGCTTCCAGGATGCGAACCGCCGCTGCGGTCACCTCCGGGCCAATGCCGTCGCCCGGGATCAACGTAACTTTATGCGCCATGCAAACCCTCGTTCTGTATTATCGGCGAAAACAGTTGGATTGTTTATTTGTGCGTTTTTGCGGATTTTGCCGCGCGCTCCACGGCCTGCTTCACCTCGCGCGCGTCCTTGGTCTTTAAAAGATCCTGCAACTCGCTCAGGAACTCGTGCACGTCCTTGAAGTCCAGATAGACGCTGGCAAAGCGCACGTAAGCCACTTTGTCCAGGTTGCGCAGACGGTTCATGATCAGCTCGCCCAGCTCGGCCGTCTTGCGCTCGCGCTCTGGACTGTCCACCACAAAAACTTCCGTCTCGTTCACGATCTGCTCCAGCAGACCCATGGAGACCGGGCGCTTTTCGCAGGCGCGCAGCAGTCCGCTCAGCACCTTCTGCCGCTCGAACTTTTCGCGTCGGCCGTCCTTCTTCACCACCATGTAGGGAATTTCGTCGATTCGTTCGTAGGTAGTAAAGCGCTTCTCGCAGCGCAGGCACTCGCGGCGGCGGCGAATCGATTCGCCTTCCTTGCTCTCGCGCGAGTCCACTACTTTATCTTCTTCAAAACCGCAAAAAGGGCATTTCATGTTCGATCAGCCAACCAATCCTGTACAGAACGAATAATTGTAGCAGCCGGAGTCCGTGGCGCCAGCGCAAAATGCCTGCGGCGCCCTTATCCCGGACGCCGCAGGCCACTTCCTTCCCGTGCTACTTCGCGTCCCGTGCTTCCATCTTTTCTTCCTCCTGCGCGCTATCTTCGCCCAGTCGAAGGAAGGATATCTTCTCGTAGCGCGCCAGCAGAATGCCCGCCGGAATCACCGACATGAACGTGACCAGCCAAAGCATGATGCCGCAGCTCACCGCCAGCTCCGGAGAAACGTAGGTGGGTGCGCCGTTGAAGAAGTGCGATTGCAAAATGGAGATGACCGCCAGTTGCGATCCGCCCACGCCGCCGGGAAGCTGAATCACCGACCCGGCCATGCTGCAGGCCATGATGATCAGCACATCTTCCAGTCCCAGCGAGCGCATCTGCGCCACGTGCGATGCGCCATCGGCGCCTGTCACCGGCACTGAGCCGTAGGCGTGCAACACTGAAATGTAGGCTCCGGCAATCATCAGCCACATCACCACGGAGACCACGATGATCTGAACCAGCGACTTGAAATCGTGAATCGTATTGAAGCCGTCCTTGAAGGCCACCAGCTTTGTGCGCACGGCTCCGGCAACCTTGCCTCCGGCCTTGCGCAGCATAAAGTAGAGGACCGCCAGCACCGCCAACGCCGCCAGCAGCAGCGGCAGCTTGTGCGTGGAATTGGCCGCCACAGAGGCCAGCCCGTGGCCCATGTCCAGCTTCAGCAAGCGGACTTTCTCCCCGCCGAAGAAGAACAGGAACGTGAAGATCAGCACAAAGACCGAGCCGAGGTCGAAGAAGCGCTCCACCGTCCACACCGCAAGCTGCGAGGTAAAAGTCAGGCCGCGTTTGCGCGCGATCAGGTAGGGGCGGGCAAACTCACCGGCGCGGCCAAACAGGCCCAGCGCGGAGAATCCGATTACTTGCGGCGCCAGCAGTTTGCGAAAGCTGGTGGGCGCCGTGGGCCGCAGAAATATTGACCAGCGGATGGCCCGCATCACATAACCCAAGTAGATGAAGCCGATGCCCAGCGCAATGTGTCCCAGGCTGACGCCGCCCGTGTATTGACGGAACTTGGCCCAATCGAAGGTCCGCCAGGAGCGGAACTGGAGATAAACCAGGATGACCAGGATCACCGCGATGACGGCGAAGGAGACGATCTGCTTCTTCTTCATAGAAACGGCGCGGCGCCGGGCGCGCGCGGAAGCCTTTCCTCGTAGCTGGATTGAAAGCGGCAGGCAAGCTCAGCGCGCGAGCGCCGTTGTAAGGGAGAGCCTGTGATCCGCGGATGCCGTATTGATTCTACTCGATTGCGCGGCTTCGCGGCTCGCCGCCTTCGCCGAGTTGGCGTTTGTGCGCCTTGCGGCGGCTGGGCGGAGCTTCCTGGCTTCCGGAGATTTTTCTGCGTTGCCGCGTTTGCTGGCCGTCGCCGCTTTTTTCGCTCCCCTGGGCAGGGAAGCGCTCTTCTTCTGGTTGTACTCGTGCACAATGCGGCTCACGTAGGCGCGCGTCTCGCGGTAGGGAGGCACGCCCTGGTAGCGGTCCACCGCCGCCGGACCCGCGTTATAAGCCGCCAGCGCCTTGATGGCGTCGCCATGATAGCGCTCCAGCAACTCGCGCAGATACGCGGTGCCGCCGTGCACGTTCTGTTCAGGATTGAAGCTGTCCTGCACGCCAAGCTGCGCCGCCGTGCCCGGCATCAACTGCATCAGCCCGCGCGCACCGGCCGGAGACACGGCCCGCGCGTTGCCCGCGCTCTCCTGCTGGATGACACTCCGGATAAAATCCGAGTCTACGCCCTCGTTCTCGGCGGCCTCACTCACAATTTGATCGGTGTTCTTGCCGCTGTCCGCTGGCGCGCGGGAAATCTTTGCCGCAAGGGTCTCCGTCGGGTCCGGCTCGGTGGAGTAGCCCGCAATGTCCGCGCGCGCCACGTCCAGAAAACTTTTGTGCTGCTCGTCCAGATACAGGCGCACGGTCTCGCCGCGCTCTTCGCGGCAGCGATGCGAAATGCGGAAGCCGTTGCGCAGTTCGGCCACCTCGGCGGCAAACGAGCATCCGGCGAGCAGCATCAGCACGGCGGTCAGGCGCAGCACACGCATTGTTACTCGCAATCCTCCAGCACGGCGTCAATCGCGGCCGCTACTCCATTCTCGTTGTTGGAGAGCGTTGTGTTCCAGCCGCGCTCGCGCAGTTCTTCGCAGGCATTGCCCATAATGAACGAATACCCGGCGAATTCCAACATCTCAATGTCGTTGTAGTTGTCTCCGATGGCCATGACCTCATCGGGCTCTATGCCGCGGTCGTGGGTCAGACGGCGCAGGGCCGCGCCCTTGGTGCAGCCGTGGGTCAATATGTCCAGCATGCACAGGTCGCGCTCCATGTATTCGGTCTTCAGCGCGGAAATCTTTGCCAGCAGCGCCTTATTCGATTTGAGGTGTTTCTGCGCCTGGGCCATGCGTGCCACCGTGCCGCAGTACATGGCCTGGATCGGGTCGCGCGTCAGTCCGTCCTCGATGGGCTGCACCGAGCGGATATAGGGCGCGTTCTTTTCCAGCCAGCGCTGGATGGACTGGTTCAACTCGTCGAGTTTTTCCAGCAGCAGACAGCCCGGCTCGTCGCCGTCGAAGGTGATGACCAGGTTGTTGCGGAAGGGATTCATGTGCGCCGCCAGTTCGCGCACCACCGCCAGCGGCAGCGGGTCAATGTGCTGCAATTCGCCGCGGCTGGTGCGGGTTACCGCGCCGTTGGAGCTGACCAGCGTGAGGTCGAAGCCCAGTGCCTGCGCCACGGGCATGGCAAACGTGTGGCGGCGTCCCGTGGCCAGCACAATCTCAATGCCCAGCGAGTTGGCTCGCCGCAGCGTGGCAAGGTTGCGGGCGCTGACCTGGAACTTCGAATCCAGCAGCGTACCGTCAATGTCGATGGCAATCAGGCGGACCGGAGACATGTTCCCTCCATTTTACATTTCCCTCCCGCTTTTCACCTCCGCGCCGCCGGATGCTAGCATTCTGTACATGTTATCGAGCCTCTTCATGTGGGGAATCCCGGGCCTCGTGCTGGTTGCCATGGCCGTCATTCACTACCTTCGCCGCCAGCCCAGCGGGTACTGGATCTATCTCATCTTGTTCCTCGGCCCGCTCGGCGCGTCGATTTATCTATTGGTCGAGGCTCTGCCGGAACTCTTCGATCCCGGCGCTTTCCGTTTTCTGGACCGCAACCGCCGTCTGCGCGAGGTGCGTTCCGAACTGGCGCAGAATCCCTCGGCGGGAAACTTCGAAGAGATGGGACTGCTGCTGCTCGATAAGAAAGACTGGGCGGGCGCCAGGCAATGCTTCGACCGCGCCCTGGCGCAGCGCACCGATTCGCTCGATCCGTTTTATCGCCGCGCCCTGGCCGAGATCGAACTCGCCGACTTCGCTGCCGCCCGCGCCGATCTGGAGAAAGTTGTCTCCGCCGACGCTCACTATGATTTCCAGCGCGCCGCCGGGCTGCTGGCCTACGCCGACTGGCAGTGCGGCGATCCGTCACGAGCCGAGCGCTTGTTTGATGAAGTCCTGCGCACTTCAACCCTCACCGAGACCCAGTTGCACTACGCGCAGTTTCTGGCCTCGCAGAATCGCCGCGACGAGGCGCGAAAGATGGCCGAGCGCATCCGCCAGAAGCGCTCCGGAATGCCCGGCTTCCAGCGCCGCCGCGAGCGCAAACTTTATTGGCAGAATGCGGCCCTGCTGCGCAAGCTGTAAGACTTGCTTGAATCGATTGTGCCCCAGAGCCTGTCCTGAGCTGAGCGAAGGATTCGGCCCGCGTAGCGGGACTAACCTGGGAGAGTAGCGGTATCATCGTTCATCAGCCTTATGACCGAGCGCCTGTACCACCAGAATTCCTTCCTCTACGACTTCACCGCGAGCCTCGCACAGGTGCGCCCGCTCGATGGCGGCCGCCAGGCTCTTATCTTCGATCACACTGCCTTCTATCCGCTCAGCGGCGGCCAGCGCGCCGACCGCGGCTGGATCGAGTTCGTGGATGCCGCGGGCTCTCCGCTTGCCGTGCCGAAGGTGCAGGTCGTCGATGTCGTAGAAGAGGAAGCCACGGGCGACGTGTTGCACATCGTCGAGGCCGCAGCAGACGTTCCCGAGGGAGCCGCGCTGCGCGGCTTTATCGATGTTGAACTGCGGCAGGATCACATGCAGCAGCACTCCGGTCAACACGTGCTCTCCGCCTGCTTCCTGCGCCTCTTCGCCGCCGCCACCGCCAGCTTCCACATGGGCGAAGAGAGCTGCACCATCGACCTCGCAATTCCCGCGCTCACTCCTACGCAACTTGAGCAGGCTGAACTGCTGGCGAACCAGATGGTGTGGGAGGATCGCCAGGTGTTGATGCACGAGGCCACGCCCGAGCAGGCGCGCCAGGCCGGCGTGCGCAAGCTGCCCGAAGGCGACTTTGCCACCCTGCGCCTCATCGAAGTGCGCGGCGTCGATCTCTGCGCCTGCTGCGGCACGCACGTCAAAACCACGGGACAGATCGGCCACATCCAACTGCGCAAGGTGGAAAAATTCAAGCAGGGCGTGCGCGTCGAGTTCGTCTGCGGGCGCCGCGCGCTCACTACCGCGCGCAGGGATTTCCAGGTGCTCACCGAAGCCGCTGCGCTTGTCTCCGGACATATTTATGAGCTGCCCGCGCAGGTGCAAAAGCTTCTGGACTCCGGCAAGGCCGCGCAAAAGCAGCAGCAGAAATTGCAGGATGAGATGGCGGAACTGGCCGCGCAGCAGACGCTCTCCTCCGCGCCGCTGGCGAACGGACGCAAGATTGTCTCTGCCTATCTCGCCGTGCGCGACGCCGCGTACATCAAGCTCTACGCGCAAAAGCTCACGGCGCTTGCGCCCAACGTCATCGCCCTGCTCGGCGCGGGTGAGGGAACTCCCGCGCTGGTCTTTGCCCAGTCACCGGGCGCTGGCTTCAACGCCGGCGCCGAACTGAAAACCCTCGTCACCGCCACTGGCGGCCGTGGCGGCGGCGCCAAAGATTTTGCCCAGGGCAGCGTCCCTTCGGCGGAGTTGATCCCCGAATTGTTGTCGCGCGCCGAGGCCACGGCCCGCGCCCTGCCGGAGTTCGCCGGATGATCAGCCAGCCGCTCATTCTCATCACCCTGCTGGTGCAGTTCGGTGTCTCGGCCGCTGTCAGCAGCGTGCTGGGCCGCTCGCGGCGGGTGCGCGTGCTGCTCTTCCATGAAGAGCGCGACATTTGGGAAAAGCTGGAGATGGTGCTCTACATTGGCGGCCCCTTGATGCTGGGCGTCATCGTGCGCGCCACGGTCAAGAACTTCCTTGCCGCCGATCTTTCCTTTGAAGGCGCAATTCTGCTGGGCGTCATTGCCGGGCGCACCGCGGGCGTATGCGGCGGCATTCTCATGTCTCTGCCGTACCTGTTCATGCATGACTACATGAACCTGCCGCTCAACGTGGTGGCCGGCCTCAGCGCGGGCTTTCTGCGCGAACTGGCCAAGGACCGCGAGGCCATCTGGTCCTTCAGTCCGCTCTTCGATCTCAGCATCTACCGCTGGATCCGCCGCAGCATTGCCAAGTCGCTGATCGACTGGCAGACCACTTTTTTCTTTGCCTTGCTGGCGCTGGAATTTCTGCGTCTGGAGACCAAGACGCTGTTTCCCGATCAAACCTGGGCGCTCATCTCGCCCAACTGGGGCGTGCGCCTGGCCCTCTATGCCGCCACGGTGATGATCGTCGCCATCGGCCTCAAGGTTCTCAACAATACGCGCATCGAGATGAAGCTGGAAGAACAGGAGCGCCTGCTGCTGCAATCGCGCATGGAGGCCCTGCAGAGCCAGATCAATCCGCATTTCCTCTTCAACACGCTCAACTCCGTGGCCTCGCTCGTCCGCATCGATCCGGAGACGGCGCGCGAGATGATCCTGAAGCTCTCCAAAATTCTGCGGCGTCTTTTGAAGAAGAGCGATTCCTTCGTCGAACTGCGCGAGGAACTTGAGTTCATCGACGACTATCTTGATATCGAGGTCATCCGCTTCGGCCGCGACAAGCTAAAGGTTGTGAAGGAGCTTGAGCCGGAGAGTCTGGACATGCTTGTGCCTTCCATGCTTTTGCAGCCCTTGGTGGAGAACTCCATCAAGCACGGCATTGCGCCCAAAATTTCCGGCGGCACCATCTTTTTGCGCAGCCGCCTGGTGGATGGAATGCTCGTGCTCGAGGTGGAAGACGATGGTGTGGGCATTGTCGAACCCGGCTCGGAGGCCGCCGAGTGGAGCGCGCCGCAACATGGCACGGGCATCGGCATGGCCAACGTGCGAGAGCGCCTCAGTGTGCTCTTCAGCGACGCCGCGCGCGTCGAGGTCGAGAGCCGCACCGGCGCCGGAACCATCGTCCGGCTACTCGTTCCCGTGCCGCAGGCCGACTCCATGGACGGCATCAATTACGATTTGCGCTCCAACAATCCCCGGTAGAGCGCTTCATACTGCGGAATGATCTTCGTCGTGCAGAAGCGCGTCTGCGCCGTGTGCCGTGCCGCCTTGCGCATCTCATCCAGCCACTCGCCGTCTTCCAGAACCTCCACGGCCCTGGCGGCCATCGCGTCCACGTCGCCCAGGTCGCACATGTAACCGTCCACGCCGTCGGTGATCACCTCCGGCAGGCCGCCCACGCGCGAGGTGACGGGAACCACTTCGCAGGCCATCCCTTCCAGCGCCGCCAGTCCAAAGCTCTCCATCTCGCTGGGCAGCAGCAGCACGTCGGCCAGCCCAAGTTTTTCCTGCACGCGGTCCTGCTTGCCCATAAAGTGTATCTTCCCGTGAATGCCGCGCTCGCACGCCAGCCGTTCGGCCTCGCGGCGGTCCGGTCCGTCGCCCATCATCATCAGACGCGAGGGAATCTTTTTCTGTACCCGGTCGAAGATCTCAATCACGTCGGTCACGCGCTTCACCGGGCGGAAGTTCGAGAGGTGCACCAGCAGGCGTTCTCCCGGCTCGGCAAATTCGCGGCGCAGCTCTTCGGCCTCAGGATTGCGCTGGTACAGGTCGCAGTTCACAAAGTTGTGGATGACGTGAATCGGCTTGGTGATGGAGAAGCTGTCGATCGTCGCCTGCTTCAAATATCCCGAAATCGCCGTTACGCCATCGCTCTGCTCAATCGAAAAGCGCGTGATCGGCAGATACGAACGATCCAGCCCCACCAGCGTGATGTCCGTGCCGTGCAACGTGGTCACATAGGGAAGCCGCCGCGGCGTGCGCACATGATCGCAGCACATCATCTGCCGCGCCAGCATGGCCGACACCGAATGCGGGATCGCGTAATGCACATGCAGCAGGTCCAGGTTGTACAGCTCCGCCACCTCCGCCATGCGCGTGGCCAGCGCCAGGTCGTAGGGAGGGTACTCGAACAGCGGATACTGCGACACCTCCACCTCGTGATAGTGAATGTGCGGATGCGGCTCGGTCAGACGGATCGGCTGCGAGTAAGAGATGAAGTGAATGTCGTGTCCGCGGTTGGCCAGCTCAATGCCCAGCTCCGTGGCCACCACGCCGCTGCCGCCATACGTGGGATAACAGGTAATTCCAATTCGCATAAAAGTCTCGGTTGGGAACTCTTTCACTATCCGGTGTGCCCCAGGTTC
>JARLGJ010000023.1 GCA_031296105.1 Acidobacteriota bacterium | reverse complement strand
GAAGCTCTGAACAAGTCAGTCTTGCAAGCTGTTTTACGGGAGTTATACCGGTCGCCGATAGATTTTGATGGGAAGATGTTTTGTCAGGGCACGGATTTATCCGTGCCGTACAAGCCGCATAAACACAGGGGCTTCAGCCCCTGAGGGAAAGCTGTTTTATTCTTGACAAACCTTCCCCCAGCGGCTAAAGCCGCGACCTATGGTTGCCGTCTTAGCGGCACGACTGAAGTCGTGCCCTGACAAAACCGCTTCCCCATCGAGTTTTTTCCAGTAGGTTGATTCCCGCAAAGATGCGCACCATAAGAAAATTTGGTTCCCCATGTCTGGCCGGCTGTTGGCCAGACGTGGGAGAAGAAGACATCGTGGTGCCCCATTCAAGCCCTCTTTTGGCTTGAGTGGGAAACACAAAACAACTTACTTCCAACGGTTCCTCTCCCACGTCCGCCAACTACAGGCGGACATGGGGCACCAATAATTCTCAATGACTCGAGACGTAGTAACCTGCATTCATAGCTGCCATCGGCAACAAGTCTGAACGGCTATGCCACCACCAGTTCTCCCCTGGTACTACAATAGACATCCTCCGCTTCTTGCAGCGAATTCTACGGGCTTCTTTAGAAGGCGCACGCGTGCTTCAGTACTCTTTTCTGTTTGGCATCGGAATCGTTTTCGTCGCCATCACTGCCGTCGGACTCTATGCCGCCGGCAAAGTGAAATCGGCCGAGGACTTTGCTCTCGGCGGACGCCGCGCCACCGCCGGACTGGTGGCCGGCAGCCTCATGGGGACCATGGTCGGCGGGGCCTCCACGCTGGGCACCTCGCAGGTGGCGTTCTGTTACGGACTCTCCGCCTGGTGGTGGTGCCTGGGCGCGGGCATGGGATTCATGGTTCTGGCCTCCGGCCTGGGACGCCGTCTGTATGAATCCGGCGCCACCACGGTGCCCGAGCTTTTGTCCCGCAGCTACGGCTCCCGCATTCGTCCCATCGTGGCCGTCTTCACCTCGCTCGGCATCCTCTTCAGCTTCATCGGCAACAGCCTGGCCTTTGTCGCCCTGTGCGGCAGCACTCTGCACACCGGAGCGCTGGCCTCGGCCGTGCTCGGCATGGTGCTCATGCTGGTGTATGTCATCTTCGGCGGCGTGTGGGGCACGGGCATGGGAGGAGTGCTGAAGGTTGTGCTGGTCTATCTCTCGCTGGCCTGTTGCGCGTTCGTTGCCTGGCACAAGCTGGGCGGCGTTGGCGGGATGGCGGCGACTTTTCCCGCGCATCCCTGGTTCTCTCTCTTCGGGCGAGGCTATGCGGTGGATGGCGCCGCGGGCTTCTCCATGTTGCTGGGCGTGCTCTCCACGCAGACGTACTTTCAGGCCGTGGTCTCTGCCCGCAGCTTTAAGCAGGCGCGGCGCGGCGCATGGATCTCAGCGCTGGCCACGCCTTTGATTGGACTTGCCGCCGTGCTGGTGGGATTGTGCATGAAGGCGCTCTATCCCGCCACGGTGTCCTCGCAGGCCATGCCCGCGTTTGCCTTGCACTTCCTACCGCCCATGCTCTCCGGCGTAGTGCTTGCCACGCTGCTCATCACCATCGTGGGATGCTCGGCGGGGCTGGCCCTGGGAATCTCTACCATGTTCTCCGTGGACATCTACCAGCAGCACCTGCGCCCCTCGGCCGGCAGCCGGGAGATTCTGCGAGTGCAGCGCGCCGCGTTGCTGATCACTGGGCTGGTGCCGCTCTGGTTCGCCATCGGCAACGCCAATGCAACCATCCTCGACTGGAGCTTCCTCTCCATGAGCCTGCGCGGATGCACCGTGCTCTTCCCCTTGCTCGGAATCCTCTACTGGCCGCAGTTCGTCACGCGCACCGCTGGAATCGTCTCCGCCTGCCTGGGTCCGCTCACGGCATTCTGCTGGCACATTGTGCAGCCCAAGGGAATCGACCCGTTGTATCCCGGATTGGCCGTGAGCCTGATTGCGATGATGGCCGTCAGCCTCTACACCAGGTGGACCTCCAACGCGCCAACCATCCATGCCGCAGCCGATGCGGTGGCTAGTGTGGAAGCAGCAAATCTGGTTGAGGCCGCGGAAGACGAAGGTGGGGAACTATAGAAAGTAGTCGATCTGCGCGAGGTGAGTTGGCGCATTCTCACGTCACAAAGCAAGGCAGGCGCGTGTGCCTGATGACCCGCGCCATGAGCACCGCAATGTAAGTGCCAGGTTCCACGGCCGGTGCGGTCCGCCCCGCGTCGCCGGGCCTAGACGGGTCGCGAGGAAGCGTCCTTCACCACCCGGCTTTTCTTTTGCACCGTAGCGGTGGGCTGCTTCGGCTTGGCGGCTTTCTTTGCCTTCTCGGACCATTGTTTTTCCAGCTCGCGCATATTCTTGTTTTTCATGCGTCCAGCTTGACACACCATGGGCTGTAACCGCTACTCCAGTGCAAATTCAACCCGCGCCATCGCCGATTTTTCCCCATTGTGAGCAAAATCACTGCCTTTGCGGTATGATCAAGGCGACTCTTGCTTATGCGGATTGCACGCAAAATTCTGTCTGCAGTATTGCTCGCCTCGGTGCTGCTGGTGCCCTTCACGGTGCTGGTGGCCTGTGCTGGGCCGGGACAGATGCACGCCTGCTGCCGCATGATGATGCGCAAGGCCATGGCGCAAACGCATGTGCAGGACACCGCACTGCCTCCCTGCTGCCAGGTTAAAAGCTCGCGCCCCGCTCCGGTCACTCCCGCTGAAACCGCTACGCCAACCGTTGTAATGGTTGCGCCGGTGGTTGACGTGGAAACGGCCGCACCCGCGGTGGTCGTGCTTGGCGTGATTGCGCAGGCTTCGCCGCCGCCATTGCTGGACCGCCAAGCCACTCTCTGCATTCTCCGCATCTGATCCATCTTCTCGCGTCCTGACGCGCTGGGGACTTTTTGTCTCTCCGGCTGACATGGACCTATTCCACGAGAAGAGGAGATTATGTTCCGCACAATTGTTGTTCTGCTGCTGCTTGCGGCCCTGCCAGCCGTGGCGCAGCAAGTAACGCCCGCCGCCGAGTCCGCGGCAACGCTCTCACTTGAGGACGTGACCCGCCAGCTTCTGGACACGCATCCCGCGCTCGCCGCCATCGATCGCCAGATTGCCGCCGCGCGCCTGCGCCTTGGACTCGCCGCCGCCCTGCCCGATCCCACCGTCACCGCCAGCTACATGGGCAGCGCCGCGCCCTTCAAGACCATGGCGATGGACCCGTCCAGTTACCGCGGCATCACGGCCATGCAGATGCTTCCGCTGGGCGGCAAGCGCGAGCTGCGCCGCTCTCTGGCCGCCGTCGATGTGAAGAGCGGCGAGGCCGATGCTCTCGCCGTACGCCGTCGCCTGAAGGCCGCCGCCGCCGCCGATTATTACGACTACTACTACGCCACCCGCGCCCTGGAGGTAACGGCCAAAGACAAGGCCCGCCTGGAGCAGATGGTCTCCACCACCGAGGCCCGCTACTCGGTGGGCAAGGCCATGCAGGCCGACGTTCTGCGCGCGCAGTTGGAGGTCTCCATGCTCCTGCAACGCCAGGCCGCGTTGGAAGAGCAGCGCGCGTCGGCCGTGGGGCGTTTGAACCTCCTGATGGGCCGCTCGGTGGATGCGCCGCTCGCGCCTCCGTCCGAGGTGCTGTGTCCCGCTCTGCCGCCGCTGCCCGCGCTCGTCGCGCAGGCCGGCGCCAATGACGCCGGGTTGCAAAAGAACCAGGTGATGCTCGAGCGCAACACGCTGGCCATCGCCTCGGCGCACAAGGACTACATTCCCGACCTCTCCGTCGGCTACATGTTCCAGCAGCGCTCCGGCATGGCCGACATGTACGGCATGACGTTCTCCCTCAACATTCCCGTCTTCTACAAGAGCAAGCAGCGCCAGGCCGAGGCGGCCGCGCGCATCGACCTGGAAGCCACGCGCCGCGATCGTGACGCGCGCAAATTGGAGCTGGCCTACGACCTGCGCCAGATGCACGCCATGGCCTCCACGGCCGGCAAGATGCTCGACCTCTACGACAAGGCCATTCTGCCGCAGGCCGAGCTGGCGCTGGAGTCTGCGCAGTCGTCGTACTCCACCGGCGGCGGCGACTTTACTTCGACCCTCGCCAGCTTCACCTCCATCCTCGGCTACCAGATCGATTACCTCCGCCAGGTGGCCGATTACATGACGGCCCTCGCCCGCATCGAGGCCTACACCGGCGACCTCGCCAACGACGCGCCCGCAGCAAACGAAGCCCAACCAGCAACGGAGGCAAAGCAATGAACGGCATTCTACAAAAAGCTCTGCGCGCACTGGCCGCGCTCGTCGTCATCGTGCTGGCCGTGTTGCTGGCCACCGGAAAACTGCAACGGATCGTCTCCCAGGGAGTCCACACCGGCAGCTCGTCCAATGCGCCCGCCGGAGAGCACAAGGCCCTCTATTGGTATGACGCCATGAATCCGCAGAACCACTATGACAAGCCGGGCAAAGCGCCCGATGGCATGGACCTGGTTGCGAAATATGCGGACACCGCCAGCGCCGCGCCCGCAGGCAAAAAAGTTCTCTACTGGTATGACCCCATGCATCCGAATTACAAGTCCAGCAAGCCGGGCAAAGCGCCCGACTGCGGCATGGACCTGGTTCCCATGTACGAGGGCCAGGGCGAGGTGGAGAACGGTCTCATCAAGGTCAGCGCCGCGCGCCAGCAGGAGCTTGGCGTGCGCACCTCAATGGCGGAAGAGAAAGCCGTCACCCGCACTCTTACCACCTCCGGACAGGTCGTGCCGGATGAGACGCGCATTGCCCACGTGCACGTCCGCACCTCCGGCTGGATCGAAAAGGTCTATGCCGATTTCGTCGGCCAGATGGTGCGCAAGGGTCAGCCTCTCTTCACCGTGTACTCGCCTGATCTTGTAGCGGCGCAGGAGGAGTATCTCATCGCCAAGCGTGGACAGCAGAAGCTCGGCGCCTCTCCCTACCAGGACGTGGCCCGCAGCTCGCAATCGCTGCTCGACGCCGCCCGTCAGCGCCTGAAGGCCTGGCAGATGACCGATGCCGAGATTCGCCAGCTCGACGAGAGCGGCACCGTGCAGCACAGCGTCACCGTCTATTCACCGGTCTCCGGCTACATCACCGACCGCAAGGCCTACCCCAATATATCGGTCGATGGCAGCACCGACATCTACACCATCACCGACCTCTCGCATGTGTGGGTCACCGCCGATGTCTATGAGTCCGAGCTGCCCTACGTCAAGCTGGGTCAGACCGCGGACGTCAAGCTCAGCTACGTTCCCGGACGCACCTTCCACGGCCGCGTCACCTACAACTATCCCGTGCTCGATCCGCAGACGCACACCGCCAAGGTGCGCATCGACGTGGCCAACGCCGGATTGCTGTTGAAACCCAACATGTTTGCCGACGTCTCGCTGTTCATCAACTACGGCAAACACGTGGTGGTGCCCGAGGGCGCCGTGCTCAACAGCGGCACCGTGCAAACGGTCTTCGTCGCCCACGCGGGCGGCGGCTTCGAGCCGCGCCAGGTCAACGTCGGTGCCACCATCGATGGCCAGACCATCATCGAATTTGGCCTCGACAAGGGAGAAACGGTCGTCAGCGAAGGCAACTTCCTGCTCGACTCTGAAAGCCGCATGAAGTCCGGCGGCACGCAGTAACGGAGGGCGTCATGATCGATCGCATTATTGAATTCAGCGCCCACCACAAGTTCATGGTGCTGCTGCTTACGGCGGCTGCCGTGATCTTCGGCGTGCAGTCCATGAAGAAGACCACGCTGGACGCCATCCCCGACCTCAGTGACACGCAGGTCATCGTCTATGCCAAGTGGGACCGCAGTCCGGACATCATCGAAGACCAGGTGACCTATCCCATCGCCTCGGCCCTGCTCGGCATGCCGAAGGTCAAGGACGTGCGCGGCTTCTCCGACTTCGGCTACTCCTACCTCTACGTCATCTTCGACGAGGGCACCGATCTTTACTGGGCACGCTCGCGCACCCTGGAGTATCTCAACTCGGTCACCGCGCGCCTGCCCAAGGGCGTCAACGTCGAGCTGGCCAAGGACGCCACCAGCGTCGGCTGGGTCTATCAATACGCGCTGGTGGATGAGAGCGGCCAGCACAGTCTGGAGGAGATGCGCAGCTTCCAGGACTGGTATTTGCGCTATGCCCTGCAAAGCGTTCCCGGCGTCGCCGAGGTCGCCCCTATCGGCGGCTTCGTGCGCGAGTACCAGGTCAACGTCGATCCCAACCGCCTGCTCGCCTACAAGCTGCCCATCGCGGCCATCACCGATGCCATTCAGAAGTCGAACAATGAAATCGGCGCGCGCCTGGTGGAATTCAGTGGCCGCGAATACATGGTGCGCGGCAAGGGCTACATCCGCTCGCTCGACGACATTCGCAACATCGTCGTCATGACCAATCACGAGTCCGGCACGCCCGTGCGCGTCAAGGACGTGGCCACCGTCACCTTCGGCCCCGAGATGCGGCGCGGCGTGGCCGATCTCGACGGACGCGGCGAAGTCACCGGCGGCGTGGTCATCATGCGCTTTGGCGAAAACGCGCAGGCCGTCATTGCGCGCGTCAAGGCCAAAATTGCCGAGCTTCAGCCCACGTTGCCCAAAGGCGTCAAGCTCGTCCCCACCTATGACCGCTCGGAGCTGATCGACCGCTCCATCGACAACCTCAAGCACACGCTGATTGAGGAACTCATCATCGTCAGCCTGGTGATCTTGATCTTCCTCTGGCATTTCCCCAGCGCCATGATTCCCATCGTCACCATTCCGGTCACGGTGATCCTGGCCTTCATCCCCATTCAACTTTCCGGCATGACGGCCAACATCATGTCGCTCGGCGGCCTGGCCGTGGCCATCGGCGCCATGGTCGATGCCGCCGTGGTCGTCGTCGAGCAGACGCACAAGAAGCTCGAACACTGGGAGGCCACGGGCCGCCAGGGCGACTACAAAGAGGTCATCATCTCGGCGGTCAAGGAGGTTGGCGGTCCCAGCTTCTTCGCCCTGTTGGTCATCGCCGTTTCGTTTCTTCCCGTCTTCGCCCTCGAGGCGCAGGAGGGCCGCCTCTTCAAGCCCCTGGCCTTCACCAAGAACTTCGCCATGGCCATTGCGGCGCTGTTGGCCATCACCCTCGATCCCGCCATGCGCTTGATCTTCACTCGCAGGAAGGAGTTCAGCTTCCGTCCGCGCTGGCTGGCCAAGATCGTCAACGCTTTATTGGTCGGCAAGATTCACAGCGAGGACGAACATCCCATCAGCCGCCCGATGATGAAGCTCTATCACCCGGTGGTGGAGTTCGTCCTCGAGCATCGCTGGCTCACCATCAGCGTCGCCGTGCTGGCCATGGCCGCCACCGTGCCCGTCTTTCAGAAGCTCGGCTCGGAGTTCATGCCCCCGCTCGACGAAGGCTCCCTGCTCTACATGCCCACAACTCTGCCCGGCATCAGTGTGGCCCAGGCCACGCAGCTTTTGCAGGAGCAGGACAAGATCCTCGCCGGCTTCCCCGAGGTCGAGCGCGTTTTTGGCAAGGCCGGCCGCGCCGAAAGCGCCACCGACCCCGCGCCTTACTCGATGATGGAAACCACCATCGTCCTCAAGCCGCAGGATCAGTGGCCAAAGAAGAAGCAGTGGTACTCCGCTCGCGCGCCCGAGTGGGCGCAGCGCCTGTTGCGCCGCCTATGGCCCGATCACATGACGACCGATGAACTGATCTACAGTCCCGGCGGACTCAACGAGGCGCTCAACTTCCCCGGCGTGGCCAACGCCTGGACCATGCCCATCAAGGCGCGCACCGACATGCTCAGCACCGGCATCCGCACGCCGGTCGGCATCAAGGTGCTCGGCTCCGATCTAACGGAGATCGAGCGCATCGGACGCGACATCGAAGCCACGCTCAAGGATGTGCCCGGCACTGCCTCGGCTTTCAGCGAGCGCACCACGGGCGGCTACTTCCTCGACTTCGACCTCAAGCGCGACCAGCTCGCGCGCTACGGCCTCTCGGTGGAAGACGCGCAGAATGTCTTGATGTCGGCCGTCGGCGGCGAGCCCGTCACCACCACCGTCGAAGGCCGTGAGCGCTACCCGGTCAACGTCCGCTACCTGCGCGATTACCGCAGCGACCTGCAATCCCTGGAGCGCGTCCTGGTGGCCATCCCCGGCGGCGGGCAAATTCCTATCGGCCAGATCGCCACCCTCACCATGCGCAGCGGGCCCGGCATGATCCGCGACGAAAACGGACGCCTCAGCGGCTACGTCTATGTCGATGTCACCGGCCGCGACGTGGGCAGCTACGTGGACGAAGCACGCAAGGTCGTCGCCGCCAAGGTCTCCATCCCCGCCGGTTATCAACTTGTGTGGAGCGGGCAGTTCGAATCCATGCAGCGCGTCCGCGAGCGCCTCAAGCTGGTGTTGCCCATCACCCTGCTTGTTGTTTTTCTGCTGCTCTACGCCAACACCGGCTCGGCGGTAAAGACCTGCATCATTCTGCTGGCTGTTCCCTTCTCCGCCATCGGCGCCGTGTGGCTGCTCTACCTGCTGCACTACAACATGAGCGTCGCCGTCTGGGTGGGCCTCATCGCCCTGCTCGGCGTGGACGCCGAAACCGCAGTCTTCATGCTGCTCTACCTCGACCTCGCCTATCACGAGGCCATCGCGCGTGGCCAGATGCGCAGTTGGAACGATCTGCGCGAAAGCATCGTGCACGGGGCCGTCAAGCGCCTGCGCCCCAAGGTCATGACCGTGGCCTGCATGTTGTTCGGACTGCTGCCCATCCTCTGGTCCAACGGCGCCGGAGCCGACGTCATGAAGCGCGTCGCCGCGCCCATGGTCGGCGGCATCATCACCAGCTTTTTGATGGAGCTGATCGTCTATCCGCCGGTCTTCGCCATCTGGAAATGGAATTGGGAGGTCAAGCCCGCGCTCGCGCGCCAGGCTGATCCCCTGCAACCTTCAATCGCAACCCCAACTTCCACGCAGGAAAATTAAGGAGACTCTTATGAAGAAACTCATGCTCGCCACTCTGCTGTTCGCCTCCACCGCCATGTTCGCCGCCACCACCGTCACCGGCGTTTTGACCGACAGCATGTGCACCAGAAAGCACATGATGAGCGGCAAGACCAACGCCGAATGCGTCCGCGAATGCGTTAAGGAAGGAGCCAAGTTCGTCGTGCTCGCCAACGGCAAGTCCGTGGAATTGAAGGGCCACGAAGACAAACTGAACGCCCTGGCCGGCAAAACAATCAAAGTCACCGGTGAAATGAAGGGTGCGGTGCTCGTCGTCTCCTCGGTGGAAGCCGCCAACTAGCTCCCGCCTCAAGCCGGTGTGCCCCAGGTCAGTGTGCCACAGGTTCGGTGTGCCACAGGTTCGGTGTGCCCCAGGTTCGGTCCGCAGAGCGGGCCTAACCTGGGACTTTCCTCCAGCAACCAACGCACCCCAATCGATACGCTTCAGCGGCCCATCGTCCTTTCGTACTCTCAAATACGCCTCCGGCTTAAAGACGGCTTAAGGTTTTCCCCAGTTTTGCCGATCACTCTATTGAACAGGGTCGCAAGGCCTTTTTCGGAGAGGTGACGCGATGTCCACCAGTAGTATCAGCAGCAGCCTTCTCTCATCGATCCTCGGTTCGTCGTCCACCGAGAAGCAGTTCGCCACCGATCTGAATCAGTTGGCAAAGGACTTGAAGAGCGGCAATCTCTCGTCGGCCCAGCAGGATTACGTCACCCTCACCTCCGACATGCAGAACAGCTCGACGGCTACCTCCGCCACCACCTCCGATAGCGGCGTCACCACCGCGGAGCTGACCAACGTAGCCGGTGACTCCAGCAGTTCCTCGTCGTTCCTCGGCGAGCTCAACCAGCTTGGCACCGACCTCAACAATGGCAACCTCACTTCGTCGCTGGAAGACATGCTCTCGCTCAGTTCGACCGCCTCCGGCGCGCCCACGGCCAGCAGCTCGACCGCCTCCACGTCGTCGTCCACCATCGCCAGCAACGCCAGCGCCTCCAAGTCCGCGGCGCTCATCAAGGCCATCGTCAACGCCATGACCGAGGGCAACAACTCCGCCGCCAGTTACGGACTCTCGCAGCTCGCCACGCTCTCTGGCAGTTCCAGCGGCGCCAGCTATTTGCAGTCCATGGCCAGCTCGCTCAGCTCCACTTCCTCCAGCACCACCTCGGAGTTGCTCGGCAGCGCGGACAGTTCCAGTTCGTCGTCCTCGTCTTCCGGACTTCTCAGCCTGCTGGCCTGAAGGGTTTTTAACGCAGCAGAAAGGCGCGCCGCGGCGCGCCTTTCGCATGGTTCAAGAACTCTCATGTCATCCCGAGCGGAGCTACGTCAGGCGTGCCTGACGTAGCGTAGTCGAGGGCCCCCTATCTGAAAGAAGAACTCACCGGTGCCCCATTCAAGCCCCGTAGTTGGGCTTGAGTGGGCAAGCACCCCTTCCCCCGACCGTCTCTAAAACTCCACGTGCACCCGCAGCGAAGGCACGTCCACCGGCCCGCGCGCGCGGTTGTAACCTGGATCGCTCACCCTTTGGAAGCCCGGCGCAACGTACACGCCGCGCCACAAGTGAGCGGTGTAGTAGGTCTCCACAATGTTCTCGCGCCCGTAGTTCAACCCGCCGTCGCCCAGCAAAAAGCCCACCCCGCCCAGCGCCAGGTAGCGTTGGTGGTCGCGCGCAATACCGTTCGTGACAAAGGCCACGCCCGCGCGGTCGTACTTGCGATGCCAGCGCGCGCCCATCACGCCCACGCCAACTTCCACCGTCTGATCCACTTCCGTGTAGGCAAACGATTCGGTCTTGCCATTGTTCCAGCCAAAGCGCGCAAAGGCCGTCACGCCACTCGCGAGCTGCTGTTCCACGTTCGCGCCAAAGCCGTATTTGCGCGTAATGTGCCACGGATGGTTGGTAATGTCCGGCGTTGTCACCTGCCCGTCCACATATTGCGACACGGCCTCGCGGTAAATGCCCATGTTGGCCGAGTTCACATAGGCCAGCAGACGCACCGTTCCCGTCTTGTGAGGCACCAGGCCGCGGCGCAGTTCGAACTCATAGTTCTCCGCGTGCGCCTGCCACGGCTTCCACACCAGGTCAATGCCGTTGGCCACCTTCGGCATCAACATCTCGGCAAAGCGGAAGCCCCAGTTGCGGTCCTCGTAGTCGGCCAGCGCGCCCACCGAGTAGCCGCGCGTGTCGGCCGCGTAGTCGTAGGCGCCGTTGTTGTCCACCGTCCAGTTGGCGAACTGGAAGTGCGTATCGCTCCCCGCCGAGTTCTGGTCGAAGAAGTCCACGGTGGAGAACTTGCCAAAGCGAATCTCCAAACGCCGCCGCGGCAGCCGTTCAAACAACGAGAAAGGATTGCGCTGGTTCTCCACCCGGTCGTCGCTCAAGGCGATCACCGCGTGCACCATGCCCCGCGCCAGGTACGGTTCTTGGCTCAGCGAGGGATTGCGCACAATATCCAGGTTGGTAAAGCCCGCCATGCCGAAGCCCGAGCTCAAC
The DNA here is from genome assembly GCA_031296105.1 of Acidobacteriota bacterium. Lineage (GTDB taxonomy): Bacteria > Acidobacteriota > Terriglobia > Terriglobales > Acidobacteriaceae > TOLSYN. The sequence goes on along the minus strand of JARLGJ010000023.1, from coordinate 8,083 downwards.
GCCGCGCCACCGGCCTCTTCCACGTTCGCCAGGAACTCCACCGAGTCATTCGCGCGCGCGCCGGTGTACAAGGTCAGCAGCCGCGACGTCCCCTTTTCGTAGTGCGCATCCATGCTGTGCGGCCCGCTGTATTCCGCGGGAAACTCCGGGTGCGCCTGGGAGATGAAATTCGCCTGCCCCGTCAGCCAGTAACGCGTGTTCTTGATGTGCGGCAGCATGGACGGCATCTCGTCGTCCGCAGCAGCCGAGGCATCTACCGCCGCGCCGCCGCCTTCGGCGGCATTCGGCGCAGCATTCTGCTCCACGCTCTGCGCGTGCGCGGGCACAACCAACAGCGCCAGCAGCAACGCCAGCACAAAACAGTATTTTTCCTTTACCCACATGGGAGTTATCCGGTCCCCGGTCACCGATTCTCTGTCGCAGGAGAGAGAGTCGCGAACGGTGTGCACTCTACGTCAAAAAGCCCGCATTGCGCGGGCCCGCACCACCGCTATTTTACCGCAACAGCGTGAATCGCCGGTAAATTCCCCGGCTTCTAGAGGCTGTTTCATAACCCGGTTTTGAAAGGGCACGGCTTCAGCCGTGCCGTAAAAGCCGCGAGAATTCAAGGGCTTTAGCCCCTGAGGAAATCTGCTTGTGGACTTATTCAGAGATTCTCTAGGCAGGATATTGCGTCTGCAACGCATCAAGAATCTGTTGTGAGGTCACACCCTGCGCCGCGAACACAGCCGCATCGCGCTTGCCCCAGCGCCGTGTCACTTCGTCCACCAGAGAGGTCCGCACCGTCATCACCATTGGCACCGGCAACGCGCTCAGACGGTCCAGCTCCCGCGACCAGCCATTGCCCTCCAGCTCCCACGGTCCCACCTCGTCAATCACAATCAAGTCCGCCCGCCGCAAACGCGGCAGCGCCAGCGCCTCGCGTCCAAAAGCAATGCCCTCGCGCGAAAAACCAAAGCGCCCGATCCGCACCGGCGACACTTGTCCGGCGCGCGCCAGCGGCACACGATTTCCCGAAAGCAGTTCTTCCAGGTCGAAGCCCGAGCGGAGTCCTTCACTGCGCAGTCCATGGGCCACAATGCCGCCCACGGTGTACCCCCGCTGCCGCAGATCGCTTACCAGTTGGCAGGCGCGGCTCGTTTTGCGCTCGCCGCTCTTGCCATGAATCACCAAGGTCATGGGACGCAAGCGAGGTAGTCCATTCCATCTGCTTTTCGGCCCGCCATCAGGGCCGCAGTACGTTTCACGGGCGGAGGGTTCGTTCACGGGCTCTCCTTCGGGTCCGGTACGGCGGTGCCGAGGCCGGGAATCGGTTAGGGGGTTGCTGTGGACGGGATGCGTTATCCCATCTTACCCCAGGTCCGCCCGAATCTACAAGACTTCGTAATGTTTACAAGACGCCCCGCGTCTTTTCTTTCCCTTGCGTCTCCTCAGGCGTTCAGGTTCACCTGCGCGCTCTCCGTGCCTCCCGTCCCTTGCGCTCCCAGCAGGGACTGTACCCAGGCGCCGCCAATCACTCCCTTGCTGCTGCCGCTCTGCGCCTGCTGCACAAAGCTGGCAAAGGTATTCTGCGCGCCGCTCAGGTTGCCCTTGCCCAGAGTGTCGCCCAGGTCCTTCAACATGGCCGCCAGCGCTCCCACCGTTCCGTAGCCAAGCTGCGGAGGCTGTCCCAGGTTGCTCTCTTCGCTGGTGGAATCACTCGCCGCGCTCTGCGCCGAACTTGTTTTTCTCTTCTCCTCCTGCGCCTCAATCTCCTGCTTCGACTCCTTGGCATGGCTCGGCGGATAAGCGCCCAGCCGTGGAACCGTCAGTCCCTTCACCACCACGCCCGTTCCACTTGTGTCCGTCGCCGAACTCGTGCTGCTGGATGAAGTGCTCGCCGCGCTGCTGCTGGCCACTGTGCTCGTGCTGCCCGCGCTGCTGCTCGCCGTGCCCGCCACAAGCTGATGCAGCAACTGCAGGAAGGTGCCGAAGTCGTCTCCGTTCTGTGTGGTTTGCGCGCTGCTCGATTGCGAGACCGTGGCCTGCACAATCTGCGAATACGCCGTCTGCGCCGCGCTGAGGTTGCCCGCTTGCAGGCTCTGGCTCAAGCTCTGGAAGCCAGCCTCAATGTGGTTGATGGTGCTGCTGTCCGCCGCATTGTTAACCGTGTTGGAGGAGGCACTCTGCGCGTCTTGCGACAGGGTTACAAAATCCTGTTGCGCCGCGTTGGTGTTGCCTGCCTTCAGGTCCGTGCCGAGCTGCTGAAAATCCTTTAAAAACTGCTCGGCGCCGCTGACCACCGACTCAAGCTGCGAAATCCCGCCGCTGGTAAATCCCGAGGTGGACATGGTCGTCTCCCTTCCGCCACGCAGGTCGATGCGGAGCTCAATTCCCATTTCATCGGCACGTTTGGGAGAAACTTGAGTTGCGGTGGAAAACGCTCGTAACCTGGGCCCTTTAACCGGGCCGCGGAGGGCCGCTGCAAACCGTCCTTTATCCCCGCCAGGCCCTGTTGCGCGCAGGACCGGTGGGCTTATGGGATGAGGGCAGACGGCGAGAGCCCGTCCACGGTCCGGGGACGTCCGCCGAGCATCTTAGCGCGAAGCCGCCAAAAGGGAAGCAAAATCTGCCCGCACCGTAAAATTCCATCCCGGAATCACTTCCCGGCTCGCGCACTGGAAGCTGGCTATCTCGCCGGTCCCCGTGGAAAAGAAATAGCGCCGCAAACGCAGCGCTCTTTGCTTCCCCACTCTATTTATCTCAGGCCGTGGCGCGCTGCGCATTCTCCACCAGCAATTCGCGGATGCGCAGCCGGGCCTGCGTCAGCGCCGCGCGCGATTCCCGCTCCGTAAGCCCCAGCGTCCGCGCAATCCGCGCGTGCTCGTAGCTGTCTCCATCGTGCATGACGTAGATCATGCGCTCCAGGTGCGGCAGTTGCAGAATGGCATGCTCCAGTTCCACCCGCAGCGCGCCGTGCCGCACCGCCGCCACTTCCTTCACCACCCCGCACTGCACCGACGGACGCCCCAACCGCACTCCCGCCGCCGCGTCCAGCTCGTGCAGCAGCGCCTGGTCCAGAACCTCTTCTCCCGGCTCCCCATACCGCAGAAAGGCACGCACAAAGCAGCGCAACGTCACCTCTTCCGCCAGCATTTCGCTGCCCGTCATCCAAAACGCAAAGGAATAGATGCGGTCCCGGTTCGCCTCGTAGATCTGGCGGCAGCGTTCGCCGGCCGGCGCGGCATGTTCCGGAAGATGGTGAATCAGAGCGGTGGTCAACACGTCTTCGGCGAAGAAACTCATCTCACTGGCTCCTGTTTCCGGACTGCCCCTTTTGCGACCGTCCCGGATGTTGGCTTCGTCTGCTTCAACGCTCTCAGATGCGGGCGCCCCACAGCGCCCATCGGCGACTGCCAAAATACAATGCAATCCGCGTGCCTTCACCGCAACGCAGGGCAATCTACCCTCTCTCCCAGGTGTGCAAAACAATTCAACTTCCTAGCCAACTGCTACTTGGACATGAGTCTTTCTTCTTAGCCTGCTTGCAGAGATCGCCCTGAAGAGATCGCACGGTGAGCAATTCGAGGTTAAGAAAGAGAATTCAAAGGATAATTGTTGGTATTTTTGTACCGTTATTCGAGGATGGATCGGTAAATGTTACACACTCCATTTGTGTGCAATTTACCGGGATCGGGCAAAATTAGTTCCCAATTGCACCCGCCGAGGCCTTCTGCGGAGGATTCACCGGCAACGTGATGCGGAACACCGCCCCGCCCAGCTCGCCGTTGCCGGCCGAGATGTTGCCTCCGTGCTCCTTCACAATGCCATAGCAGATCGACAAGCCCAGCCCCGTGCCCCGGCCCACGCCCTTGGTCGTGTAGAAGGGATCGAAGATGCGGCCGGCATCGTGCAACCCGGGGCCTGAGTCCAGGAACTCCATATTCACGTTTGCCGCGTCGTACTTCAGGCGGATCAATAGCTTGCCGCCGTGTCCCGAGTCCATGATGGCGTCTACCGCGTTATTGACGATGTTCAGGAACACCTGGCTCAGTTGGTGCGCGTCGCCGGTGATGAACGGCGCGCCGGGCTGGTAGTCGCGGCGCACCTCGATATCGTTGATCTTCAGGTCGAACTCGCGCAGCGCCAGCGTGTCTTCCAGAACCCTCTGCAGGTCCACCTGTGACTGGATGGGTTTGCGCTGCCGCGAGAAGGCCAGCAGGTTCTGCACTACGCGATGCGTGCGCTTGGTCTGCTGGTACAGCTTGCGCACAAAGCCCAGCGCCTGCTCGCCGATGGGCAGGCTCTCCAGCAGTTGCGCGTACCCCAGGATGGCCGTCAGAGGATTGTTCAGCTCGTGCGCCACACCGCTGATGAGCTGTCCCACGGCGCTCATTTTTTCGCTCTGCAGCAGTTGTTCCTGGGTGGCCCGCAGGTTGTCATACGCGCGCGTGGCCTCTTCGTACAGGCGCACGCGTTCCACGGCGCTGGACAGTTGCCGCCCAATGGCCATGGCCAGCCCGCGATCGGTATCGCCAAAGGCTCCCGGCTCGCGCGCCGTAAGGATGATCATCCCCAGCAGTTCCCCCTGCGAGTACATCAGCGACCCAATCAGCGAGTGGCACCCTTCTTTTTCCAGCCACTCCTGCGCCTCGCGCGGCAGCCTTGGGATGTCGGCCTCGGTGACCATTTCGCTGTGCGCCCGGCGCAGTTTGTCCGAAAGCCCTTCCAATACAGTCCGCAGCGCCTGGTGAGCTTCCGGAGCGCGGCTGCTCTGCGAGCGCAGCAATCGTCCGCTGGCGCTGTCGAAGATCAGCAGGTCGCCCTGCTGTCCGTAGAGATCACCCAGGTGGCGCATCGTGCTCGCCAGAATCTCCGCCAGGCTGAAGCTGCGATTGGCAATCGCCGCCATCGAGTTCAGCGCCGCCAGCTCGTGGTTGCGCCGCCGCAGATCCTCCTCCACCCTTTTCTTGTCCGTCACGTCCAGCAAAAATCCCTGGATGCGCTCGATGCGTCCTTCCGCGCCGCGGATGGCAAAACTGTTTTCCAGCGCCGCTATCTCGCTGCCGTCGCTTCGCCGCAGTGCGATTTCGTAATTGCGCAGTGCGCCCTGCGCCTCCAGTGCCTTGGTGTAGGCCTCGCGCTCCGCCGCACTGCGGAAGAACTCCGCGGTGTTGATCTTCACCACTTCCTCGCGGCTGGCAAAACCCAGCATGGTGGCAAACGCCGAATTGCAATCGATCAGCGTCCCCTCCAGCGTGGAGACGAACACGCCCTCCTGCACCGACTCGAACAGCAGGCGGTAGCGCTCTTCGGCCGCGCGGCGCTCGGTGCGGTCGCAAATGGTATGCACCTTGCCGGGCCGTCCGCTGCGCTCGTCCACGTAGGCCGAAGTGCTCACCAGCGCGTAGCCGCCAAAGCATGGGTCCGCCACCTCTCCCATGCCGGCCACGTCGCAATACGGACAACCTTTTTCCGCGTGCGGCAGCACCGACGCCAGCTTGCGCCCGGCCAGCCGCGCCGGCGTGCTGCCCAGCCGCCGCGCCATCGTTTGATTAATGCGCAGAACCTGCAAGTCCGCGTCGTGGATCAGAATCGCGTCATCCAGCGAGTCGATCGTCCCCAGCCATTGCCGCTGCGTCTGCAGCACCCGCTCCACCATGCTGAGATTCTCGCGCGCCAGCCCCAGTTGCCCGGCCATCAGCGCCAGAAACTCCATTTGCGCGCGGCTCACCTGCCGCTTCCGGCAAAAGGCCAGCGCCAGGATGCCCGTCAGTTCGCCGTTGTTTTCGATGGGGACAAACAGGATGTACGAGTAACCGGCGCGCCGCAGATCCTCTCCGAAGTCGTTGGCAAACTCGTGCACGTTCACCAGACGCGGCCGTAAAGAAGTAATCAGCGGCAGGACCAGGCTGGAATTGCGCGCAACACTGGAACGCGTGAGCCAGAGATAATCCGGAACATCCACCTGATGCTTGACAAGCAGATAGTCGCCTTCGATCATCTGAAACCAGGCGCCCTTGGCATCCAGGTAGGCGCAGATCTGGCGCAACACGCTCTGCACGCGCGATTCGTCCTGGCGCGCCACGGCCACGGACGCCACGGCGTTCATCACCCGCAGACGCCGCGACAGGCCCTGGGCACGGTGCACCGCCCAGGCCAGCAGCAAAAGCGCCGCCAGAAACAGCGCCAGGCTTGCTACGTGGGGCAACAGGGGCTCCGGAAATGCGGCGGCGGTGAGCGCGGCTTGCGGCATGGCGTATGTTCAGGTGTATATCACACCTCGGCCCCGCCGGAGCCGTAGAATCCGCGGGGAACACTAGGGTTCAGGGTACAATGGCATTGCAGCTCGAACGTAAAGGAAGTTTTCTCCATGGCTGTTGAACGCATCCTTGTTGTGGACGACGAAGAGCCTATTCGCGAAGTCGTCTGTTCCATGCTGGAAAACTCCGGTTACGAGTGCGTGCAGGCCTGCTCCGGCAAGGACGCCCTCGAACGGCTGCACCAGGATTCCAACTTTCAGCTTGTGCTCAGCGACCTCATGATGCCTGAGTTGGACGGCGTGGGCCTGCTGGAAAACGTCCGCCGCACCCACAAGGAATTGCCCGTCGTCATGGTCACCGCCGTGCACGACATCTCCGTGGCCCTGGCCGCCATACGCAACGGTGCCTACGATTACCTGCTCAAACCCTTCGAGCGCGAGCAGCTTCTCGCCGTCGTCCGCCGCGCCCTGGAAACCCATCGCCTGCGCGTCGAAAACATGCGCTACCAATCCAACTTGGAGGCCTTGGTCGATCAGCGCACCCGCCAGTTGCGCGAGACCATCGCCCAGTTGGAGAACGCTTACGACGTCACTCTCGAAGCACTCGGCGATGCCCTTGACCTCAAGGACGCCGAGACCGAGGGCCACTCCAAGCGCGTCATGGCCTTCACCATTCACATTGCCCGCTTCATGGGCATGGATGAGGCCGCCATTCGCGTCGTCGCCCGCGGCGCCTTCCTGCACGACATCGGCAAAATGGCCATCCCCGACGCCGTCCTGCTCAAGCCGGCCAAGCTCTCTCCGGATGAGAAAGTGTTGATGAAGGAGCATCCCTACCTCGGCTACAAGATGCTGCACAAGATTCCTTACCTCGGGGAGTCAGCCGAAATCGTCTATGCCCACCAGGAGTTCTATGACGGCAGCGGCTACCCGCGCGGCCTCAAGGGCGAGGAGATTCCTCTCGGGGCGCGCATCTTCGCCGTCGCCGACACCCTGGACGCCATCACCAGCGACCGCCCCTATCGCAAGGCGCGCAGCGTGGAAGTGGCCCGCGAGGAGATCAAGACCTGGTCCGGCCGCCAGTTCGATCCCAAGGTCGTCGAGGTCTTCCTCGCCATCGACCCGCAGGATTGGGAGCGCCTGCATCGCGAGACCATCACGCCCAAGGAGCACTTCAGCTACTCTCTGCGCTCTCTGGAACCGGGAAAGTAGCACATGCAGCATCGACTGAGTCCCGAGCAGGCCGCCGACTCCCTGGCGGCTCTCCCCGGCTGGGAGCTGCGCGACGAAACCCTCTGCCGCGAGTTCCTCTTTCCCGGCTTTGCCGACGCCATGATCTTCGTCAACCAGGTGGCCGAGCTCGCCGAAGAAGAGGACCACCACCCGGAGATTCACATTGCCTACAACAAGGTAGCGCTCACCCTCACCACGTATGGTGCCGGAGGACTGACCATCAAGGATCTGCAATTGGCCCTGCGCATCGGTCAGCTCACCTCCGGCCATCCCCCTTCGGAGGATGACTTTTCCTAGCGAGATTCTGATCAAGCCGGAATCTGTCAGGGCACGGCTTCACAGGGTGCGGAAGAACTCGAATCGAAGATGGTTTGTCAGGGCACGGCTTCAGCCGTGCCGTAAAAGCCGCGAGAATTCAGGGGCTTTAGCCCCGGAGGAAATCTGTTTACAGGCTTGTTTAGATTTTTCCTAGTGTCCTGTCTCTAAAGTAAATAGCATAAATACGGACGGCTGCTGCATCGGATAAAGTAGGAGGAACTCCGATGGCAATGGGTCGTCCACTTACGCCACTGTCGCTGACTGCTGAAGACCAAGCCCAGCTTGTGACTT
>JARLGJ010000022.1 GCA_031296105.1 Acidobacteriota bacterium | reverse complement strand
CGGAATGAAGCTGACGCACACCGATCGCGTCTGCATTCCGGTTCCCTTCTACCACTGCTTTGGCATGGTGCTGGGCAACATGGCGTGCCTCACGCACGGCTCCACCATGGTGATTCCCGCGGACTACTTCGACGCGCTGGCGACCATGCAGACGGTGCACGAGGAGCGCTGCACGGCCGTGTACGGCGTGCCGACGATGTTCATTGCCGAAATGACGCACCCGCGCTTCAAGGAGTTCGACTTCACCTCGCTGCGCACGGGCATCATGGCCGGCTCGCTGTGCCCGGTGGACCTGATGCGGCGGGCGATCCGCGACATGCACGTCACCGAGCTGACCAACTGCTACGGACTCACCGAAGCCTCACCGGTGATCACGCAGACCACCACGGAAGACACCTTCGAGCGCAAGACCACCACCGTGGGACGCGCCCAGCCGCACACCGAGGTCAAGATCGTCGATCCCAACACCGGCGAGATCGTTCCGCGCGGCGAGAACGGCGAGCTGATGACGCGCGGCTACCTGGTGATGAACGGCTATCACAACGATCCGGAGAACACGGCCAAGACGATTGAGTCCGACGGCTGGCTGCACTCCGGCGACATTGCCAGCATGGACGAGCACGGTTACGTGGTCATCACCGGACGATTGAAGGAGATGATCATCCGCGGCGGCGAGAACATCTATCCGCGCGAGATCGAGGAATTTCTGTACAGCTACCCCGGCATCAAGGACGTGCAGGTGATTGGCGTGCCCAGCGAAAAATACGGCGAAGAAGTGATGGCCTGGATCATTCCGCACGACGGACAGGAGCTGGACCCGGAGGCCATCAAGCAGTATTGCCGCGAGCAGATCGCCGGCTTCAAGGTGCCGAAGTACATCAAGTTCGTGGACAGCTTCCCCACTACCGTCACCGGCAAGGTGCAAAAGTTTTTGATGCGTAAACAGTCCAGCGAAGAACTGGAACTGACCTAGAGCGATTCCAGAGTTGCTGTCCTCCGAGGCCACAGGCCATTGGCCGTCGTGACCTACAGGGAACGGCGGCAGAGAACAATTTGGAAAGGGTATGGCTTCTCTGGAACCGCTCCATACATTCTCCTGATGGACTCGGCGGGGCGCTCCGGCGCTCCGCTCTTTTTTGCGCGGCGGCGCTGCCCGCTACAATGCTGGAATGTCCCAGGTGAAGCTGCAGGAGATGTGGAAGCGCCAGCCGCTGGCGGGCATGGTAGCCAGCGAGGTTGCCATCACCGTCAGCATTGAGTGGCTGGCGCGGCACGCGCAACTCACTCTGGGAGCGATTCTGGTGTATCGCTCGCTGCTGGCGCTGGCCCTTTTGGCGCTGATGGTGCGTCCCCGGCGCGTGGAGTGGACTCCCCGCGCACCGGAGCTGGCCCTGGCAAGGGTGGTCACCGGCGGACTGACGTTTGTGGGATGGTTCGGCGCCATTGCCCTGCTCAGCGGACGGGTGACGCAGGCGGTGCTGCTGCTGGACGCGCTGTTACTGGCCTACGTGCGCGGACGGCACCGCGATTACGAACGTCGCACGCTTTTGCTGCTGGCGGCGGCGCTCATCCTGTTTGCCGCGCAGGCCGTGCGCGAACCGGGCACGGTGCTGCACGCGGGGCGCGGCGCGGTGTTTCTGCTGATTGCGCTGGCATCGCGCGCGGCGACCTACAAAGTGTGGGAGCGGGCGCAGGGCAAACAGGAGCATCTCTTCTGGCTGATTGCCCCGGCCCTGGTGGGGGCGGTGCTGGGCGGCCTGGCGCTGAGCGCCGCGATGCACACGCCGCTGGAGCCTCTCGCGCCGCGTATGTGGCTGATCATGCTGGCGGTAGCCCTGGTGGGCCTCAGCGGATACTTCTACATGAATATCGTCATGTCCCAGTTGGGAGCGTTCTATACGCGCGTGGTGGAGTTGTGGCAGGTGCCCATTCTGTGGCTGATCCACCTGGCCAGCGCGCAGGCCAAATTCGACATTGCGCAGGGCGCGCTGGGCGCTCTGGTGGCGGCCGCGGCCGCCTATGCCTACGTGCGTCACCGGCGGCAGAACGACGCAGCCTGACCGCACTGGGGCGAATTCGTGCCGGGCAACATGCTAGAATTCACTTACACATCATGACAAGCGATTTGACGAAGCTAGTGGAATTGCAGGCAGTGGACGCGGAGTTGACACGGCTGAATATGCTGTTGGCGGCGATTCCGAAAACTCTGGAACGCATCGAGTCGCAACTGGCGGCGGCCAAAAAACGCGTGGAAGACGCGCGCGCCGCGATCAAGGCAAGCGAGGCCACGAAGCGCGCGCACGAGCAGGACATACAGTCGCTCAACGATAAGATTGCCAAGTTCCGCAGCCAATCCTCCAGCGTCAAGAACAATGAGCAGTACAAGGCTTTGCTCAGCGAGATTGCGCAGGCGGAAGCCGAAATCGGCACCCACGAAGAAAAGATTCTGGAAGTGATGGAGAACGCCGAAGCCCTGCAGGGCAAGCTGTCCGAGGCCGAAGCCGCGCTGACGGCGGAGTCGGCGGAGATCGAGCGGCAGAAGAAGGAAGTGGAAGCGGCATCGGCCGGCGACCGCAAAGCAGCGGCAGATGCTGTGGCAAAGGCGAAGAAGTTGCGCGCCGCCGTGGAGGAGACTCTGCTGGCCACCTACGACCGCATTGCCAAATCGCGCGGCCGGGCGCTGGCCGAAGTGCTCGAACACCGCTGCACAGCCTGCCAGGTGATGCTGCGTCCTCAGCTCTTGAGCAACGTGCGGGCGGGCCTTGAGGTGGTGCACTGCGACACCTGCAGCCGCATTATGTACTACATTCCCGAGCACAACATACAGAAGGTGGACACCAGCGCCAGCAGCATTGCCCACCAGGCAGAGCGTGAGTGGATGTTCGTGCCTACTCTGGGCACGCAGGGCGCGTTTGCCGTGTTCATCAACCACAAGGGCGCGGCTAAAATGAAGGCCTACGACGCGCAGACGGGCGAGGCCATTGCGCAGCGCACGGAAAAGAACGCCGTCTTCCAGACGATCTTTGCCGAGGAGCTGCGCGACGCGCGCAACCTGTTTGTGGACGAACCCAGCCTGGAAGAAAAATTCAAGGACAAGTTGCCGGTTGAGGTTCTGCTGGACATGCGTCACCAATTGCCCAAGGCGTAAATCCGGCGAGCTTGCCATGACAGCCAAGAAAAAAATGATCGACGCGCCCGCCGCCGCGGCGCGCGCCGTGGTGAACGCGCATGGCCTGAACCGTCTGCGCGAAGGGCATCCGTGGATTTTCCGCGGCGACGTTGAGCGCGTGGAGCTAGCAGAGGCCGGCGGCGTGGTGCGCGTGGAAGATGCGCGCGGCAAGGTGTGGGGCACGGCCCTGTACAGCACGCAGGCGCCGATTGCGCTGCGCATGGTGGCCCAGAACGAAGTAGCGGCCGCCCAGTATCCCGAACTGCTGCGTTATCGCATCAAGCAGGCCATCGCCTACCGCCAGCGCGTGGTGCAGGACGCGGACTCCTTCCGCGTGCTGTTCAGCGAGGCGGACATTACGCCGGGACTTATCGTAGATAAATACAACGACGTGCTGAGCGTGCTGGCGCAAACGCAGGCAATGAACCGTCCCGAATTGCGTGCGGTGCTGCTGGAAGAGCTGCGCGCAGCCTACGATCCGCAGACGATTCTGGAGCGGGTGGACGAGCGTATGCGCGAGCTGGAAGGCTTACCGCCCGCGGAAGAAGCCGTGCTCTACAAGAAGGGCAAGAAGGCAAAGACCGAGACCGTGATTCACATGAACGGTCTGGCCTTCCACTACAACGGCGGCGCGGGGCAGAAGACCGGAGCGTTCCTGGATCAGCGCGAAAACTACAAGGCCGCCGAACGCCACGCGCGCGGCAAGGCTCTGGAAATTTGCACCTACCAGGGCGGCTTTTCGCTGCACATGAATCGCGTGTGCGACGCAGTGACGGCCGTGGACATCTCGTCCGAGGCGCTGGCGGTGGCCGAGCAGAATCGCGTGCTGAACCAGCAGAAGCCGGTGGAGTGGATTGAGGCCGACGCCTTCGAATTGCTGCGCAAGTACGCCGACGAGAATCGCCGTTATGAGACCGTGGTGCTGGACCCGCCGGCCTTTGCCAAATCGAAGCGCACGGCCGAGGACGCTCTGCGCGGCTACAAGGAGATCAACCTGCGCGCCTTGAAGATGATCCGCAACGGCGGCGTGCTTGTGACCTGCTCGTGCTCGTTCCATGTGAGCGAGCAGGATTTTGTGGCCATGCTCTCGGCGGCGGCGCTGGACGCGCGCCGCAACCTGCACATCATCGAAAAGCGCATGCAGGCCGTGGATCATCCCGTGCTGCTGAACGTGCCGGAGACGCACTACCTGAAGTGCCTGGTGTGCTCGGTGTTCTAAGCGATATCGTGAAAAGGCCGGCGGGCCGGAGCGTTGGCTCCGGCCCGTGTTTTTTTGGCGGGCTACAGTTGCTGGTGACGGCGAGAATGGCGCATCTGCCGCAACTGGGTGAGTTGTTCGGGAGTGAGGATGGACGCCAACTGCGTCTTGTTGCTGGCGCGGATCTGCGCCAGTTGCGTCTGCTTCTGCTCGCTGGTCAAGGACTGGTTGTTGAGCACCGCCTGGCGCTGCTCACGGTTGGAGACACGCAGGGCTTTCAGCTTGGCCTTCTGATCGTCGGTGAGGTTCAAGCGCGCGGCCGCCTTCTGTGCGCCCTGAGCGCGGCGAGCGGCGAATGCCTGCTGCTGTTCGGGCGTCAACACGGCTTTCATCTGCTCGCCGGTTGCGACACGCAGGGCCTTCAACTTGTCCTGCTTTTGCGCTTCGGTCAGCGACTGATCGTGGCGGATGATCTCCGCCCGGTCGCGGGCGCCGGCGCGCAGTTCCTGCATCTTCTGGCGTTGCTCGGCGGTCAAACGCAGCGCGCCGCGGGCGGGAGCGCTCTGTGCCGCCTCCGGCGCGACATTGGCTGCGGCGTTGGGCGCGGCTTGCGCCAACAGAGCCCCGCCGCTCACGGACAAGCCGAGCAGCAAGATAGCGGTTCGCATGGAAAGGTTGTGCATCGTTGAATTCTCCTTTGCGCGCCACGAGCTTTAACCAGCGCGGAGCCGGGGATACCGGCGTTTGCTTCACTCGAACCAAACCCTGCCGCGGGACGGGAGTTGCGCGTAGCCGGTGATTTTCACAAGGGCAATCAGGAGTTCTCCAGCTAAGGCGAAGGGACTTTAAAGCAGCAAAGCGCATATTATGGCTACTTCGCAGGCTCGTATGGCTGGACTCCCCACGGCACCTATGCTGCAATGGAGGGAGCGGATAGTGCATTGGAAATCAACGAAATGGTGACGACCTCCGGTAACTTGATGGCGGTGCCGCAGGGCCCGATGATTGTGCCCGTGCGCGGCGCCGGCGAGGGCATCACTTTTTCACTCGTCGTTCCTACCTTGAACGAAAGCCAGAACCTGGAAGAGTTGATTGCGCAACTGGAACCGGCCATCGCCAGTGCCGTGGGGCAGTCGTACGAAATTCTGGTGGTGGATGACGACAGCGCCGACCGCACCTGGGAAGTGGCCGCCGCGATTGCCGCCCGCAATCCGCGGGTGCGCGCCATGCGCCGCATTGGCGAGCGCGGCCTGGCCACGGCCGTGGTTCGCGGCTGGCAGGTGGCGCGCGGCGAGTGGCTCGGGGTCATTGACGCCGACTTGCAGCACCCTCCCGAGGCCATTGCGCGCCTGTTGCAGGCAGCCTTGGCCGGAGCCGACCTGGCCGTGGCCAGCCGTGACGCCGAAGGCGGAGGCACCAGCGACTGGCCCGCTCTCCGAGGCTTTATTTCACGCAGCTCACGTGCCCTGGGGCGTGCCGTTTTGCCCCGCGAGTTGAGCCGCGTCAGCGATCCCATGACAGGATTTTTCATCGTGCGGCGCGAGTCCGTGCAAGGCGTGCGGCTGAATCCATGCGGCTACAAGATTCTGGTGGAAATTCTGGTGCGCGCCCACATCGAACGAATTGCCGAGGTGGGCTACGTCTTCCGCTCGCGCCAGCGCGGCGAAAGCAAAGCGTCGCTGAAGATCTTCGCCGAGTACGTGCAGCACCTGGTTCGCCTGCGGCGTGAGGTGCGCAAGGCACAGGCCGAGGCGCGGCCCAAAAGCGAGGCGGCCCCGCTGAGCCGCCCGTAGATCGCTTTTCCACCCCTTACAACTACTTGGGAGCACCATCCGTTGACGTGGCCGGCGCAGTTTGCGCGGGTGCGGGCGACTGTTCCGCAGGGGCGGCCGGCGCAGCTTTGTCCGGCGCAGGCTGCGGCGCGGGAGCCACAGCCGGAGCACTGCTTGGGGATGTACTGCCGCCCGGGGCGGCGTCACTCTTCGCGGGGTCACCCTGTGCCGGAGCCGTCTTTACGCCATCGTTGCCGCCCGCGGCGGCGTCCGTCTTCGCCTCCCTGCCCTTGTCATCCTTGCGCGCCGCGGTTTTTGGCGAAGGCATTTCGATGGTGTGTATCTCGCTGGGATCGTCGCGCAGCCGCAGATAGAGCACTTTGCCGCGCGGACGCGGCACATCGAGTGAGGAGTTCATCAGGCTCTCGCTGATGCTCTGGCTGTGCTGGAAGTCCGCATCCGGCGAGACTGCCTGGATGAGGAACAGGTTGTTGCCCGTAAGCGTGCAGGGTGCATCCTTGGCCGCCGGGCAGCGCACGTCGCCGATCTGCGGCAGGCGCACCAGGGTGGCCAGCGGCTGCCAGTCGCCCTCAAACCCTTCGGGAGAAACAGCGCGGAAATGCAGCGCGCCGAAGGAGGACTCGGCAATGCCCTTGGGAATCGCCAGCGTCGCCACCACGGTGTGCGCGCTCTGCCGCATCAGGCCGCCATTCTCCAGCTTCAACTCCTCGCGGTAGAAGCCGTCGGCGCTCTGCACTTCGATTTTCTCCGCGCGGGCAAACGGCAGGTCCGACTTGATGCGGAACTGCAAGCGCGCGTCGGCCGGAAGATCGTCATCGCCCGAAAGATGAATCGGCGAGGCCGAAAGCTCAATGGACTTGCCGATCAACTGCACGCGCGGGCGCGCGGCCAGCGCCGTGGCATGGACCTCGAAGACGCGGCCGTCTTTCAGGGAGACGCGCGCCGTGGTGTCACGCGCGGCCTTCACCTCGGAATCCGTGTGCAAACTGAGCACGTCCTTTACCGGTGCGCCCTTGGGATGGAAGTGCAAGCCGTAGGCATCCAGCACGTCCACCTCATCCAGGCAGGAGCCTTTCAGTGTGCCATCACTGTCGCCGGAGTGAACCTGGAAGCCAGTGAGCTTGCAGTCCTCCTGATAGACGTGCAGAGGCACTTCCAGCGGACGCGGAAGCCCAAATTGTTTAATCTGCAGTGCGCTTTCACCGGCGGGAGCCTTGCTCAGCGGAAGTTCCACCTCCACCTTGCCGGACGCCTGCTTCCACTCCACCTTGGAGACCTCTCCCTTGGCGCTGCGGAAACCGATCTGCTCGACGCATACGCTATTGGCCGCTTGCAGGTGCAGCTTGGAGTCGTGACCGGCAATCACCTCGCTCTGCTGCTCGGGAGGAATCGCCCACTTGATGCCTTCGTCGGAGCGCTCCAGCTTGTACTCCGGTCCGGTAAAGGTATCAAAGCCCCACTCGCCGTGAATGCGTGCGGAAAAGGACGGCGGAAGCCAGTCGAGTTCCGGCACATTGCCGGTTGGAGTAAAGCCGCCTTGCAGCGCATTGGCCGTCACCGGAATATCCGCGGTGTGGCCTTTGCTGTCTTCCACGTGCAGATGCAGGTTGTGTGCCAGTTCGGAGGAGAAGACCAGCGGCGCACCCTCGGCGGCCAGCGTCAAATGCGGGGCCTGCGCGCAGGAGACCGCCTCCGGATTCACCGGGCGCATGATGGGCGGCTCGACCTGCTGCACCGCCGGCAGGCCGATGACAATCACCGACTGCGGCTTGTGGAACGATGGCGGAAGATTCAGCCGCAGGTGCAACTGATCTCCCTGCGGCAAGGCCAGCGCGGAGATGTATTGATACTTTGCCGTGTGCAGGTTTTCCATCAGGCGCGCCAGGTCCACCACCACGCCGACGTAAGGGCTGTAGGCTCCGCCGCCGGCCATGGAGGTGCTGCTAATGGCACCCAGCAGATCGCCACCAGCGCCCGACATTAGATTGACTGCCTTGCTCTGGCTGTATCCGTCGTCGAGAACAAGCTGGTCGCTCTTCTGCATCAGGCAGGAGGCCTGTTGCAGCACGGGGCGCGTAAAGCACGACTCGTCCACCTTGATACTGAGGCTGCGCGCCAGGGTGGTGGCATCCTTCTGCAAGGTCTTGGGATCCTGCTCGGCGCGTATGGCCGCCAGATACTTTTCCAGGCGCGCGCGATTCAGGCTGAACAGTTGCAGGTCCACCGCCGCGCGCACAAATGCTCCCGGCTTGCCCTGTACGGCGTTGCGCAGCGTGTTGAAGTCGCCGCCCGTTTGCGGCGCCAGGAAGATCAGAGCCTGCTGCGCGCCGTCGGGCACCGTCACCACAATGCCTTCCGCGTGAATCGGCTTGTTCCAGGTCTCCGCCTTGGTAAACCAGTTATCCGGCGGAGGATTGGTTGCGCCGCGCAAAAAAGCCACAACCATCAGGTACTTCGCCTGCTGGTTGTCCGGTAGCGCGGGATGAACCCAGATGCGGTCGCCCGCCAGCAGGTTCGGCACCTGGCCGATGGGTAAGGTGCGGCCGCCGCGCGTCACATTGACTTCCACCTGCGGGCCAAGAAGGTCAAAGGACGCCCCATCCTCCGCGTGCAATGAGAAAGGAAGCAGCAGAGTCACGGCGCAGAGAAACAGTCGTAAGAAACGACAAGTCGAACGTTGCGGCACAGGCATGGTTACATGATAAATCTCGCGCCGCGCCAGGCCCACCTGAGCAGGAAAAACGGGAATGGAGAATCCACACTGCCCGCAAGATAACCCCGGCGGACTCATCGTTCGGGCAGATTCCGTTCCTCGCGCCGCAAAACGCGCCGTTCTCTAATATCCGCGCTGCGTTATCAGGTACACGGCAAAACTGCCCAGCCAGTGCCCACCCTCGTAATGCTCTCCGGTAACGGCCGCCAGCCCTGCCTTGGCGTGAGCCGTGGCCGCCGCCTCGATGGCCGTGCGGCGCGCGTCCCCCGCGGGCAGCCCGCGAGCAATGCCCTTCAGCATCCACGCCCGGCTTAGGTTCAATCCGTCCAGGTGCGCCAGCTTCGGATCGCCAGGATCGGGCGACACCACCGGGGGCAGCCAACTGGCCGAACCGTCCTCCGGAATCTCGGGCAAAAAGTCCGTGAGCCAGGCGGCGAACTCCGCCGGCGGCAGCACGCGGCGCATCACGTCGGCCTCCGCCAGGCAGGGCGAGAGGAAATCCTCGCCCGACGGCTCGTAATTCATCGGACACGAGCGGTCGTGCAAATAGAACTGGCGGGCCTTGCTGCGCAGCAGTTCGGCAAACTCATGGTCGCCGGCCGTC
Organism: Acidobacteriota bacterium; assembly: GCA_031296105.1. Taxonomy (GTDB): domain Bacteria; phylum Acidobacteriota; class Terriglobia; order Terriglobales; family Acidobacteriaceae; genus TOLSYN. The sequence goes on along the minus strand of JARLGJ010000022.1, from coordinate 58,385 downwards.
TGCGCATAGTCCATCATCAGCCCCAGGGAAAATGCCGTCTGCGAGTGCTCGCCCACGCGCACGGGATACGGCAGCTTCGCCAGCCAAGGCTTCAAGCGGGACACCGCCGCCAGCTCCAGCGGACGCAGGTTGGACATCAGCACCATGGCCTGGGGATCGTGCCACTCGCGCAACTCGGCCGCCAGTTGCAACAACCACGCCAGCCCGTAGGGACGCTCAAAGCCGGTGCGGTCGCTGCGCTCCAGGTACGCGGCCTCGGCCTGTAGCTTGGCGGCCGTCAGGTCGCGCCCCAGGGCCAGCCTCGCCTGCGGCTCAAACGGAGAGTTCGGATACTGCTCCAGCAGGCGTACCAGCAGCCAGTGTCCATGCACCGAGGAGTGCCAGTCATAGCATCCGTAAAAGGACGGCGTCAGCTCGCGTGGAAGCCGCGCGTCGGCATCGCTTTGCAGAGTGTGACTCAGCTTGTTGGGGTATTCCTTGTTGACGCAGCCCAGCGCCAGATTGGCAAAGCGCAACGTCGCCGTGGCCGTAAACACCGGCACGGCCGGAGAGGCGGAGGCCGCCGCGGCAGACGGCACCGTGGACGCGGCAGCAGACGGAGTTTGCGCCCACGCAGGCACCGCCAGCGCCAGCGCGCATCCCAAACAACAGGCAAGTTTTCTCATAGGGCGAGTGTAATACGGCGGCGCGGGCGGAGTGGAATTCACAGATGGCGATTTTGGCCGACCCCGCGCGGTGTGTTAAATTCTGAATACCACTTCCCTTGCCGGGATGGCGGAACTGGCAGACGCAGCAGACTCAAAATCTGCCGGCCTTCGGGTCGTGGGGGTTCGATTCCCCCTCCCGGCACCAAAACTCTTCCAACTCTGATTGCCGGATCAAGCTCGTAAAGGGCTGCGGCGGAGTTGCGCCCTTATGTCTGCCGTCTTGGGGCAGATGTAGGTGTAACGGGTCCATCGCAACTTTTGGAACATGACTCACGAGGCATATAGCCTGCCTCCCACGTCTGACCCGGAGGCAGGGCCAGACATGGGTAGCAACACACTCTCGCGCCACAGACGGATCATCCTTGTGCTTACGCCGGCTGGTAGTAGTCCTTGCCCGCGGCGCACGGGCGGCAGAGGCATTCGCCGTTCGCCTCAACTTCGCGGCCATCCATTATGCTGCCGCCGCAGCGCGCACAGTCGCGACGGCGCAGAGGTTTGCCGGGAAGGTCTTCGGGAGCAAGGAACACCCGCACGTCCTGCACCGAGAAGATCTCCTCCTCATTCAAGCGGCCCCACTCCTCCGGTTCGGTAGGCTGGCCATTCTGTTTTCTCCTGGCAACCAGGCGAACCGACTTGCCGGTTTCGAGGTTATGGAAGGTGGCGGCCATTTTGCCGTAGTCGAAGATCTTCATGCTGCGGCGCCCCGGACTGCATCCGGTAATGGCCATGATGGCGTCGGTGGCGCAGCGATCAATTTCAACAAAGACGATGAGCTTCTTGCGGTCGGCGCCCCGGGGATCGGAGATGCCAACCTTCTTCATGCCGGCGATGGCCATGCGCGTTCCAATACAGATGCCCGCGCAAACGTGGCCATGAAATTCGCCAGCCACTTTCAGCATGGCGTCATAACTGGTGTAGTCGAGTGTTTCCAATTCATTCACCTCTAAGATCGGCTTTCAGCATAAACCCAGCGCCGCCAGCCTTGGTTGATTCACAAGATTCACTTTACGCGCGCTGTGGCGGAAAAGCTCCAGCGCCCCGCCGCCTTCGGAGATGATCTCCATGGCGCGGATGCCATCCGTAATGGTGACCGTGCCCACGACGGCCACGCCGCGCCGGAAGAGCGGCTCGGGGACAAAGCCTGCCGTCGGCCCCACCACGGCAATGGCGGCATCGGCGGGAATATAGCCGAGCAGCTCCTCAATGCTTCCGTTGGCAATGGTTGCGCCGGTGAGCACCGCGGTCTGGCATTCCGACAGCACCTGGGCAGTCTGTTCCAACGGGACGAAGCTGCCTAACCCGGCTTCCGCTTCGGTCTCCTTTTTGCGGTCGATAATGGCGATCTGCGCCGCGCCGAGCTGCGAGATTTTTTTGAGCAAGGGAACAATGGCTCCCACCATGCAGACGCGGCGTCCGGTAAAGAGCTTCGGCATGTTGCTTAGATCGTTGGCGGGGGCGTGCTCGCCAGCGGCGCGCGCCAGATACTCCGCCGAGAGCGCGTTGAGCGCCGCCAGCCGCACGACAGGCGCAAAATGGCCGTCGAGCGAAGAGGAGATCATCTGGGCGGCCGTCCTGCCCCGGTAAGAGCGCGGGCGGTCGCCGAGGATGCGCGTGCTGGCGCGCTGAATCATTTCCGGCGGCGTGTAGGCGACTCCTGTGCTGCCATCCGAGAAACGAACCCCGGTGAAGAAGACGCCGACAACGGCCTGCTCGACGGCGAGCTTTTCAATGGCATCGCCGTGGAGCTTCGAGAGCTGTTCCGCGGCTTCGTCGAGGATGCCGGCCGGCGCGGGCGCAGTCATTCTCCGTTCTCCAACTGGTGTTCGTGCACCTGGATGTGCGACAGGTAGCGCAAGCGGCGCGGCCCGGGACGCACGTCGTTGGCGGAGATAAACGCGATCTCGCCTTCCTTCTCGTCCAGCGGCTGGCCGTCGCGCTCGACGATCACAACCGCCTGCTCGCCAACCGCGCTGTTGAACAGTTCCTGGTAGGAAAAGATGGCCCAGTGGTGGTCGCTGGAAACCACCGTGACATAAAGGTAGTTGGGCGAGTCATGAAACTTCATCTTCACCTCGGCCCGCTCCAGCACCGCCGTAAGACGCACGCCGCGGTAACTTTTCACAATGCCATCGTGGCGCCCGCTGCCGCAGATGAGTCCGACGTTATTCACCTCGGTCATCTCCATGCCGCGAAGATCGTCCGCGGTGAGCGTGAGCGGGTGATTCACCTCGCCACTGACGGTGATTTCATGGGTCATCCACTGCTGTCCGAAAACTTTTTCGTGTTCCCGAGCCGGTCTTTCCATAGATCCTCCACGGCGCAGTTTCCTGCGCCGTCCGAATGTGCGAGGTATTTAGAGCGTGGCGGCGCGCCGCAGCCTGGGAACCGATCCATGCCTGCCCGCATCCTGCGCGAACAGGCCCGGCGGCAGCCCATACAGAGAGGCAAGCGTCTCCGGCCCAATCACGGCCTCCGGCGCTCCGTCGCGCACAATGCGGCCTTTCTGCATCATAACAACTCGGTCGGCAATGGCCATCGCATGGTCGGGATGATGCGTGGTGAAGATGAAGGTGAAGCCATCGGCGGAGAGGTTGCCGATGCGCTCCAGCAAGCGAACCTGGTTGCCGTAGTCCAGGCTGTTGGTGGGCTCGTCCATTACAAACACTCCGGCCCCCTGCGCCAGGGCGCGCGCAATCAGCGTCAACTGCCGCTCTCCGCCGCTGATCTGCGTGTAGGGGCGCGCGGCAAGGTGAGAGATCTCCATCCGCTCGAGGGCCTCGCGCACGGCGTCACGGTCCTTCTCGCTGTAGCGGGAAAAGAGCGAGCTATGCGGCATTCGTCCCATCAGCGCCACGTCGAAGACCGAATAACCAAAAGCCTCGCGATGCACCTGCGGCACGTAGGCAACCTTCCGTGCCAGTTGGCGAAGTGGAATTGAAGGCAGCGCCATCCCGTCCAGCCAGATCGTTCCCTTGCGCGGACGCAGCAGGCCGAGCAGGAGCTTGAGCAGCGTACTCTTGCCGCTGCCATTGGGCCCCAGAATCGCGGTGGCCGAGCCGGCCGCGAAGGAAAGGCTCAGATTCTCGATGACTGGCTGCCGTGTGTAGCCGAACTCAAGCGACTCGATTTCGAGCAGCGCCATCAGTTCCACCCCTTGCGCGCGTTGCGCAGCACCACGGCAAAGCACGGAATGCCGACCAAGGCGGTAACGATGCCGATGGGCAGTTCGAAGGTGAACGCCAGCCGCGCGATGGAATCGACCACAATCAGGTAAGCCGCGCCGATCAGCATGCTTGCCGGAATCAGCCGCGTGTTATCCGGCCCGGTAATCATGCGGGTAAAGTGAGGAACGATCAGTCCTACCCAGCCGATGGTTCCGGCGATGACCACGGTGAGAGCGCTGACAACCGTGGCCGCGAAGATGACCAGCAGACGCACCGCGCGCACGTTGACGCCCAGCGCGTGCGCTTCCTCGTCGCCCATGCTCAACACATTCAAATGGCGCGAGAGCAACAGCAGCAGCAACAGGCCGCCGAGGATCGGAATGCTTACCTTGCCCAGCATCGAGCGGTCCGTGAGCGTCAGGCTTCCCATCAGCCAGCTCACGATGGTGGGCAACTGGTTGAAGGGGTCGGAGAGATATTTAACGAGCGAGAGCAGGGAGGTAAACAGCGCACCGCTGATGATGCCGCCCAGCACCAGCATAATGGTTGAGTTGTTGCGGTAAATGCTGGCAATGCCGACGGCAAGCATGACCGCCGCCAGTCCACCAATAAAGGTAGCAACTTCTACGGCAAACCAGGTCTTCAGATACACGATGCCCAGCGCCGCGCCAAACGATGCCCCGGCCAGCACTCCCAGCAAACTGGGCGAAACCAGCGGATTAACGAACATGGCCTGAAAGGATGCACCCGAAGCCGATAGCGCCGAACCAACCAAGGCCGCCGCCAGAATGCGCGGCAAACGGATTTCCATGAGTACGCCATTGAGCAGCGCCATGCGATCGGCGGCGATGGCGTTGCCGCCCACCCAGCGTTGCCAGAAGTAGAGCGCGATCTCCCGCAGCGATACTTTGTATTTCCCCAGCGACAGCGAGACGAGCATGGTTGCCGCCAGCAGCAGCGCGCTGCCCAGCAGTGGGGCCGCGCCGCGCGCTATGTGCAGCAGACGGCTGCCCACGGCCGCCGCCGGGGAACTCGCCTCGGCGGCCTGGTGCGGGCGGTCCGGTAAGGCAACTTCAGGAACGCTCATTGGCCAAGAATCTCCGCAACGTCCTGGTCGCTCAACTTGACTCCCAGGAATGTTGAATAGAACTTCTGCGTCTCTTTGTGGATGTCGATGGGATATTGCCTTGGGTAGAGTTTGTTGGTGAGCCACTCCAGACCGGCGAAGCGCATGAACGAGGGCGGACGGTCAAACCAGTTGAGCGGCAGGCGCGGAATCAGGTACACATGGTGCTCCCGGACCGCCTTGACCTGCGCCCAGGCCGGGTCACTGTACACCTTGGCGGTGAACATGCTTTCCTGCGCCAGAATCACATCGGGCTGGTACAGCATCACCTGTTCCAGCGAGATCTTCTCCATGCCCATGTGGCTGGCCGTGTGGCAGCGGTGAACATCAAGATCGCCAGCCAGGGTGAGCAGTTGCACGTGGATGGAATCGTTGCACTCGGTGCTCAGTCCATCCACGCCCTCGGCGTAATAGACTCTGGGCCTCTGGTTGGGCGGAACCTTGGCAACCGCGGCCTGGGTGTCGGCGAGAATTTTCTCCGCCGCCTGGGCCATCTTCTCGGCGTGCGCTTCGCGATGCGTCAGCGCGCCCAGAAAGCGGATGGCCTTGGGGTAGTCGGCGAGTGTGGTGGCATCGACGATGACATAAGGAATGTTGAGTTTATCCAGCGTTGCCGTGGTGCGTTCGTCAATGGGCCGGGGCTCGGCGCGCCAAATGACAAGCAACTGCGTGCCGGTCTTCACATACATCTCCGGGTTGGCGGTCAGTCCCGGGCCGCCACCGATGACCGGCAAATTCAGCAACGCCTTGGGCAGGAACTTTTTGTCGCTCTCCTTGGGAAGAAACACCAGGCCGCTCATCAGGTCGGGAGCAATTGCGTACATCATGTACGCCCCGTAGGGAGAGGGTGCGTAAACTTTTTTAAGATCGTTGGGGATGGTGACCTTGCGGCCCGCCATGTCCGTAATCTCGCGGGCGCTCGCCTGTGCAAGCAGCGCCGCCAGCAGCATAAGAACGGCAGCAATCTTCTTCATGATTTAGTCCTCTCGGCCGCGGGAGCGCTACTCCACTCCGGCGGGTGGTTTGGTGAAGCGAATCCAGGTTCCCTCGTCGCTCCGCTCCACGTTTCCATGCAAAATCCCCGCGCGGCGCAACGCGTCCTCGTACTCTCCCATGGTGCGTTGCGGAATCTTTCCCATCTCTTCCGTTCCGCGCCCGGCGGCGCGCTCGCGCATTGCCTGCTGAATCTTTTCGCGCATCTCCCGGGTGCCGAGTCCGCCGCCAATGTAGGCATGGCCGCCGGGTTTAAGCACGCGGAAAATCTCGCCAAACGCATCCGCAAGGTTCTCCCAGAAAGGCACCGAGCCGCGGCTGACGACGAGATCGAAGCTGGCCTCGGGCATGGGAATGCTCTCGACCATGGCTTCAAGAAAGGTAACGCCCGAGCGGCGGCCACTCTGGCACACCCTCTCGCGGGCCTTGCTCAGCATGGCCGCGGAGCGATCGAGGAAGAAAAGCTCGAACTCGCCCGCGGCAGCCACGGCCAGGCCAAGGTCGCCGCAGCCGCAGCCCGCGTCCAGGCAGGCGCCAGCGCGAATGCCGGTCCGGGCCACGATCTGCCCGGCATAATACGGGTAGAGCGGGGCAAAGAGTTCGCCGGCAATCGCACTGTAGCTTTCTGCGTTCATCTGTGACTCGACCAATCTTAAAATACTTTGGCCGCCAGCTCCACGCCCCACACACGGCCCGGATCGCGATAAGCGCCCGTAACGTAACGCGTGGCATAGAGGTTGTTATTCAGGTTGCGGCCAAAGACGGTAAACGTCATGGGCCGCTCGGCGACATGGAAGTTGTAGCCGCCGTTCAGATCCAGACGGGTGTAGTTCGCCAGCAGGCCATAGTACGTTGTGCTCGGCGAAGAAGCCGACCACTTGGGTCCGACGTAAACCATGTTGAAGTTCGCGAAGTAGCCGCGATCCGCAAAGCCAAGGCTGGCATCGACGAAGTTATGCGACATCGTCTTGTTCGTCGCCCTATTGTCGGTGCCGATGTAGCCATACCCGGCCTTGTATTTGAATGGGCCCACCAGGCGCCCGGAAAATCCTGTTTCCGTGCCCGCCGTCGTCACCGTTCCCGCCAGGCTCACGCAATCAATTTCGTTGCCGTTGGAATTCAGCCACGAGGACTGGTTCTTGACGCCGCTGGGGTTGGTGCAGGTGGAAGCCGATGCGGTGGCGTTCTGCGTGCTGTAAAGGTAGAGAGCAACGTTGGGAACAAAGTGCGGGTTCACCTTGACTTCGGTCGTCAACTCGCCGCGGTTCTGGGTCTGGTTTGGCAGATTGGTAGAAGGCGCCGTCATGGAACTGGTCTGATAAACGTCGTTGCTGGCCGCCGGCGTGGTCACCAACCCGTAGCGCGCCGAGGTGGTCACCCTGGGATTGAACTTGTAGGTGGCTCCAAAGGCAATCGTCTTGAAGGTGGAACCCCACACGTCGCTGCTGGCCTTGATGGTCGAATTGTAATTGCTGCTATGCAGCTTGTCCCCGCGAATGCTGCCGTCAAGGACAAGTTTGCCGCCGAGGAAACGGTACTCGTCCTGCACAAACCAGCTATACATTGCATCGTCGAGCCGGTTGGCGACCTTGCCGTTGGTGGGCGCCGAGCCCAGAGGCGCAATGTACTTCATGAACTGTCCGCCGCCAGTCAGTTCATTTTTCTTGAACATATAAGTGTGTTTGAGGACCACGGAACCCTCGGTGGAGTCCTGCTCGTTACTCGATCCGGTTGCTACCGGAAGCATACCCGCGTTGATGATCGAACGGTCAAAGCCATATTGCAGGGTGGTGCGATTGCTATCGTTCCAGCGCTTGGCGACATTCAGGGCAAAAAGATCACCGTCGCCCTTGTACATGTTCATGGTGGTCGCGCACAGCCCGCCCACGGCGGCCTTCGGGGTGCAGGAGGTGCCGGTGGAAGCCAGCAGCACTTCGCCATATTCGAACTGACGCATGCCGCGCAGACCGTAGTAAACAAAATCCATGGTCAGGTTGCCGCTGGCGTAGCCGCCGTGGAACATCGCCGATCCGTTGCGCGCGGCCATATTCCAGCGGTCGCGGCCGGCGGTGGTGCTGTAGGTATAGGCCCCGCGATAGTCCCATTTGCCGCTCTTGCTGCCCACGTAGGCGTGCCCCATGGCCGTGCCGTAACTGCCGCCGCTGGAAGCAAAGCCAGCCTCGGTGGCGGCCGAGCGCTTGGTGCGGATGATGACAAATCCCTGGTTGGAGACGCCGGTGCCGCTGCTGCTGATGGAGTGATAGGCGACCAAGGGACCGATGGTCAGCGCCGTCGAGTCGCGCACAATCGTCATCGATTCGACCAGTTCCACCGGAACCGTACCGAGAATGCGATCGGCCTGCGAGAGATAGACGCCATCGATGATCACCTGGAAGCTGCCGCCGCGCATGGTCATGAAGTCCATGTGCTGACGCCCCTGCGCGGTGATTTCCACGCCGGGCACGGTCTGAAGGACATCCAGCAGCGAGGACGGATGCAGCGCCTCAATATCTTTGGCCGTGAAGACAATATTGTCGTTCGCAATGCCTGCGGGAATTTCCAGCAGCGAGGTCTGTTCCTGGGACTTGACGTCTGGATTCAGGGAGAGCGCCCTAACCGTAACCGACGATTTTGTGCCGGCCAGCTCAAGCACGATGTTCTGGGTGGTCTCGCCGGTCTCGGCGACCGTCACCCGGTCGATACGAACCGGCTTGAAGCCCGCGGCATCCACCGCAAGACTGTAATCCCCGGCGGCGAGATCGTTGAACACGAACTTTCCCGCGGCGTTACCGTGCGACGTCTTCACTTTTCCGGTGGCCGTATTCTTCACCTTTACGGTTATCCCCGCCACCACGGCTTGATGCGGGTCGCGTACCTCACCGGTCAATTGACCATGCTGTGCCAGCGCGAAGACGGGCGTTAAGAGCGCTGCCGCAAGCAACGCCACCTTCATCCTGAATACGTTTCTCCAAAAACACTTCACGGCTTCTCTCCTTATTAGCGCAAAGGTGCAGCCCCCATCCCGGCAAGGGCGAGGTTGCAGTCCAGACAAAATGTTTTGTACGCACGACAACATATCGTAATAAGGACATCGAATTCCAGTAAAAAATACCGGTATGCGATATTCGCGACCAGTCGGCGGCTTTCCACGGCTGCTTGCGGTCCGCGCCAAGGGAACGAGCCGATGGCCGGAATGGCCGGAAAGCGGCTGTCGCCTGAAGAACATGCCCACAATACGGGTAAAGCGGAGGTCAACGACGCAGCACGGGTGTGGATTGTCTGGAACGCCTGGAATCCCGGCGGAGGTTCCACGGCCCCGGCGGCAGCATCGCCTGTCCGCAACCAGCGAACTGTCATTGATACGCTTTGCAGCTTTTGACAAAAGTGTCAGTTGGACGAGCTTGCCCGTGCGGCCAAGTCGCTGATTCCAGGACGCAAACCGAAATACATACGATGGCTGCTGACGTGCAGCTATACCCGGTAGTCCGCGATAACCGACAATTGCGTCAGTGCGTGATGAGTGTGGTTCCACGGCGAACGCTATCCATGGAGTAACTCCCCGCGCAGGGAAGGTCTTTGCCAGTCCGGCTGCCTGGATCCGTATTCTGGCGCCGGTGCGGCGGGGACTCAGTGCTGTTTGCCACGAAAGGTTGAGGGCAATAACGGACGAGAAGCGGGCGATAGGGACTATTTCTGGAGCGCTCGAACCAGATATCGCACATGGGAACCCGAGGTGGTCCGGTCTCCTATACATTTAACGGGGAGATATGACGATTGCCCTGCGCGCAAGCATGGCGTGCGGCGGGCGAAAGGACGATCTTCCTTTGGCAATATGTAAGCTAATATTTGATATCACGCATTGCGCGTGAGCTTTATTTGATAGTGGTCAGAGATGTTTGACATAAATAATACTTCCGCGATCATCCAACCGGAGATAGCCAGCCTCATGTCCACGGCGCTCTCTGGCGTCTCGTTAAGCCAAGTGGCTGACGAATTTCTGCACTATATCGATCCGCATGTGCGGGGAGAATTTCTGCACTTGCAGTTGTACGACCCGGCGTTCTCCACCTACCGCTCGCTGCTGCTCAAACCCTGCTGTCTGGAAACCGGCCCCGATGGCCTGAAAACTCTACTCGATCAATACCGCATCCAGAACTGCCGGTCGGTCAGCCTGCTCATTGATGGTCACCAGGTAGGCACCTTGACAATGGGAGACTCATGCGCCGGACCAGGGGCAGACGAACTTCCGCCCACGGCAGTACTGGGCGATGTGGGCACACACTTCCTCGCACTGCTGGAGCGGCTGGCGGCTGCGGCCAAGACGCGGGAGAGCAGAATTGAAGCGGCGGCCGCGTGCAAGTCCCTGGCAACAATGCAGGAGATCGCCGACGCGGTGGCTTCTCATGATTCCCCGGACTATCTGCTGGCTGGATTGTCGCGGCTGATCGCGCAGACCTGTGGCGCCCAGTACCTCGATCTCCTGGTTTACGATCCCATGCATGAGATGATGCGCCGCTCGGCCGTGCACTTTATCACCCGGGACCGTACTTCCGCGGAATTGACAGGGAAAACCCACAGGCTCGATGAGACCACCGGCGTGGTTGCCTTCCAACGGCGTGAGTGCCTGCTGACCAACCAATGGCAAATGCAAGAGATGGTCGGCCATTTCGACGTCGTCTCGCGCTTCTGGCAGGAAGGACTGCGGGAGTTCTGCTCCGTTCCTCTCATCGTCCAGGGAGCGTCGATCGGCACGTTGAACATAGGCAATGCACAATGCGGCGCCTTCAGCCGTGACAGTATTGAGTTCCTCAACGCCGTCGGCAAACTCATCGCCTCCACCGTAAAACTTCTGGATATGCAACAGAAGCAGCGGGCGGGTGAAATTCGCGTCGCGGCTCCGCCCCCGGCTCCCTCCCTCTACTATGCGGAGGAGGCTGGGATCATCGGTGAGAGCAAGGCGTTGCGGTCGGTGCTGGAGCAGGTGCGTCTGGTGGCGGATACCCCGGCGCTGGTATTGATTCTGGGAGAGACGGGAACGGGCAAGGAACTCGTCGCCCGCGCTGTTCATGCCCTCAGCCCGCGCCGTGACCATCCTCTGATCAAAGTGAACTGCGCGGCGTTGCCCAGCGGAATACTGGAAAGCGAGCTCTTCGGCTACCAAAAGGGAGCATTCACCGGCGCGGTCAGCAGCAAGCTTGGCTTAGTGGAAGCCGCGAGCCATGGAACGATTTTCCTGGATGAAGTGGGTGACTTGCCGCTCGAATTGCAACCCAAACTTCTGCGCTTCCTGCAGGAAAAGGAATTCTGCCGGCTGGGCAGTACGCAAACCCAGAGGGCGGACGTAAGGGTGATCGCCGCCACCAACTGCGACCTGGCGGAGAAGGTGAAGCAGGGCGAGTTCCGTAGCGACCTGTTTTATCGTTTGAACGTCTTCCCGGTCAGAATCCCCTCGCTGCGGGAGAGATGCGAGGATATACCCCGCCTGGTTTGGCATTTTGTGCGCAAGTATTCCACCCTGATGCACCGGCAGATCGACACGGTTCCCGAAGATGTAATGCAGCGGCTGGCCAATGCTCCCTGGCTGGGAAACATCCGCGAGTTGGAGAACCTGATTGAACGCTCGGTGATCCTGAGCCGCGGGCCAGTCCTCACGCTGCAAAATGACTACTGGCAGGACGCAATGTTTCCGGCCGAGGCCGCGGCGCTGAGCAGGCCGGCGGCACCGCCAATTCCGGTGAACCCCGATGAGATTTCCGCTGAGATGATCCAGCGGGTCTTGATTGAGACGAATGGGATCGTCGGCGGCCCCAGGGGAGCCGCCCAGCGCCTTGGCATCAAGCGCACTACTTTGCTGTGGAGAATGCGCCGCTACGGGATTGACCCGAAGCAACTGCTCAACGGGATTCAGTAGCCTCGCCAATCGTATCGTTCACAACTGCAACACAGCAGAGGCTTGCGCCAGAGCGTACACCGGCAAAGAAGTGCACGGCCCGCGGCGGCTGTTATGCGGCCACCGTTCCCAGATCCGCAATCATGTCCTGCAGTACGCCAGCGTGCAGCGCAACGCAGGCACCCGTAATCTTAGCAACTGCCTTGTAGAACTGGGTCTGCGAATAGCGTTCGACATCCTCGCAGAAGCGGGGCAGCCACGGCAGAACCTCTTGCGTGAGAAAGTTCTCCTGCGCCTGCAGGGCCGTGACGGCGGCGGCAAGGTCTCCGCGGGAAAGAGCCAGCTTGGCATCCTCCGCCAGGCGGCACGCAAATTCCAGTTCAAGACTGAGATGGTCCTCCGGCACGTCGAACTCCGCCGAGCGCGCCAGTTGCCGCTCCGTGTACATGGCCAGCGCGCGATCACGCGCCTCCTGCATCATCAGGCGCTCCGCGCTGGTGTACACCGAGGCATAGGGATAAGCCGCGGTCCCTTCGGCAATGCCGGCACCGAGAAACACGCGCGCGTAGTCCACGGCCAGGTCGGTTATGGGATCGCGCCCGGGGCGCTTGAAGTACGCCTCCAACTGGCGATAGCCCTCGCTCAGAACTGGAACCGGGCATTCCCGGGGAAACGCGAGCTTCGACAACTCGTCCCAGGAGGACTGACTTACTTCGTTTCGGTAGAGTCCGGCCAGCAGAGAATAAAGGAATTGCTGGTTTGCCAGAACTGCTTCGCATTGCGTAATTACTTCCATCATTCACCTCTGAACATCGCGGGCGGAGGGCGTCCTCCGCCCGCCAGGCTGAGTCATGGCCGCGCCTTGCGAATGCCAGGCGCGGGCCGGTTACTTCGTCATCCACGTTCCCATCTTCGCGTGCAGAATATAGCGCGTTGACGGGTGCGTGCCCTTATCCGGCAAAGCATGAACGTTCGCGGCGCCGGCCCTCTTCAGTGCCTGCGACACTTCGCTATTCGGATCGTTGATGTCGCCGAAGAGGCGCGCCTTGCCAACGCAGTTCTTGACGCAGGCAGGTTTCTCGTCAATCTGGCGCAGATGGGCGCAGGTGGTGCACTTCTCCACTACGTTGGTGGCCGGGTTGAACGAGCGTGCTCCATACGGGCATGCCTTCATGCACAGCTTGCAGCCGATGCACTTGCTGTGATCGATGAGCACGACGCCATCCTCGGCACGATAGGAAGCCTGCGTGGGACAAACCTTCACGCAGCTTGGCTCCTTGCACTCCTGGCACATCAGCGGCAGAAAGTACATTTGCGTGTTCGGGTAGTCACCCTTCGGGCCGATGGTCACAACCTGGTTCCAGTAAAGTCCCAGAGCCACGTTGTTCTCCTGCTTGCAGGCCACGTGGCAGCCATGGCAACCAATACAGCGATCCAAATCAATAATGAGAGTGTTCTGTTTGCTCACGCTACACCTCCACCAGTTTGGTGGGATCAGAGGGCTCAGGGAGCCACGCCTTGAAGTCCGCCGGTTTCAGCCACACCCCCTGCGGAGGACCGTCGGCCTTGGAGATGCGCACCTGGTAACCGCGCAGCGTGTAGGTGCCGACAACGTCATTGAATGGAGCCGTGTTCTTGGAGAGCATGTTGACGTTCATCTCGCGCCAGCCGTGAGTTTGACCATTGAGCAGCTCCGGATTCCAGAAGCGCTCCATGTAAACAACCCCAATGGCAATGCCCTTGGTTACGCGAACGCGGGCACGGATCTTGCCGCGCAGCGATTCGATCCAGGCCCAGTTGCCCTGCGCGACGCCGTGAGCCGCCGCCGTCTTGGGATGAATCCATAGCTCCGGCGCCGGATATATCTCGCGGATCCACGGACTGTTGCGCAGTGTGCCGTGATGGAAGATCGGCAACCGCCCGTTGGTCATCACCAGCGGGAACTTCTTGCCAACTTCGCCGGCGATTGGGCTCTCCGCCGGTTCGAGATAATGCGGCAGAGGGTCGTAGTCCCTGGAAGCGGGCGGCAGCGGGAACGGTGCAAAGGGCTTGCCCGTGCGCCCCAGAATGATCATGCTCTCGGCGTAAACCTCCAGCTTCTTGGAGCCTGTGCCGAAACCGGCGGGCTTGCCGGTTTTCGGATCGATCTGCTTGTACACGTAGTGCTGGTTCCATTCCTTGAACGAGCAGTACTCGACCGGCGTCTTTTTCTTCAACTCCGCCCAAGTCATGTTCAGAGCCTTGCAACGGGTGTCGAGCAGCTCCTCCATCGAGTTCCAGTAAGGTAGCTCATTGCCCATGAAGACAGGATCGATCGCGCGCTTGCAATTCTCGTGTCCCAGCGCGGCAAGCCGGTGAACCAGCTTTGACCAGAACAGCGTCTCATCCATGGTCTCCCACAGATGGGTGACCGCCTGCCGGGCAAAGACCCGGTTGATCGCCTCGACGATCATGTTCGTTTCCAGCCATTCGGTGGCCGGAAGCAAAATATCCGCATAGGCCGAGAACGACGTTGGATACATGTAGGTGTGGACGATCAGATCCATCTGTTCCACGGCCGGCAGCCAAGACGAGGCGTTGCCGAGCACGGCAAATTTGTTGCCCGAGCGGTCCAGCCACACCCTTGGCTTGTACGGCTTGCCGGTAAGAATCGCCTGCTGCACCGACGGCGCGTGCGCGGCCAGCCATTGCAACAATCCCTTGTATTCCACTACGCCCAGGCGCTTTTTGAACTGCTTTTCAGAAAGCAGCTTGAGCGCCGGGCTGACGATGTAAGTAAAGATCGGCGTGGCGCCGCTGGAGCGGAAGCGCTGCATCAATGCGCCGGGGCGCTCCACATTGCCCATGATCATTTCCAGCGTGGCGCACCCCATGGCCGACTGAACAGAGTTCGGATTCTGATCGGTCGCCACGCCCAGGCTCATTCCAGAGGGAGTGTTTCTGGCGTAGAGGTTGATCGCCTTCTCGATCTGCTTAGGATCAAGCCAGCAGATCTCTGCCGCCTTGGCAAGGGTGTAGGGTTCGGAGCGCTCCTTCAGCAGCTCGAAGCCCGTCTTGTATTCAACTCCTTTGATCGTATAACTGCCGGCGAGCGCAGGCTGCAGCGCATCGTCCCAGGGATATGGCAGAGGCTTGGCCGAGTTGGTTGCCTTGTCCCAGACGACAAAGGTCTCTTCGCTTCCGCCCGGGCGCAGCTCGCTCTCGCGCAGCAACATCTTCGTTTTGGTATTCACCAGGAACGGAAGATTCGTCCACTTCATCACGAAGTCGTGATCGTAGAGATGCTTTTCGATGATGTAGCGAATCCAGCACAACATCAGGGCCGGATCGGTACCGGGGCGAATTGGCAGCCAGACGTCTGCCTTGGCCGCATCCGGCGTCAGGCGTGGATCGACGACAACCGAGTGCATACCGCGCGCGCGCAATTCAACCAGAGCCCGTCCACCGCTGGCCGGCGAGCTGTACGAGGGATCCGTTCCCCACAGGACCAGGCACTTAATTGGCGTAGTATGCGGAGAATACAGTTCCAGGCAGTTCGAGTCGGCGATGCTGGTATCCGGGCCGCCGTACATCATGCCAAAGGCCAGCGTGCGCGGCAGGTAGCACTGGGCGCAGCCAGGTTCAAACCAGTTGGGAGTGTCGAACGCGTTGCAGAAGCGGGCCACGCTCCAGAATTCCGGATTGCCGCCGCCGCCCGTCGAACCAAATACGGTTTCGGCGCCATACTTTTCGCGCGTCTCCATCAACTTTCTGGCGATGGTATCCAGCGCCTCATCCCAGGAGATGCGGCGCCATTTGTTTTCGCCACGGGCACCCACGCGCTTCATGGGATACTTGTTGCGATTCGGGTGATAGAGCGCCTGAATTCCGGCGAGTCCCTTGGCACACATTGCGCCGCGCGACATTGGATGCTCCGGGTCACCCTCCAGCTTGATGACGCGGCCGTTCTTTACGTGCGCCAGCACGCCGCAATTGGAAATGCAAGCGCGGCAGCAGGTACGCACAATTCTGGTGCCTCCCGAGACATGGGGAAGATAGGTCTTTCCAACCGCAAATCCCGTGCCCGAGCAGAGTCCCGCGGCGACTCCGGTAATGGCTGTTGCCTTCAGGAACTCTCTTCGATTAAGCCCTGGTTGATTGATCACAATTCCCTCCATCAATGAATGGGTTGCTGTCCGTCTGCATCTCGCGCAGGAGATGCTTCGCAACTTCCGTGGTCTGCCATTTGTGGTTCCATTCGATGCCGCCGGCGTGTTCCAGCGCGTCGAGGTAAAAGCTGACAAGAACCGGAGGCCGATCGGCAGGAGCATGGCTTTCGAGCGCATCTTCGACTTCGCTTCTCGTTCGCGGACTCACACAAAGTTCCAACACCTCGAGGAACTCCCGGCGGTACTCCGGCTCACGCTCAAGCAGTTGGCGCAAGAGCTGACCGCAGTTCTGGCTCTCCACCTCGCAGCGTCCCGCCTCGGTTGTCTCCAGCATTTCGTTTTCGCCGGGCTCCCCGATCGGTCTGAGAGCCCCACACTCCAACAGCCAGCAAACCAAAATCTGCGGAGTGTGTATGCTGACTGCCATTTCCGCATAGCCCTGAACCGTGGTGTAGACCTCTGCCGTTGGCCGCGGGACCTGGCATAGTGCGAGGATCTTCAGCAGACTCGCCCGGTCGCCCGGCTCGCTGGCGATCCGCTGCTGGATAACCTGATGCGGCTCCGGTGCGCTCTGCACCTGTTCTATTCCTTCACTCATCGCAACTCCTTTGCTTCATCAGGCAGCGGCATAGCGGCGTAAATGTCTGCGCCGCTATGCGCAGGCCAACTGACTACCGCGACTCCGCCGGCTTCGGGTGATGGAGATAGGAAAACGGTATGCCGACTTCAACCCACACTGCGTTGCCGCGCGCGCCGTTCCTGGCTAGCGTGTCATGGTTCCACTTCACCAGAACTCCCCCGCGGGACCCACACGGGAAGGTAACCTGCGGACCGATCGAGAAGCGCTGTCCGCGATAGCCAACCGACTGGGTGCCATTCAGGTTGGTGGCCACCACGGTCTTTCCGTTCTGCTTGTCGTCCGTGACCTGCTGATAGAAGTAGCCGACAACGCCGACGGTCATCGCGTTGGAGCGCATCACGGGAATGTGCTGCTGTGCGTCGAAGGTGAGGTAAAGCTCGTTGCCGCTGTGATAGTGAGTGACGTGGTCCTGGTCGTTGACCACATAGTCGATGCGCGCGCCCAGGTCCGTCTTGCCGTGATTGGGCATCACCGTGATGGCATACGCGGGAGTGAAACCGATGTTGTGCTGGCCAATGTTGAGCGCGGCGCCGGAATCGTATCCGGACCCTACCGGCTCAATGCCGAGTTCATAGGTCTGGAAGACCATGCCCTTGTGCATATATACGGCCAGCGGAGCGATGTTGAAATTGCCGATTGCATCCTTCGTGTAGGTCTGTCCACCAACACTCAGGCGTTGATACACGTTCGGAATCGCGACGTAGCTGCCCAGCTCGCCGCCCAGAAAATGCACGCCCCAATTGTGCGAGAGCTTGACCGCGTTGGCCACAGCGGTCAGCTTGAAGCCATTTGCGCTGACCGTCTCGCCGTTGCCATCCACGATCTGCCTTGTGATGTAAAAGCTGTTGTAATTTTGAACCAGAGTTGCTCCCTTACCAGGCTCGGCGGCCGCCATGAGGTAGCCTTCCGCGCCCGCGGGAAACACGCTCGCGCCGTTTTCTGTGGCAAACAGCACACTGGAACAGACCAGTACCATGGAAGTGACAATCAAAATAGTAGAACGCCAGCTACTAACTTTCTGCATTCTTCTTTACCTTCAAGTGATGTCTCAACAACCCTCAAGATGACCTTGGTTCCTTAACCGCGAACCTTGTGCGAGGGTATCGAGCTAGTTGGTGCCGAACTGCAATATGCACTTTCCATGCCATGAATCACCTGCCGGAAAAGACTCCTCGCCTCCCTGTTTTTACAGCCTTTACACGCCACCGGCGCGTGAGTCCCTTGTGCGCCGACGCCGGACACTGACACTAGAGTCAGTAGAACTGACTCAATGTGACGCATAAGCCAGTGTTTGAGCGCCTGCGTACTGCATTCTGCGCAAGGTTGCAGAGCATAGCCCAGACACAAGAGCACACCGCAGCGGCTCTTCAACTGCCTTCTCCGCACAAGGCAACGCTGGTTCTCCGCCTTGCTGGCAGCATGTTCGTTGCATTCGCCGCCATGGCCGCGCCGCGCTCCGGCTTACCGGGGACGTGGTATTGCACAGGGCATGGCACTCGACGTGCACTCCACCACCTGAAGGTGAAGTGTGGCTCGCGCAGCGCAGCTCCGCTTTATACGTTGGCAGCTTAGGAGGACTATTTCATGTGGGCCGTATGGGATCAGGGCTTGTTTACCCTATTGGCTTGTATTGCAGCAGGCTTGTTGGCTCTGTCTCTAATCAGTGGACTTACTCCAGTGTTACTTCCAATCCGGCGGCTGGCGGCGCTGGCTGCCAGCATTGCGTTGGCGGCTGCTGGAGTCTTCAGCGCGCTCTACCTGGGACATCCGGAACGCATCTTTGGAACCTTTGCCAATCCCGAGTCACCAATCACCGAAGGACTGATTGCCTGGTTTATCGGTTTCTGCGCGTGCTTGTTTCAATTGCGCCGTATGAATGAACGCGCAAATCAACGAAGACTCGCGCCGCTCCTGGGCCTGCTGGTGCCGGTGGGAATGATGATAGTGCTCGGCCGCTATCACTCCATACCCTATCGGAGTGGTACCGCCGTGGCCTTATTTGCCACTCTTTTTTCTTCTGCGGCAGTTGCCATGGCAGCCTGCTTCGCGCTGGTGTTTTATTTGTTCCGCAAAGGGGCAAAGCGGCCTCGGCTAGGTGCTCTGGCCACGATGGCCGTCGCGGGCGCCATTTTCGTTGTTACCCTGGTTCACCTCGCACGGGGCGGAATGATGCCTGCCGGCTTTGGTCCGGCCCCGGAGGAGATCGGCACTCAGCCAGGCGGTGCGGGCGCTCCAGGCGGAGCACAGCCCGCCAACAACGGATCTAATAATGGCGATTCAGGACCGGCTTATGGCGATACACCTGATTTTCTGAAGCAGGATGATCAGTAAAGGGATCACGCGCCTGGCTTCGGCGCGCAGATGTTTATCGCCGGCATTACTCGAATGAGAGCGCAGTTATGTTACTCGGATTAACCGATGTCGTTTCCAGATTGTATGAGTTGGATTGTTCCTCACTGAGGATTACCGCATCGCGATGCAGCCCGCTGCGTCACCGTGCCTCGCGCTGCAATCGTTGTGTGGCAGCGTGTCCCGCGCAAGCTCTAAGCCGTTCTGCGGAGTCACTCGATATCGACGCCGTACGCTGCGTTGGCTGCGGCGCGTGCTCTACGGTCTGCCCCAGCGGCGCAATTGAGGTTGGCAAACCGGCAAACCACCAGCTCGCCCGGATCATGGAACAGAGTGCCGCGGGAAGAGTTGTGGTCTTTGCCTGCAACCACACGGCTGCTCCCTATCCCAGCGCGGAGCAGCTCGCGATTTCTGTCCCCTGTCTGGCAAGGGTCGATGAGTCGCTGATTGTCGCGGCTGCAGCAAGCGGCGCAACGGGCATCTTCCTTGATGAGTCGGCTTGCTCCACCTGCAGCCACAAGGCGGTGCTCGCCATTGCCCGCGAGTCTGTAGCAAGCGCAAATGCAATCCTGAGTGCGTGGAGCAGCGTTCCCCAGGCTTGCCTGACTGCGCTGGACAACCCAGCCCCGGTTGCTGCCAAACGTGCGCAAAGCGCCGCATCCCCCGTAACAAGGCGCACGTTCTTCCGGGCCTTGCGTGGCGAGGCCTGCGCCACCGCCGCCTCGGCCCTTGCCGGCTCTGCCCAAAATAACGCCTCCGCGCAACCGCTCGCCGGCGGAGTCCACGCGCACCCCAGGGAAGTTCCTGCGCGGCACCAGCTACTCATCGAGTGCTTGCACCGGCTTGGCCCTTCCACGGCTGGTGGCGCGTATACATTTCTCAACGACCGTGTTCGAATCGGCGGCGAGTGTACAGGCTGCCATGCATGCGTGGACTTTTGCAGCACCGGCGCGTTGATTGTATGCCGCGACGGCGACCTCCAGGCCGTCGCCCATCAACCTGCCAGATGCACGCGCTGCCATCTTTGCGAAGACATTTGCCATCAAGCCATGCAATCAGGCGCGCTCAGCCTACTTCACAGCGGGACCATCGAGGAAAGCATCTCCCGCGATCCTGAAATCCTGATTACCCGGCAGGTGCAGGCCTCTCACGGTGAAACCCATGATCGTCCCTGGGGCGGACTCGAAGCGCTATTGGATACATCGCTGGACACTTATAACGCCGCCGCAGAGTAAACGAGAGGCTTTCCCAGCGTTTCCCGCCGACAGGCCTCATATCGACCGGCAATGCGGGCTGCGCTGCCGTCGCCAGAAAAATCCAGGCGCGCACGCCATTTTCTTTCTTGCTTTGCTGCCACCGCGCCCTTCTGGTGGGAGAATGGTGTTTGCCTGTTTCCGCGACTCCTGGCCGCGGCGGGCAAAGGCCATCTTTTATACGGATTCGGAGATCATGCTGACAGCGGACACAATTGACTGGAACCGTCTTTGGACGGAAGAACGCACCAACCCCAACAAGCATCGCGACAAGGAATTCTGGAACAAGCGCGCGCCGTCATTCACAACCCATGCGCGGGGTGAAGGCTACGACGAATACGCCACGCCCTTCCTCAAAATCATCGATCCGCAACCCGAGTGGACGGTGCTCGACGTCGGCTGCGGCGCGGGCACCATGGCGCATCCGCTGGCACAGGTGGTGCGCAAGGTAACGGCCATCGATTTTTCTCCGTCCATGATTGACCTGCTCGAACAGCAGACGCGGAAGCTAGGGCTCACCAACCTCGAAGCACGCGTCGTCAGTTGGGAGGACGACTGGAGCGCCGCCGGCATTGAACCGCACGACGTAGCCATCGCCTCGCGCTCCATGATTGCGCCCGACCCGCGCACTCTGCTGCGCAAGCTGTCGTCGTTCGCGCGCCAGCAGGTGTTCATCACCCTGCCGGTGGGCAACGGCCCCGGCGACCAGAAGGTATTGGAGGCCCTGGGCCGCCCGGCCATCATCAACCCGGACTACATCTATGTCGTCAATCTTCTGCACCAGATGGGCGTCAACGTCAACGTGCACATTCTGGAGCGCGCACCGCGCCGCTACCAGACGCGCGAGCAGGCAGAGGAGTCCGTGCGCTGGGTGGCGGATGAGATGACCAAGGAAGAGGAAGCGCTCTTTGCGCGCTACATCGATGAGAACGTAAAGCAGGTAGACGGCCTGTGGCAGTTCACGTATGAACGTAACGCACACTGGGCCGTGCTGTGGTGGAAGGCCGACGCACTGAAATAGCCGGTGACACAATGCATGCGGCATGGAGGGCGGGCGGCTTTCGATCAGGGGAATTTGTGGCCAAGGCGTCTGCGCGACGGCTACGAGAGGCCCTGTTCCGCCCCGCTTTCCACGGCCAACGCCGGACACACAACCGCCGGCTCCCACAATGGCGATTGCAGCTCCGGCATCGGCTCTGCCCGGAACAGCATTCTGCACTGCCTGGCCGTCCACCGGGCCCAGGTCTTGGACTTTTTCCGGCGCGCGCTGTCCGTGGAAATCCCCGTGCCCGCATACATCTGCCGGTAGAGCTTGGACAGGAATATGAAAGCGATTCTGGCGCGTAGCGTGGGCGTGCAAGCAGACCGCTGCCAGATCGAACTCCAGTTATAAAATCTGTCCCAAACCTTCTGCGTGCGCTCGCGAATCTCGTCGGAACTCATCGACGGATGCGGCGTAAACATCTTTGGGCGAACCTCCGGGGGAATCAACCAATAGCGGGTCAGCGGCACATCGCCAACCAGCGTGGGATGGCCGCCCTGCTCTTTTTCCCAGCGCGCAAAATCCACCGTTCCGGGAAACGGAGTCATCATCACGAACTGGGCGAAGGTTACCTGAGCCTTCAGCGCCATGGCCACCGTCGCATCGAAGGTTTCCGGCTTATCGGTCGGCAGCCCGAAGATGAACGAGCCCAGCACATGGACGCCGTGCTTTTTAAATGTTTGCAAGCGCGTTGCCAGTTCGTCGCCCGTGCGGTTGAAGTCCTTGAATACCGCCTTGAGGCCCTCCGGCGTTACTGCTTCGACGCCCACCAGGGCGCCCTTGATGTTGGCCTTGCGCATGGCGTCCAGATACTCTCCGTCCTCGCCCGCCTCCATCGTGATTTGGGTGAAGAACACCATATCCCTGGGCAGCTTTGCCAACTCCGCCATCAGGAGGAAGCGCTCGTTGCGAATCGCCGTCAACTCTGCCAATTTCGCGGCGTTGTTTTGCTCGCGGGCCAGCCGCAGATCGGTTAGCGTAACCGGATAAAAGTTGTCGTCGGCAAGCGCAATAAAGCGGAAGCCGATCCGTCGCAGGTCAATGATTTCATCAACCACCCGCTGATACGGCCGCTGACGTGGACGCAGCCCATCGGTGCGCCAAACGCTGCAAAAAGAGCAGTGCTTCGGACATCCGCGAATGGTCTGCACCGAAGCCCACATATATTTGTCGGGCGGCATCAGATCCCAGCGCGCGGCCAGGAACTCGTGGCCGTCAATCAGTCCGCCCTCATAGACTCTGCCTGGCGTGCCCGCCAGGCAATCCATCACGGCCTTGCCCCAGGCAACGTCGCCATCGCCGCGCACCACGGCGTGAGCATCGCCGCGTTCGAAGACCTCTTCGGTGTACAGCGTGGCGTGAATTCCGCCATAGACGACCCACGCGCCGCGGGCGCGCGCCATGCGTCCCACCGCATATCCGCGCAGAGCGTTGCCGGTATGGACGCTGATGCCGACAATGTCGCCGGGCATGATGGTTTCCGGCACAATCTGCTCCAACGACTCATCCACGAGAATCGGATCGCCTGCTGACTGGGGCGTTGCCGCCGCAAGGACGAACAACCATCTTGGGGTAATAACGGCGGTGCCAAATGAATTGTCGCTGGGATTTACGAGATGAACACTCATCGAATCCAGCCTTTCCTCGTGCGAGTACGGTAGAATCCGGTGCGTCATCATTCCAACGCAGAATTGGGTGGGGCCGGCTTACATCCCGCGAGCGTCGAGTCTTCCCGCCGGCCTGTGTACCGAGTATACACACCGATTGTGACGGCTCGATTACGACTCGCGGGATGTCTTCCATAAATTGCGAAAAATGGACGCACTGATTCTTGCCGGATTGCAGACTTAATCCGAGAGTGTTCGCTTTGCCGGCCTGATTCGGATAAAGCAAACACTATTCACAGACTTAACCCACGACTCAGGTCTTTAGCCCTGGGCCGGGCAGTTAAATCCTGGCTACTGGCATGGCTTGCCCTCTACCGCAGCACCTCAATCCCATCAATCGTTTCGCGCAGGACTTTGGCGGAGGCCACGAGTTTGGTCTGTTCGTCTTCGCTCAGGCCGAGTTGGATGACCCTTTCCACGCCGCCGCGGTGCAGCACCGTCGGCAGGCTCAGGTACACGTCCTTGATGCCGTAGAAATCCTCCACCAGACTGGAGACCGAGAGCACCGTGCTCTGGTCGCGCAGGATGGCCTCGGTAATGCGCATCAATCCGGCAGCCACTCCATAATAGGTGGAACCTTTGCGGGCGATGATTTCGTAGGCGGCATCGCGCGTCTGGGTAAAGATGCTTTCCATCGTCGCCGCCGAGCACTCCACATGGTTGCGCTCGGCAAACTCCGGCAGCCTCATGCCGGCGATGTTGGCCAGCGACCAGACGGGCACCTCGCTGTCTCCGTGTTCGCCAACGATGAAGCCGTGCACACTGCGCGCGTCCACGCCGAAGTGCTGGCTCAAAAGGTAACGGAAGCGCGCCGTGTCCAGAATGGTTCCCGAGCCGATCACGCGCCGGGCGGGCAGTCCGCTCAGCTTCCATGAGAGGTAGGTCAACACGTCCACCGGATTAGTGGCAATCAGCAGAATGCCCTCGGGATTGTGCTTCACCACCTCGGGGATGATGGAGGAGAAGATGCGCGCGTTCTTGTTCACCAGGTCCAGGCGCGTTTCGCCAGGTTTCTGCGCGGCTCCGGCGGTAATCACCGTGACGGCCGCGCCCGCGCAGTCTGAATAATCTCCGGCCCAGATTTTTGTGGCATGCGTAAATGGCATGGCGTGGTTCAGGTCCATGGCCTCGCCTTCGGCCTTGGCCCGGTTCACGTCGATCAGCACAATTTCGGAAGCCAATCCGCGGAACAGCAGAGCGTAGGCAAAGCTGGCGCCCACGTTGCCTAAACCCACAATCGCAATGCGTGTCATCGTTTCGCACCTCGCTGCGATCCAAGGAAAAGCCTGCGAACGCTCAGTCGTCCGCAGGCCCCTTGGAACTATCTTCTTAAGGCTACACCGAAGCCATGACCTCGTGCGCCGTGATTTCGTAATGGAAGCCGTCGGGATCAAGACTGTCGCGGCGCTTACCCGCCACCTCCGCCTGCGGATACATGAAGAACGGCACCGGCGCGCCCTCCGAGCCGGGCAGCTTCACGTCATGCGCAAAGTTGAAGGCCACCCAGTTCATCTCCCACGAGCCGAATAGACGCTTGCGCGCGGCCACTACCATCTCGTCGGTCAGCGGACGATTTCCCGGCGGCTCCTCCAGCACCACCTTGCGCACATCGGCCGGATCCACCGGTACCCATCCGAACTTTTTCAGGTAAACCTCGGCGCGGCAGTGCTGCGCTTTGCTCACCTTCTCCGACGAAGCGCCCAGGCTCTTGTAGCCTAGCTCGGACTTCACCACGCGGATGCCGTAAGCGTCGCGCGCGGGAATGCCAGCAGCCCGCGCCAGCGCCACGTACAGCGCGTTCAGGTCGGCGCACTTGCCGCCCAGGTCGCCGGATTGCAGCAGCCAGCGCACATCTCCCGTGCCGCAGCCGCGCACCTTGGGATCGCGGAAGGTGTTGTCCACAATCCATTCATAAATGGCGCGCGCCTTCTCCACATCATTGGTTGCACCGGCGGTGATCTTGTCCGAGGTTGTCTTCACCAGGCCGTCGAGCGGCATCAGGCTGGTGGAACGCAGGAAGTGTTGCAACTCAGCGCTATCGGCCTGGTGGTGATGATGCACCGGATGCGCCAGGTCCACGGCTATGTTGCGTGTGGAGACCTGGCTGGTAAGCACCACCACGGGCTTTACACCGGCCGGGAAGCTGGCCGACACAATGCCCAGGCCGTCAATCTCGCTCTTGACCAGTTCCACGGTGCCACCGGGGGCTGCAAAACGCTGGCCCAGCGAACGCTGATAGGCAGTCTCGCGCAGCAGCGTCTCGGGCAGCCACACGCGCGTTGCGCCCGCGGCGTCTGCGATTTCCACCCGCGTAGTCAGTTCAAAGGTGCGCCACTCCGGCGGCTTCTCCACGGCAAACAGTTGCGACGTGCGCGGCAGTGCCGCTCCCACGGCCGCAATGCCGGCCGACATCAAAAACTTGCGACGATTCATTCGGAGCCCCTTATCCATGGGCCATTCCGGCCGGCGCAGCCAATGCTCACGCCCTTGCCGCGGCCCAACGTCTTTTTGGATGATCGCGCGCAGGCCGGCGTTGCACAAGGATGCGGAACGGAAAATCCGCCCCGGATTCCCGCCGCTCGACAATTCCCGCGCCGCGTTTTAAAGTTGACGTAGGTCATTTGTATTTGCCCATGACATCCCGTGATCACGCCCGCTGCTGTTGTCGAATGTGCCGCATTGTTTGCTGCGGCACTCCGGTTGCGGTCTGATTTTCCTGCTCTACCCGGCTTCCCTCAACCGAATTGCTGAAGCAATACGCCAGGGTCTTGGCGCGTTCCTGTTATTCCCGCCATGTGCCCCAGTCGTTTTAACCGAAAGGATGCAACCCAGTATGCAAGTCCGTATATTCCGAGGCGCTGTGGCCGTGCTCGCCACGCTTCTCCTCTTTTGCTCTCTGTCGCCGGCGCAGGCCGCGCCCGCTGCATCGCACCCAACCGTGGTCTTTATGACCGACTTCGGACACGTGGATGATTCGGTGCCCATTTGCAAGGGCGTCATGCTGGGCCTGGCGCCCGGGCTGCGCATCATCGACCTGACGCACGACGTGACGCCGTTCAACATTCTGCAGGCCGCGCGCTTCCTCTCCGGCACCACGCCCTACTACGCGCCGGGCACGACCTTCGTCATTGTGGTGGATCCCACGGTGGGCAGCACGCGCCGTGCGATTGTCGCCCACAGCAAACGCGGGCAGTGGTTCATCGCGCCGGATAATGGCGTGCTCACGCTGGTGGACAACCAGGACGGCATCGACGCCGCCTACGAGATCCAGAACCCGCAGTGGATGATCGGCAGCGCGCTCTCCAGCACCTTCCACGGCCGCGACATCTTCTCGCCCGCCGGAGCGCACGTGGCGCGCGGCGACGACCCTTCCACCGCCGGACCGGCCATCGATCTGAAGACCCTCGTTCGCCTGAACATTCCAAAGGCCACGGTCAGCGCTCAAGGCATCTCCGCCACGGTCATCGACACCGACGGCCCCTTCGGCAACCTGGTCACCAACATCTCGCGCGAGGACTTCGCACAGCTCGGCTACAAAGTTGGCCAGACGGTCCACTTCAAACTGGCGGGCAAGCCTCTGCAACTGAAGTTCGTCAAAACCTTCAGCGATGTTCCGGTGGGCACGCCTCTTTTCTATATCGATTCGCGCGGACGCCTCGGGCTGGCTGTCAACCAGGGGAGCTTCGCCAAGAAATTCGACCTAAAGGTTCCAGCCACGCTGGAAATCGAACGCAACCGGCAGTAACTCTGCTTCACCTGTATTCATGGGAGAAAAGATCGATGAAGAACTTACGATTTACCGCGCTCCTGCTGACACTCCTGCTTGCCGCCCTGGCCGCCTATGGCCAAAGCTTTCGCGGCACGCTGCGCGGCGAAGTGAAAGATGCCTCGGGCGCGGCCATCGCCGGAGCCACGGTGGCGGCGCGCAATACCCAGACCTCTTGGACGCGCACCACGCTGACCTCCGCCGATGGCATTTACGTCATCAGCGAGTTGCCTTCGGGCAGCTATGAGGTCACCGCCAGCGGCCAGGGATTACAGCCCGTCAAGCTGGCGGCCAAAGTGGACGTGGGCGCGGAAACGCCGCTGACGTTTACCCTGGGCAAGGTGGCGCAGGTGCAGGAGCAGGTCGAGGTGCAGGCCAGCGGCTCGCTGCTGGAGCCCGCGCAGGACACTCTCTCGCAGGTCATCGAGAACAAGCTGGTCATCGATCTGCCGCTCAACGGCCGCGACTTCGGCAAGCTGGTGGCGCTCACTCCGGGCGTTGCCGTGGAAGGCTCCGGTGTGGCTGGCACCGAGAAGGGCTTCGGCCAGTTCAACATCAACGGCAATCGCGACCGTAGCAATAACTACCTGCTGGACGGCACCGACAACAACGATCCGTTCTTCAACAACTCCGCCTTGAACCAGGTTGGCATCACCGGCGCGCCCGCTTCCCTTTTGCCCATCGACGCCATCGAGGAGTTCAACCTGCAAACGCAGGCTCCCGCCGAATACGGCCGCAACAGCGGCGCCACGGTCAACATTCTCACCAAGTCGGGCGGCAACCAGTTCCACGGCTCGGCCTTCGAGTACCTGCGCAACTCGGCGCTGGACGCGCGCAATTACTTCAACACCAAGCCCAACGTAAAGAGCCCGTTCAAGAACAATCAGTTTGGCGCTTCGCTGGGCGGTCCCATCGTGCATGGACGCACTTTCTTCTTCGGAGCCTACGAAGGCCAGCGCGAGCGCGTCACCAGCGACTTTCTGCTGGGCGTGCCCACCACGGACCAGATTAATGCGGCGGTCGCCCAGGCTGGAGGATCGGTGAATCCCGCGCTGCTGAAGGTGTTGCAGTACTATCCGACGGCCACCACCGTGGACAGCACCACCGGCAACGGCACGGCACAGGTGGCCGTGCCCGACAAGAACGACCTGAACTCGGTGATCGTCAAGATCGACCATCAGCTCTCCCCCAACGAGCTGATCACCGGGCGCTATGCCTACAGCGGCAGCAACCAGCGCTATCCCCTGGGCGGCACCTCTTACGGCGGAGGCTCGCGCCTTGCGCCTTTTGCGCAGCTCTCGCCCACGCGGGTGCAGGTGGTCTCGGCCAGTCTGCTCTCCACGCTCTCGTCAAATAAGTTGAACGAGCTGCGCTTCGGTTACACCCGCTACCGCACCAGCTTCCGCGGCGCGGACAGCAACGTCGATCCCGCAACCCTCGGCCTCGACTTGGGCACCGGCAAGTTCGGGCTGCCGGAGATCGACTTCAACGGCGACCTGGAAAACCTTGGCGCCGCGGCCTACAGCGTTCCGCGCGGCCGCATCAGCCAGACCTTCCAGTGGCTTGACCACTTCACCTGGACCCTCAATCGCCACGTCATCAAGTTTGGCGGCGAGTTCCGCCACATCTCTATTGACAGCTATAACGACAACCTTGAGCGCGGCCTGCTCGACGTGGACACCGATGGCAGCGTGGTCGATGACCTCACCGCCTTCTTTACCGGAGACATTTACGCCTCCGCCTACACCGGTAACACGCAGCGCACCACGTTCAATAACGGCGCGTCGCTCTTTGTGC
Organism: Acidobacteriota bacterium; assembly: GCA_031296105.1. GTDB lineage: Bacteria > Acidobacteriota > Terriglobia > Terriglobales > Acidobacteriaceae > TOLSYN. The sequence goes on along the minus strand of JARLGJ010000022.1, from coordinate 29,843 downwards.
AGGACGACTACCGGGTCAGCAGCAAGTTGACGGCGAATCTAGGTCTGCGCTGGGAGTACTTCGGACCGATCTCCGAGAAGAACAACCTGCTCTCCAACCTCGGCACGGACGGCCTGCTGCACATGGTCGGCAGCGGTATCAACTCGGCGTGGCAGCGCACCTGGACCAACTTCTCGCCGCGCCTCGGACTGGCCTACCAGCTTTACCCCACCACGGTGCTGCACGCCGGCTATGGGTTGTATTACGACTACATTCCGCAGAACGTCATCACCACCAACTACACCAACGTTGCCGGATTGACCACCAATCCCATCGGCCCCAAGGCCGTGTTGCCGCTCAGCTTTGACGGCTCCGCATGGGCCTCGGGAGGCACTGCGGCCTTCTCCGCCGTTACCTCCGGCCCGTATGACATCTTCATTACGCCGCGCAAGCTCCCCACGCCTTACACGCAGAGCTGGAACCTCAACATCCAGCAATCGCTCAACAAGACCGCCGTGTTGGAGATTGGCTACGTGGGCAGCAAGGGAACGCACCTGGCGCGCGTCTATGACGTGAACCAGACCGACGCCAACGGCAACTTCCCCGACACCAACTACCTTGCCATGGATACCCTGGCCACCAACGCCGGCTCCGTCTATCACGCGCTGCAAACTTCGTTGCGCGTGCGCGAATGGAAGGGCGTGACCGGCTTTGTGAACTATACCTGGAGCAAGTCCCTGGATGATGCTTCCGATGCCATCGAGTTCACTCCCGGCGCCACGCTGCCGCAGGATTCCTATAACCTGCGGGCCGAGCGCGGCCCCTCGACGTTCGACACGCGTCAGCGCTTTACCGCCGCCGTCAACTACGCCATCCCAACGATTGGCTTCGGACCCGACAAGCTGAAGAAGGGCTGGCAGCTCGGCGCCATCGTAACCGCGCAAACCGGCCGCCCCATTCCCATCGAAGACTCCAGCGACAACAGCGGCCGCTATAACCACTACAACCAGCGCCCCAACCTTGTGCCCGGCATCAATCCGATTCTGAGCAACTGGAGCGCCGCCACCGGCTACCTGAATCCCGCGGCCTTCGCGCAGCCCGATGACGGCACCTTCGGGAATCTGGGACGCAACGCGATCTTCGGACCGAAGTTCGTAAACACCGATTTCTCGGTGGAAAAGCGCACCCAACTCACGGAGAAAATCGGCACGCAGCTTCGCGCCGAGTTCTTCAACATCTTCAACCATCCGAACTTCGCTTTGCCGGGCGGCAGCTTCGGCTCCAGCTCGTTCGGCCAGTTCAGCCAAACGCCGGACGTGGCCCAGGGAAATCCTGGACTGGGTGGCGGCGGACCGCGCGTGTTGCAGCTTGCGGTGCGCGTGGAGTTCTAAAGACTCTGCTGCAAGACGCTCGCGGCAGGCAGTTACCAACGGTGCATGGCGATGCACTGGAGTAACCCCGGCAAAACAATTGTGTATGGATTCCGCCAACCGGCCCGGTTAGCATCTCTTTATGCCGTGCACAACTCCGAGGCGGGCACGGCATACCTCAAGGAACGCCGCATAACGGAAAACAATCCTGATGCGGCTGGGACCCATCTCAGGCTGCCGGTGACGGCAGCCTGACACTTTTTGCACGAAGCTCTCGCGGCCCCCGCGGCGCAGCCTGTTAACGGAAGTGCACGTCGTTCATGCTCTGGCCCAGTTCAGGGTACGCGCCCGCGCCAAGCTCGCTCAGGTCCATGCCCAGCCGTTCTCCGTCCTTGTTGATGCGCAACGGAGTCACGCGACCCAGCAGCAGATTCAGCAGGTACGTCAGCGGCAGCACAAATCCCAGTAAAGCGCTCACCAGCGCCAGTTGCGCCAGCACGTGCGCGCCGCGCGCGAAGAGGCCCACGCTCAGCACGCCCCACACGGCACACACCCCGTGCACGGCAATGGCGCCCGAAGGATCGTCATAGCCCAGGCGGTCGATCCACTCCACCGCGAAGGGCAGCAACAATCCGCTGACAAAGCCAATGGCCACGGCAGCCGCCACGGGCACCAGCGCGCAGCCGGCCGAAGCCGCCACCAGCCCGCCGACGAATCCATTGGCGCAGATCGAAGCATCCGGCTTGGCGTAGCGGAGGCGCGTAACCACCAGCGCCGTCAGCAGAGAGGCCGACGATGCCGCAAGCAGATTGATGGCCACCAGCGGCAGACTCGACAACGGAGCCTGCGCAAACAGAATCGCACCCGCCGCGTTCAGCCCCAGAAATCCCGCCAGCGTGGCCGCGCAGCCGTAAATCACCATGGCCATGTTGTGCCCGGGAATGGCCATGCCCTGCGCCTCGTACTTGCCCGCGCGCGGCCCCAGCAGCCAGGTCACCCCCAGCGCGGTAAATCCGCCCGTGCCCTGGATCACCGCCGCGCCGCCGCCATCGATGGCGCCGAACTGCGCCAGCCACCCGCCGCTCCACACCCAGTGCGCCAGCAAAGGATAGGTGATGCCCGCCAGCAGCGCTGAGGAGAGAATGCTCGGCGTCAGCCGCCAGCGCTCGACGCCGGAACCGACGGCAATCATGGCCGCCAGGCCCGCGCCCATGAGCAGAAAACACGTGGAGAGCGCTGCGGAGTTCATCAAGCCATCGAACTTAATGCCACGCAAAAATAATCCCGCGGCCCCGGCAATACGCCACGCGGTGGCGCCCACCTGCAACGAATGCGCCGGACCGCCTGCATAACTTGCCAGCCAGCCGCCAAAGATGACAAACGACAGAGAGGCCGCGGCAAATGCGCACAGCGAGGCAATCAGCGAGTGCGCCGCGCTGCGCGAGCGTCCAAAGCCCGCGTTGATCATCACCAGCCCGGCCACCGCCAACGGCGCCAGCAGCAGGGCCACGGCGCACACCGCGGTCTGTAGTTCAGTCAGCACGGGAACCGCCTGCATCACTGCCCCTCATAGGAAACGTAGTGCCCGCGGCAGGCCAGTCCCAGGCCCACCAGTTGCATCACAAAGGCCACGGCGGCAAATACTGCCTGCGCCGCGCCGCCCTTCAATAGAAAGCAGGCGCAGGCCATCAGGAGGAATCCCGATGTCAACAGAAACAGGCCCGCAAATTTCATTGCCAATGCTCCATTTCGATGTTGCTTCCGTTCTACGTGTGTTTGGCCACCCAATACAGCCCCGCAAAAATAACGATTGGAATCAACGCCAGCGCCACGTACAGCAGCACCTGCCGCACCCAGGGATTCTTTTGCCGCTGCCAGTCGTGCATCTCGGGACGGTCCTTGGGCACCACGTCGTCCAGGTGCTCCAGGTCGCGCGCAAAGTCCCGGGCGCTGCGGTAGCGCTTGGCCGGCGTGCGTTCCAGCGCGCGATACAGCACCTCCTGCATCTGCGGCGTAATCTCCGGATTCACCTCGCGCGGCGGAATTGGATTGTTCAGCAGACGGTTGTTCATGATGACGAACGGATTCGATCCCGTGAACGGCACCGTCCCGGTCAGCATCTCGTACAGCATCACGCCAACGGCGTACACGTCGCTGCGCGCGTCGCCGCGGCCACCCTGCACCTGCTCGGGAGAGATGTAGTCCGGCGTGCCCATCGTATCCGTCAACTTGGCGAAGGTGATGCGCCGCGCCCCCAGATTGGCCGAGATGCCGAAGTCGATGATCTTGATGTTGTCTGCCTCGTCGATCATGATGTTTTCCGGCTTCAGGTCGCGATGAATCACGCCGTTGCCGTGGATATGATCGAGCGCCTTGCAGATCTGCATCACGATGTGCGTGGCGCGGCCGGCCGGCATCTTGCCGGACTCCTGAATCACCTGGCGCAGCCCACGTCCTCCCACCCATTCCATGACGATGTACAGGTCTTTGCGCCGGGGATTGTCATAGACCTTCATCACGCCGGGATGATCGAGCTTTTTGCCGATGTCTTCCTCGCGCTGAAAGCGTTCGAAGAAAATTGGATCGCACTCCATCTCCGGGTGCGGAATCTTGATGGCGACATGCGTTCCGTCGCGCTCGTCGGTGGCATCCCAAATGGACGCCATGCCGCTGCGCGCCACCAGGCGGTTGATCAGGTAGTGGTCGAGTTTTTCGCCGGCGTGTACGGTGATCATAAGTTCGAACGGGCCTCGGAAGATGGAATCGCTTTAACCGTGCAGCCGGTAAGGACGGCCGCGATACATGCCCACGGCCTCCACGCTTTTGATACGGATCAGCTGAACGCTCACATTATCACCGCCGTCACTGTGGTTCGCAACGGCAATCAACTCGCGCACCGCGTCTTGCAAATGGCCGGGAGCGGCCTGGGACGCCGTCTGCGTCAGGCTCTCGGCTGTAATCGCGCCGTGCAGCCCGTCGGAGCACAGCAGCAGCATGTCGCCGCGCCGCACCTCGAACTCGTTGACCTCGACACTGACGAAAAGATGAGTGCCAATGGAGCGGCTCAGCACGTTTTTGGGAGCCATGGCGAATCCCAGCCGCGCCTGCTCGTTGGCCAGCGTGTGGTCGCGCGTCAACACCCGCGCGCGGCCATTGCGCAGCAGGTAGCAGCGCGAGTCTCCCACGTGCGCCACAATCGCGCGATCGTAACGCAGCGCGCAGCTCACAACGGTGGAAGCAATGGCGCCGTGCCCTTCTTCATACACCGCGGTGTTTGCCGTCTGGATGGCGTGCTCCAGACGCGCCGCCGGCGGCTCCGCCGACTTGCCCGGCTCCGCATACTCGGCAAGGAGCGTCTCCACGGTCATGCGGCTGGCCACTTCGCCGCGGTCCGAGCCGCCTACGCCGTCGGCCACGGCAAACAGCCAGCCGCGCAACCGGAGCTGAGCCTCGCTTCCCGGCTCCAGGTGGCCGATGAAATCTTCGTTATGCGGACGCACGGGACCACAGTCGGTGGCCCCGGCAAATTCAATCTCCAGCATCGTTCCCCATTCTCCGCGCCACATTCGGCAGACAGAAGAAAGTGCTGACGCACGAAGATGCAGGCGGCTGGTTCACCGCCCGCATCCCCAATCGTTTGGCAACGCCCGGGGTTAACCGCGCGACGTAACCAGCGTGGTGCGTCCGGTGGCCTTCGACGAAACGACGAAGTACACCGCGCCGTAAATGCCCCACACCACGGCCAGTCCCAGCGCCAGCAGCGGCTCCATTTTGGTGCCAATGCCCAGGAACGGACCCACCAGGTAGGTCAACATGCAGGCCAGGTTCGCTAGCAATCCAAAGAGCGGAATCAGCAGGTGACGCACCAGGCTGAAGCTCGCGTGCTTGTGGAACGCAACCATGCAGGTGATGCAGCTCAACGCGTAGAGCAGGAAGGTGCCGAAGTTGGAGGCCAGCGTCACCGTCAGCAGCGAGTTGGGCATCGCCGCCATTTTGTCATGCGTGGTATAGCCGAAGCTCGACCAGAAGCCGTGCGGCAGAGCTGAAATGACCGAGTCCGCCGGAGCGCCGGCATCGCCGAAGGGCATGATGACCGCAACGCAGCCCACCACGGCGGCGATCACTGCCAGCGTCCAGATGGCGCGGTGCGGCGTCAGGTTCTGCCCATGCAACATGCCAAAGTGCTCGGGAACTTCGCGGTCCTTGCCCATGGCGTAGGTTACGCGAGCGCCCGTGTTCATGCAGCTCAGGGTGGTGCCGATCAGCGCCAGGAACACGGTGAAGGCTTCCACCAGCATGAAGATGCGGCCGCGGCCGGCGCCGAACAACGAGTCGCCCACCAGAACCATCATGTCGCCGATCGGTGCCGCCGAACCTGCCGCGCTCTGCATCGTGTATCCATTACTGAGGAAGTAGTTGGCCGCGAAATACTCAAACAGGTAGCAGAAGCAGCCCTGCACCAGCAGCGAGACGATGACCGCGATGGGCACGTCGCGCTTGGCGTTCTTGGCCTCGCCGCCCATGGCCGTCACCGACTCAAAGCCCACCAGGATCAGAATGGCCACCGTGGCCTGCAGGAAGACCCAGCTGAACTTGTGCGGGCTGATGACCGACTTCGCTTTTTCGTGGGTCAGGAAGTTGCCCGAAGCGTCGCTGGTCGGATAGGCGACGATAAGCGGCACCGGCTTGCCGGCGGCGTCCATCTTCGGCTGCGGCACCTGGTTAGTGTCGCGCACAATGGTGTCGGTCGCCTGGCCGTTGACCGTGGTGGTCGTGGTGGCGAATTCGTAGTCGTAGCTGGCGCCGGAGACCGAGTCAAACTGGCGTCCGTGGCTGCCCGCCGGATGGTTGGTGCGATAGCCCAGCGCCAGCAAGGCAAAGACCACGAGAGCCGAAATCTGAATGACGTTAATGCCGATGTTGATGGCCGTCGAGCCGTTCACGCCGCGGTGCGCAATGTAGGCGATCAGGAAGGAGAAGACCACGGCCACGACCATCATGAAGACCGGTCCGGGGTTCGACGCGCTCATGAAGTTGGGCCACAGAGTGCCGGCGATGTAGCCGCACAGCAGGCCCATGGTGCCCACCATCACGCCGGGATAGATCCAGTAATAGAGGTGCGAGCCCCAGCCGACAATGAACTTGGAAATGCGCGCGTAGCGCCAGACTTTGTCGTGATTCAGGAAGGACTGTTCCGCGAAGTAGTAGGAGCTGCCGGTGCCGGGGTAGAGCTTGGCCATTTCCGCGTAACAGACGGCCGTCGCAAGACAGAGCAGCAGAGCCAGCACAATGCCCATCCACATGGACGGAGCCGTGCTGCCGGTGGTGGCCTGAATGTAGAACGTGAGCCAGAGGAATGCACCCGGCGCGATGAGTGCCATTGCATTCATCGTCAAGCCGGTCAGGCCCAATGTCTTTTGCATTTCAACGTTCGTGGCAGGGGGTGTCGCCATGGGAATCTCCTCGCTGTAATACACCGCTGAAAGGTTGACGTTTGGGCTGCGCCGGCCCCCTTTGCAAAGGTCCGGCGCAACCCAACTCGCCGACAAGAGCAGCCCTCAGGGCCGCCGCAGGATTTAGTTCGCCGGTTCGATTACGTAGATCAGGCCCAGCGTGGCCGTGTCCTGATGCTTGCTGCTGCTCGTCTGGCCGTAGTAGAAGAAGTCCTTGTTGGACTGATCGTGACGGTATTCCAGACGGGTCAACATATGGCCGTACACCTTGCGTTCGGCCGTCAGGGTAAGTTCGTTCAGGTGCTGGCCGCCGGTCACCAGCGTGCCCAGCCCGTCGTGATCGTTGAAGTACTCATAGCGGGCGGCATACGCCACCGCCGGGCTGATCTGGTACTTGGCAAACAGAGCCAGACCGGTGTAATCCGCATGAGTCTTGCTGGTCAGTTCCTGCAGGTCGTAATCGAGTTCGCCGGCCAGCGAGAGTTTCGCCGTTGGCGTGTAGGTGGCGACCGTATCGAAGAGATGGTTCCAGTCGGTGTTGTTGCCGTTCATCGCGATGTCGCGCGGGCCGCCCAGGTAGTTTTCGGTAATGGACCACTTCTTGTTCGGCGTCCAGGCCAGGCTCAAACCTCCGGTCTTGCCGCTGTTGCTGGCAATCACGTTGTTCCAGCCGTTCACCAGGAACGCGGTCGCGGTCCACTTGTCGTTGAAGGTGTACTTGGCGCGAGCGCCGTAATGGTAATACGGAATGGCGTAGTAGAACAGCAAGCCACGCGTGTAGTTCCAGTTCTGGTTGCTCTCCACCACTTCCACGCCCGCCGGGGTCACAAACTTGCCGGCGTCGATCTGCAGGCCCTTGCCCACCGGCGCATACACCGAGAAGTAGGCTTCCTTCAGGTATTGCGAGGCGCCCGACGCGCCGCTGGCCAGATCCGAGCCGGTGTTGTTCATGGCGTTGATCGCCTGGCCCCAGCCGAAGGCCGTGCGGAAGCCCAGCGGCGAACTCTTGTCCACCGGCTTGTCCAACTGCAGTTCCAAAAGGTTCAACCCGATCTGCCCGCCCACGCCGTTGAACGGAGTCGTCGAGTTATAAGTCACACCAGGATACCCAAGGGATTTGGGATGGTTCGCGTTATACGTGTAATAGGCGTCCACCAGTCCCGTCAGGTTTACTCCGCCCAGCACACTGGTGATGCCCGCCAGGGGATTGGCCGGAGGCGCGGCAGGCGCGGCCGCCGGAGCTGCCGCCGCCGTGGTCGCTGCGGGAGCGGGCGCGGCTGCGGGTGCAGGTGCGGAAGCAGCCTTCAGCTCCTGAATCTGAGCGCGCAGGGCTTCCAGTTGCTTTTCAAGGTCGGCAAGTTTTTTGTCCGTGTCCGTGGTTTGTGCCATCAGAGATACAGACAAAGCGCACGCGAGGAATACACTTCCCAGCGCCTTCAAGATGAGGCGTCCCGTAGCCAATAGACTTTCTCCCAAAATAGATTTCAGTGATGCAAAGGGCCCGTTACATGTGTACTGCTCTTTGTGAAATATCGTTGAGCGAGAGTATCTGTGCTTAACACGCCATTCCAATTCCTTTTATTTATTGTCCCGATAAGAATTGGTTGTATCGCATCCCGAACCAGTTCTAGCGGCTTTGCCCCCCAGATTGCGCTCCCATGAAAATCCCATGAAAATCCATAAAACCAAGGGGTTTTACATGTTTTTCCGCAACAGGGATCGCATCGCCGATTGCGCAGCGATAAAAATTCTGGATAGCAGGTATCAAATTTATATTGGGATCAATGCGGAATCACGGGCCTTCGGCGGCGTTGCGCATGGTCATTCCCACCACCCCGCGGGCTAAGGCAATGGCAAATGTGCGCGCTTCAGCAAACTGCGGAAGGCCGCATCGCCGCGCATTCCTGTAAACGGCTCTTCGCTGAGCACGCCAATGAAGCGCGGGTCGTGCTGCTCGAAGGAAAGAGTCAGGTAGTGCATGGCCCCGGCGCGATCCTTCCCCCGCTCGCAGGTGACGGCCAGGTCGTAGGCGTCCATCCGGTCGCGAGCATACAGGTCCTTTTGCACCTTAAGCGTGGCCTGCCACATTGCCGCTTCGCCGCCCTGCCGGTAGGCTTTTTCCTCCTGGTTCAGGATATCGAGTTGCGTTGCGTTCCGGGACAATCCGGCGGCAACCTTTGCTTCGCGCAAATACTCGGGAATGTCGCCCGCGTCCAGGCCGAGGCACGCCAGATACCAGTGTGGAGAACGGAAATTGGGATCGGTTGTTTCGATCTGGCGCAGCAGCTTCATCGCTTCCCCGCGCTGTCCGTTCCTGGCGAGAATCAGCGCGCGATCGGCCGCAATGGCCGCCGAACTCGGATCAAGCTGGCGCGCCAGTTCAATCTGCGACAGGGCATCCGCCGTGCGGCCCGACATCAGCAGAGAGGTGGCGTACCAGTGGTGGGCCACGGCATCGGAAGGATTCAATTCCAGCGCCCGTCGGAACTCCCGCTCGCTCCCCGGCAGATCCCACTCCCAGTTGAACAGGGCAAAAGCCAGCGCGCGATGCGCTTCCGGCAGCGACGGATCCAGTTCCAACGCCTGACGCGCCGCAGTCAGGGAATTCGAGTAGGCCTCCGGTGCCGGCATGGATGAGTACTCGCGCAGAAGGTTGTAGCTCTCGGCCAACCCGGCATACGCCTGGGCAAACCTCGGGTCGCGCGCAATCGCCTGGTTAAACAGCTCCACCGCCCGGTTCAGGCTCTCCGGTGTGCGCTTGTTCCACTCGTAACGGCCTTTCAGATAGAGGTCTTCCGCCTGAGGGTCGGCGGAAACCTTGTCCCGGATGGAATTGGCGGCGGAACCCGGTTCGCCCGGCCGGCTGTGCTCCCGCACGCGGCGCACTCCCCAGACGGCCGCCAGCAGCAAGACCACCAGCACCGCCGCCAGCAGCCAGCGTGGCCACCGGACAAAAGCAGGCGCGTCCGCCTCAAACTCTCCCGGAGGCTCCAAGCCGGAAAGCTCGTCGCCAACCTCGCCCGGAGAACTTAGAGGTGCCGATTGCAGCCAGCGTGACAGCTCTTCCGGAAACGCATATACCGAGCCACGAGCCTTACCGGGCATTCGATGCACCGGAAGGGCGCGTTCCTTCTCCCAGCGACGAACTGTCCGTTCATCGCGGCCAAAAAATGCGGCAATCTCTTTCCACGAATCCAACCGCTGCTTGCCGGAGGCGTTCATCGTGTCGTTCGCTTTCGCTCGCCGCAAATGTCCGCAAATGTCCGTTAAAACCTATGGCCGGCGCGAGTGGGACTAACTATACCATGAGGAACTCTTATCCCCGCGCGGGCCGGTTGGCGGTAGCCGTTCACGAGTCACTCCCGCGACGTTTTCCGTCCTCTGCGAGGGGTAGAGTTTGCTGGCATTGCTCAGCGTGATCGCGGCGAAGTGGAGTACTCCAGACGGCGGTTCCCGCCACCGGGCGTCTCCCGGGGGGCGCTTGTGATCAGATTGCAAAGGCCGCTGGTGATCTTCTCCAGCGGCCTTCACTCTGTCCACGGCACAAAACCTGTCGCCTGGTGTTCCCCGCGCCTCAGGCCGTCAGGTCGTAGAGAAGGTAGTCGTGGTGCCGTCCCCTTTTGATGGCCGCCTTACGCAACACGCCCACCCTTTCGAAGCCGGCTTTTTCCAACACCCGGCCCGAGGCGGGGTTTTCCGCAAACACCTCGGCGTAAACTCTCGTCAGTTCAAAGCGCGCCATGCCCCAGGCGGTAAAGGCGCGCACGGCCGCCGTGGCCAGTCCACGCCCCCAGAAAGGCTCGCCCAGCCAGTACCCCAGTTCGGCCGAGCAGCGCTCGATATCGGTGCGGAATTGCAACCCGATCACGCCTGCCAACTGCTCTCCGCAGACGATGGCCGCTACGCACTCCTCCTGCGAGTGGCTGACGAAATCGAAAAAGTTCCGCGCGTCCTGCTCACCGTAGGGGTGGGGAAAGCGGTCGCGCAGGTAAGCGGCTACGCGGGGATTATTGGCGAACCCGGCCAGGGGCGTCAGGTCTTCCGTCCGCAAGGCGCGCAGGAGGCACGCTGCGCCCGCCAGTTCCTCATCAATGTGCATGGCACTCCCCAGCCCCATTCTCGTGCGGGGCGCTCCTTCCAGGAGCATAATGTCTGGTTGCGAGAAAGTCTTTCTCCGCGACATGTAAGTTTTTCCCGGGTTGAATCCCCTAAGCCGCGATGTGCGGCATTTTACGCGGTTTCCCGAATGGAAGCCGAACTGCTCATCAAAAGGGGCTGCAACCGCCTGCTTCCGTCTCGGAACCGGCCGTTGCAGCTTGCACTTGGTTGACCAGGAGAGATCGAATTATGTTGCGTACCCGCATTGCCCGTCTTTTGGTTTTTGTTGCGCTGCTCACGGCCCTCTCGTCCGCCTCCTTTGCGGGGGTGTTTATCTCCATCAACGTGGCCCCGCCTCCGCTGCCGGTTTACGAGCAGCCGCCTTGCCCCGGCCCCGACTTCCTGTGGACCCCCGGCTTTTGGGCCTGGGGTGACGAAGGCTACTACTGGGTGCCCGGCACCTGGGTGCCCGCTCCCGAGCCCGGCCTGCTGTGGACGCCCGGCTACTGGGGATGGTCCGATGGCGCTTATCTGTGGCACGCCGGCTACTGGGGACCGCATGTGGGCTTCTACGGTGGCGTCAACTACGGCTTTGGTTATGGCGGCGTGGGATTTTTCGGGGGCGAATGGCGGCATGGATCGTTCTTCTACAACAGCGCCGTCCTCAACGTCGGTGGTCCCCGCATCACCAACGTGTACGTCAACCGCACGGTCATCGTGAACGAGCATGGCGGACCGCGCTACAGCTTCAACGGCCCCGGCGGCATCCGCCGCGCGCCCGGACGCGAGGAGATGATCGCCTCCCACGACCGCCACATGGAGGCCACGCAGCACCAGATGCAGCATCAGGACACGGCGGCGCACAACCCCGGCAACTTTGCCCGCAACAACGCCGGACGTCCCGCCGTGGCAGCCACCTCGCGTCCCGGTGAATTCAGCGGGCACGACGCCGTTCCCGCCCGTTCCGCCGGCGGACGTGTAGCGCCTTCCACCATGAACGCCACACCGCGCTCCATGCCTGAGTCGCGCAATACGCCGTCTCCGTCCACGCGCGGCAATACGCCGTCCAACATGAACCGCGGCGGCAACGCCAACCCGTCTCGCCCCGCGGCCGGCAACAACACTTACCCGTCGCAGCCCGCACGGAATGCGGCCGGCAACACGCCGCAGCGCGGCGGCGGAGCCACGACCAACACAGCCCGCCCGCAGCAGATGCAGCAGCAGCGCCCGGCCCAGCAGACGCCACAGCAACGCCAGACTCCGCAGGCGCAGCAGCAGCATTCTGCGCCGCAGCAACAGCACGGCGCGCCGCAGGCTCAGCCCAAGGGCGGCAATCAGAACCACGGCGAAAAACACGACGAACCGCACCACTAAATCTTCGTATGTTTCAACCTTGCGGGCGCCTTCCAAGGCGTCCGCTTTTCTTTGCTGCGGCGCACCCTTTCGCGTTTACGCGCTCCAGTCGTGGCTCACCCGGTCTTTCCAAGGCTCCGGCCGCCATCGTAAAGAAGTGTTTCCCGCTAAAGGGCATCAAAACTTTCTCCCTCTGATGGGTTCTTATCGCTGTACGGAGGTCAACGAGATGCTGAAAAAGACGATGGTTGCGATGTTTGGATTGCTCTTTGCCATGGTGCTAATGGCACCGGCCAAGGCGAATGCGCAAGTGGTAGTTGGCGTGCGTCCGGCGCCGGGAGTTGCGCTTGGCGTAGCGGTTGGCCCTGGGCCTTACGTGGTTCCGCCCGCGCCCTATGGTTACCCTTACGCGGTGTATGACCCCGGCTACGTCTATCCCGCCGTGGGGTACGGTTACGGATATGGATACTATCCGCGCTACTACGGATACGGATACCGTGGTGGATGGCGCGGACCGGTCGGACGCGGTTACGGCTACGGCGGCGGCTATGCACATGGCGGAGGTTACGGCGGCCGCGGTGGCGGTTATGGCGGCCGTGGCGGCGGACGCCGCTAATTCTCCCCTCTCTCCTGAGGACTTTCCCCTGGCTTTGGCCGGGGGATTATTCTTGCTCCGCGATTGTCCGTTTCCGCCAATGCTTGGGGCTTGCCGCGTTTTTGTCGTACATTGGCCGCAGCGGTCCACGCCGCATTTTCCTATGCGTAATTTTCTATTTGCTCTCGCCGTTCTTCTGGGAATCTCCGCGCTGCCGGCCTTGGCGCAGGACTCTCAGGATTCCTCCGCTGCGCAGCCTTCGTCCCCATCGCGCGCCGTACCCGCCGAACTTGCCGCCTCGCGCGTGCGACTTTTGCAATTGATCCCCGCGGCGCTGCCCGCGCAGGCCAAGGCCAACGCGCCCGCCGAGTTCTACTCCGCCGCCAACCTTTACCAGTACATGGACGGCGGCGCCGATATCTACGCGCTCTACAACCTTCAACTCATGCTGCATCAGGAGTTCAAGGCCGACACGGCAGATGTGACCGTGGACATCTTCGACATGGGTACAGCCGAGAACGCCTTCGGCATGTACGCCTCCGAGCGCTCACCCGCGTATGACTACATCGCGCTCGGCGCGGAAGGCTATCGCAATCAGGGCATCGTCAACTTCCTGCAGGGACCGTTCTACTTCAAGCTGGCCGCCTTTGGCGAAGGTGCCGACGCCGCGCTCGACCGGTTTGCCTGCGCCCTCTCCGCACAGGCCGGCCCGGAGAAGTCCTTCCCTGCTCTCTTGCAGAAATTCCCCACCGCGGCGCGTCTGCCGCACAGCGAGCAGTACGTGTTGCAGGACCCTCTGGGCCACTCCTTCCTTGGTCCCGCTTACCTGGCCAGCTACGGCACAGAGGAGAAGTCCGCAACGCTGCTGGTTTCGGTGGCCGCCGATGAAGCCGGTGCCACTGAGCGTTTGGCGCGGCTGGCCGAACACTTCAAAAAATCCGGCCAGTGCGCCGAGGCTCCGGAGCTTGGCCCTCATGCATTTCGCGCCAGCAATAGCTTTGAAGGCCAGGCCGTCGCCAGTTCCACAGGGCGGTACACGGTGGTGCTTTTCCATCCGGAAAACGCGCCCGTGGCGCTTTTTGCCGAGGCCCTGCGAAATTTGCGGTAAAGAAACGTAAAACGGTTTAGACGTCACAGCGCCCCCTGTGCGATTTGTTGTATCAAGGTTGCAAATTCCGGGAGGAGTTTGCCGATGTCCGATACTTCGCGGAGAGAATTTCTAGCCGCCTGCGCCGCGGCCGGTGCCGCACTCAAGCTGGGCCCGTTCGCCCTGGATGCCCTGGCCGCCACGGGGCCGTCGCTGAGCATTGCCCATTTCAAATCGTCTCCGCAACAGCCCGCGGCCATCGCCGATGAGGCTCGCCGCCTGACGCGCGAAGCCGTCAACGGCCTGGGCGGCATGGGACGATTCATTCAGCGCGGAGATACCGTGTGGGTGAAGCCCAACATCGGCTGGAATCGCCAGCCCGAGCAGGCCGCCACCACCAATCCCGACGTGGTGGCCACCGTCGTCTCGCTCTGCTATGAGGCGGGCGCGAAGAAGGTCATCGTCAGCGACAACTCCTGCAACACGGCCACCGCCTGCTTTGCGCGCAGCGGCATTCAGCAGGCCGCGCAACACGCCGGCGCCGATTGCTTCATCCTCGACGAGCGCCGCTACCGCAAGACCACCATTCACGGCAAGGCGCTCAGTTCCTGGGACGTGTACGGCGACGTGCTCGGCGTCAACAAGCTCATCAACGTGCCCATCGTCAAACATCACGGCCTCTGCAAGGCCACGCTCGGCATGAAGAACCTGATGGGCGTCGTCGGCGGCGAGCGTAACCGCTTCCATCAGGATTTGAACAACACGCTGGCCGATCTCGCCGTCTTCCTCAAGCCCACGCTCGTCGTCATGGACGCCGTGCGCGTGCTGGTGGCCAACGGTCCCGTGGGCGGCAACCTGGCCGACGTGCACCGCCGCGACACCGTGGCCGCCGGAACCGACCAGGTGGCCATCGACGCCTTCGGTGCCTCTCTGCTCGGCCACAAGCCGCAGGAGATCGGCTACATCGTCGAAGCCGCCAACCGCCGCCTGGGCACCATGGACTTTGAATCCTTGCGCCCGCGCCGCATCGAGGTTGGGTAATCCATGGCGCGGAACAAAACATCCTGGCCGGTCTGGCTCCGCCGCGTGTGCCAGACCGCCTTTGTATTCGCATTTGTCTATCTATTCCTGCAAACGGCCTATCATCCGGTAAACCGCGCGGGACGCGGCGTGGACCTCTTCTTCCAGTTCGATCCCCTGGTGCTCGTTACCAGTTTTATTGCCTCGCACCAGATCGCCTCCGGAATGCTGCTGGCTCTCATCACCCTGGCCGTCACGTTTCTCGCGGGCCGCTGGTTCTGCGGCTGGATCTGCCCCTTCGGCGCCCTGCACAATCTCGTGACCGCCGTGCGCCGCGGCGGAGCCAAACTGCGCGTAGCCTCGTCCACGTTTTCGCCGCGCCAGCGCATCAAATACTACGTACTGCTGGCACTGGTGGTGTGCTCGCTGCTGGGTCTCAACCTCGCCGGATGGATCGATCCCTTTTCCTTCCTCTTCCGCGGCACGGCCATGGTGGCCTATCCCATGCTGGACGATGCCACCAAGTCCAGCTTTGGCTGGGTCTATCAGACCGATCCCGCGATCCACGGCTTCCATCTCACCTCGGCCACCGAGCCCGTCTATGACGTGCTGCGCCGCACCGTGTTGGCCGACTTGCAGCCGCACTTTACCGGCAGCTTTCTGCTGGCCATTCTCTTCTTCGGCGCGCTGCTGCTGAACCTGCATCGCACGCGCTTCTGGTGCCGCTACGTTTGTCCTTTGGGCGCGCTGCTCGGCGTGGTGGGCAACAATCCCCTGGTACAGATCCAGCGCGATGAAGCCGCCTGCAACGGTTGCCGCATCTGCGTGGAGAACTGCCAGGGCGGGGCCAATCCCGACTCCTCCGCCTGGAAGCCGACCGAGTGCATGTATTGCTGGAACTGCCAGTCCGCCTGCCCTCACCAGGCCATCACATTTTCGATTCACGTCCCCGGAGGCCGCCCATGAGCAACGCCTCCGTTCGCTGGATCAAACATTTCTTTGTGCCGCCCAGGGAAGCGCGGCTCGACGTCACCCGCCGCGGTGTTGTGTTTGGCGCGGCCGCCGGTGTGACCACCGCACTGCTCGTGCGCAGCAGCGCCTTTGGCGAAGGACGCACCTTCAGCGCCGAACTCATCCGCCCGCCGTGCTCCGTGCCCGAGGATGAATTCCTTTCCAAGTGCGTGCGCTGCGGCGAGTGCATGAAGGTGTGCCCCACCAACGCGCTGCAACCCGCCTTCAGCGAAGGCGGACTGGCCGGACTGTGGACGCCGGTGATGAACATGCGCCTGGGCTACTGCGAGTACGAGTGCAACCTCTGTTCGCAGGTTTGTCCCACGCAGGCCATCCGGAAGGTTTCGTTGCCGGAAAAGCAGCAGGTCAAAATTGGCCTCGCCTTCTTCGACAAGAACCGCTGCCTGCCGTATGCTTCGGCGCGCACCTGCATCGTTTGCGAAGAGCACTGCCCCACGCCGAAGAAAGCCATCTGGTTCCAGGAGGTCGAGGTGATGAAGCCTGACGGAACCATGCTCGCCGTCAAGCAGCCGCACGTCGATCCTGAGTTGTGCACCGGCTGCGGCATCTGCGAAAACAAGTGTCCCATTGCCGACCGCCGCGGCGTGTACGTCACCAGCGTCGGCGAAACGCGCAATCCCAAGAATCAGGTGCTGCTTGATTCCTCTGCCGAAGATGGCATCTACCACTAACGCAGTTTCTACCGGTTCACTTTGGAGGACCGCATGAAAGACTGGAATCGCCGGGAGTTCATCGCCAAACCTCTTGCCTTTATGGCCGCCTCGCAGGTCTTGGGCAAGGCCGGGCTGCTGCACGCCGCCACCGCGCCTGCGCCCATCCATCGCACGCTGGGCAAAACCGGACTCTCTCTGCCCGTGGTCAGCATGGGCGTGATGAACGCCAACATGCCGGCCGTGGTGCGCCGCGCTTATGAAATGGGCATCCGCCACTTTGACACCGCCGCCGTCTACCAGAACGGCCGCAACGAGGAGATGCTCGGCACGGTCATCAAGGATCTCGGCGTGCGCGACAAGGTCGTCATCGCCACCAAAACGCACATCCTCGCCGCCCGCCGCCGCGCCCCCGAGGTGAAGGCCGAGATGCGCTCGATCTTCGAGGGCAGCCTGAAGCGTCTGCAAATGGACCACGTGGATATCCTCTACTTCCACAACCTCGACAACGCCGACGATGTCGCCCTGGAAGCGCCTCTGGAAGCGATGATGGCGTTCAAGAAGGAGGGCAAGGCGCGCTTCCTCGGCGTCTCCACCCACTCCAACGCCGCACAGGTGTTGCAGGCCGCCACGCGCCTCGGCGCGCATGACGTGGTGCTGGTGGGCCTCAACTACACCATGGCGGACGACGCCGCTCTGCACACGGCCATCGCCACGGCCGCCAAACGCGGCATTGGCATTGTGGCCATGAAGACGCAGGCCGGTGGCACCGCCAAGCCCAGTTCCAAGCTGCCCGGCACACTGCCCGCGTGCAGCCAGACGGCGCTGCTCAAGTGGGTGCTCGCCAATCCCCACATCGCCACCGCCATCCCCGGCTTCACCAACTTCGATCAGCTTGAGCAGAACTTCTCGGTGACCGCGAACCTCTCCTACACCACCGAAGAGAAAGCCTTCCTCGGTGACAAGGCCACCGTGGCGCAGGCCGAGTTCTGCCGCCAGTGCGGCCAGTGCCGCGAGGACTGCCCGCGCCAGGTGGATATCCCTGGGTTGATGCGCACCCACATGTACGCCGTGCAGTACGGCAACCGCGAGCACGCCCGCCTCACGCTGGCCCTGGCCGCGCCGCACGCGCTGGCTGCCTGCTCCGGCTGCGTCACCTGCCGCGCCACCTGCCGCAACGCGGTGAACATCGCGCGCAAAATTGATGAGTTGAAGGAGCTGGCACCGGTGCTGCTCGGGTAATTTGCAACCTGCGCTGTGCCCCAGGTTCGCGAGTGTTGTGCCCCAGGTTCGCGTGTTGTGCCCCAGGTTCGCGAGCGCAGCGAGCTAACCTGGGACGCTTTTACCATGGCCTTTGCGTCCCGCGGCACACCAGCGCATCCAACTATGGCGTAGTTTTTTTCTGGAGGCACGATGAAAGCCATTCAAGTTCATGAATTCGGCGGACCCGAGGTTCTCACTCTGCACGAGGTTTCCACGCCGCAGCCCGCCGCGGGACAAGTGCTGGTCCGGATTCATGCCGCCGGCGTCAATCCGGCCGACACCTACACGCGCACCGGAACCTACGCCGTCAAGCCGCCGCTGCCCTACACACCCGGATCCGATGGCGGCGGCCTGGTGGAAGCCGTTGGCGCGGGAGTCTCGCGCGTCAATCCCGGCGACCGTGTCTATCTCGCCAAGTCCATCACCGGCACCTACGCGGAGTACGCCCTGGCCCTGGAGTCGCAGGTCTTTCCCTTGCCCGCCAACATCGAGTTCGCGCAAGGCGCGGGAGTCTGGGTTCCCTACGGCACGGCCTTCCACGCCTTGCATCACCGGGCGCGCATCAAGGCCGGTGAGACGGTGCTCATCCACGGCGCCAGCGGCGGCGTAGGCATTGCCGCCGTGCAGTGGGCGCGCGCCGCGGGACTGCGCGTGCTGGGCACCGCCAGCAGCGCCCGCGGACGCGAACTCATCCTGCGCGAGGGCGCGCATCAGGCGTTCGATCACTCGCAGGAAGGCTACCGCGAACAGATTCTCGCCTCCACCGGCGGCCAGGGCGCGGACGCCATCGTCGAAATGCTGGCCAACGTCAACCTGGCGCACGACTTGAAGCTACTGGCCATGAACGGCCGCGTGGTCATCGTCGGCAGCCGTGGCGACGTAACGATCACCCCGCGCGATCTGATGGCGCGCCGCGGCACCATCCACGCCTTCACCCTGTGGGCCGTCACCGCCGCGGAAGAAGCAGAAATCCACGCGGCCATCTTCGCCGGGCTGGAAAACGGAACTCTGCGTCCCGTGGTCGGCAAACAGATTCCGCTGGCCGAAGCCCCGCGCGCGCACCGGGAAGTGCTGGAGCCAGGCGCCTTCGGCAAGATTGTTCTCGTCCCATAACAATTTGCTTTTGCGCAGCAAAAAGGCCGGAACATGAAGCTCCGGCCTTTTTGTTGGATCGCCTCGATCCATCTACAACACTTTTTTGTTTAGCTGCAACCGCTCGTGGAGCCGCACGACTGGCAGCGGTAGCACGATCCGTTGCGCGTCATGATGGCGCCGCAGACGTGGCAGCTCGGTGCGTCGCCCAGGTTCACCACCTCGCTCAAGGCGTCGGAGACGTGGCCCGTGGCAGCCGTGTGCGCCGCCGGATGCGAGTGCGCGTGCGGCGCCGGATGCTCGCCCGGCGCGTGCGGACGCAGATCGTCGAACAGGCTCTGCTGCTCCCCGGTCAGGAAGCGCAGGTCCATCCAGCGGAAGATGTAATCCATGATCGAGTTGGCATAGCCAATCTCGGGGTTCTGTGTCCAGCCGCTCGGCTCAAAGCGCGTGTGTGCGAACTTGTTCACCAGCAAGCGCAGCGGAACGCCGTGCTGCAGGCCGATCGACACCGCGCAGGCAAAGCTGTCCATAAGGCCGCTGACGGTCGAACCTTCCTTGGCCATGGTGATGAACACCTCGCCCGGCATGCCGTTCTTGTACAGGCCCACCGTCACGTAGCCCTCGTGCGAACCCACGCGGAACTTGTGCGTCACCGAGAAGCGCTCGTCGGGCAGCTTGCTGCGGCGCGCCAGCGGAGGCGCTTCGTAATCCTCCTGCTCGGCCACCGGCGCGGCTTCCGGCTTCTTGCCGTCCTCTTCCTTCGTGGTCAACACCTGCATCTGCTTGCTGCCGTCGCGGTAAATAGCCACGGCCTTGATGCCCATCTTCCAGGCCTCCACGTAGGCGTTGGCAATGTCTTCCACCGTGGCCTCGGTCGGCATGTTGATGGTCTTGGAGATGGCGCCGGAGATGAACGGCTGCGCCGCCGACATCATCTTCAGGTGACCCATCGGGCTGATGGTGCGCGAGCCTTTGGCCGCCTTGAAGGCGCAATCGAACACCGCCAGGTGCTCCGCCTTCAGTCCCGGCGCGCCCTCAATGGTGCCGTTCTCGTCGATGTAGCCCACAATGGCGTTGGCTTCCTCGGCCGAGTATCCGAGCTTGAACAGCGCCTCCGGCACGGTGTTGTTGACGATCTTCATCATGCCGCCGCCCACCAGCTTCTTGAACTTCACCAGCGCCAGGTCGGGCTCCACGCCGGTGGTGTCGCAGTCCATCATGAAGCCGATGGTTCCGGTCGGGGCCAGCACCGTTACCTGCGAGTTGCGGTAGCCGAACTTTTCGCCGTGCTCCAGCGCGCCGTCCCACGCCTGCCGCGCCGCCTGAATCAGGCCGGCCGGCACCGTGGCGCGGCTGATATGGTCCACCGCCTCGCGATGCATGCGGATCACGTCCAGGAACGGTTCGCGGTTGATGAAGAAGCCCGGGCAGGCGCCGTCGTAGTGCTCCGCCTTGGCCGTGAGCTCGGTGGCCGAAGCCAGCGGCGAGCACAGCTCGGCAATGCGCGAAGACTGCAAATACGCCTGGCCGCACATGATGGCCGTCAGGGTCGCCGCGTAGTCGCGTCCCGCGTCGGAATCGTAGGGCAGGCCGGTGGCCATCAGCAGCGCGCCCAGGTTGGCGTAGCCCAGGCCCAGCGGACGGTAGTCGTGCGAGTTCTTCGCAATCATCTCCGTCGGGTAGCCCGAGTGGTCCACCAGAATTTCCTGCGCCGTGATCATGATCTCCACCGCGTGCCGGTAAGCGTCCACGTCGAACGTGCCCTTGGAGGCAAACTTCATCAGGTTCAGCGACGACAGGTTGCACGCCGAATCGTCCAGGAACATGTACTCCGAGCACGGGTTCGAGGCGTTGATGCGCGCCGTGTTCTTCGAGGTGTGCCAGCGGTTCACCGTCGAGTCGTACTGCATGCCCGGATCGCCGCAGGCCCAGGTGGCCTTGGCAATGCGGTTCATCAGGTCGCGCGCCTTAAAGGTCTTCACCGGCTCGCCGTCGCGCACCGTGCGCGTGCTGAACTCGGCGTCGTCCAGAACCGCCTGCATGAACTCATCGCTGACGCGCACCGAGTTGTTGGCGTTCTGGAAGAAGATGGAGCTGTAAGCCTCACTGTCCAGCCCGCTGGCGTCGTAGCCCTCGCGAGCCAGGGCAAAGGCCTTCTCTTCTTCCTTCTGCTTGCACTCGATGAATTCCACAATGTCCGGATGCTCGACGTTGAGGATCACCATCTTGGCCGCGCGGCGCGTCTTGCCGCCCGACTTGATGACGCCGGCAAAGGCGTCGAAGCCCTTCATGAACGACAGCGGTCCCGAGGCTTGCCCGCCGCCGGAGAGCACTTCCATCGAGCCGCGCAGCGGAGAGAGGTTGGTGCCCGTGCCCGAACCCCACTTGAACAACATGCCCTCGGTCTTGGCCAGCGTCAGAATCGAATCCAGAGAGTCCTGCACGCTGTTGATGAAGCACGCCGAGCACTGCGGATAGCGGTAGCCGGTGACGCTGTACACAATATGCTTCGCGTCCGGATTCCAGTGCCAGTTCTGCGCGTCGGAGTTCGGCTCAATGCGATCGCAGCCCACGTTGAACCACACCGGCGAATTGAACGCCGCGTACTGGTTCAGCAGCAGGAAGGCCAGCTCGTCGTGGAACGTCGCGGCGTCGGCCGCCGAGCGGAAGTAGCCGTCCTTCATGCCCCAGTCGCGGATGGTCTCGGCCACGCGCGTCACCAGTTGGCGCACGCCGGTTTCGCGCTGCGGCGTGCCAATCTGCCCATGCAGATACTTGCTGGCCACAATGTTGGTGGCCGTCATCGACCAGTCCTTGGGTACCTCAACGTCCTTCTGCTCGAAGATGACGGTGCCCTTGCTGTCGATGATCGACGCCGTGCGGCGCTCCCACTCCAGCTTGTCGTACGGCGAAACTCCCGCCTGCGTAAAGCGGCGCGGGAACTCGAGTCCCTGGGTTTGCTGCGGCTGGTTGGCGCTCTTCTTCGGCGCGCCGGTCGAGATTGGTACAGAAGTGGGGATCGGAACAGATACATCAGCCATCAGGCAAACTCCTTCTCGTGCACAAAGGGGATACGCCGGGAAACCGCGGACAAGCCGCAAACATCCTGCTCTCCGGCAAAGGCGCGCAACGTGGGGCGCCTCGGGCGCTCACGGCCCGGCCGCGGAGAGTCCGTCACGCCAAGTTCCTGCCTCCCGGCTGGGGAATCGGACGACGGAGTCAATTGAGAGAGACTACTTCCAGTGCGCCGCCATTCCTGATGGCGTGCAACCTTCACTACCGCCTCGCAAAGCCAAAAATCGCAGCGTCGAGGCAACCACAACTGCTGTCATTTTGCTGACCTTCAGAGTGGGAACACTGGGAAGATCATCCACTGCTTCAAACCCGTAGGATGCGTACAATAGCTCGTTATGTTGTATGAGTCAAGAACCCACCGCTACATATTGTAGCTGATTTTAGTACAGCGGCCCGCATTGGTCCCCCGCCGGAAATCTAGCGCAAACGCTCCATCCATGACGGCGAAATCGCTAACTTCGTGACGGCATATGTTTCCGCTGGCTTGCACCAGGGCTTTGGGGGAATACCGTGGAGACGGCCCCGCTCTCACTCACAAAAAGGGCGGGCAGTTGCGAGACTAGCTCCCTGGCCGGGTAAGGTCAATGGCCCAAAACCGGTGCATGTGTGGAAAAGCAACCTACCCCTTTGAAAGCAAAAGCAATCCCAAAATGCGCTTCGTTGGAGCCTTACTCCAGCTTCGCGCATCAACATACCAGGAGCCTTCGGCGCGCGCCGCCATGTGCAAACTATGACACGCAATCAGATTCTGAAACCTCTCGTCTGGCTGGTCTGTCTCTACTGGCTGCTGCGCCTCGTGCAACAAGGCCTTACCGGCCACCTGGGCGCCAATCCCGTCGAACGCATCACCCATCGCACCGGACAAGCCGCGCTGGTGCTCCTTCTGGTGGGGCTGGCGATCACGCCGCTGCGCCGGTGGACCCGAATGCTATGGCTGGTGCAGTATCGCCGCCTCATCGGCCTGTTCGCGTTTTTCTACGCCTCCCTGCACCTGCTCACCTACCTGGTGCTGGACCAGAGCTTCGATCTCTTCCGCATGGCGCACGACGTGGCCAAGCGGCCGTTCATCCTGATTGGCACCCTGGCCTGGCTCATCCTGCTGCCCCTGGCGCTTACATCGACGCAGGCGGCCATCCGCCGCCTGGGCAAGCGCTGGACGACCTTGCATCGCTTCGTCTATCTCGCCGCCGCCTTCGGCTGCTGGCATTTCTTCTGGTCGGTTAAAAAAGACAAGGACGAGCCGCTACAGTACGTGGCCGTGCTGGTCGTGCTGCTGGCCTCGCGCCTGGTGCTGAAGTATTGGCCGCCGCAGACGAGAACCCAAGCCGCGGACTGAGAAGAGTTTTGTCAGCCCTCGACTTTAAGAAATATTTTCAGGACTGCATACAGTCTCTATCGTGCCAGCACCTGCTCGCGCTGTGCCTTGCTGAGCCGCTCGCAGGCGGTGCGCAGCACCAGCCGCGGAGCTTTCTCGCGGATCGACAGCAGCAGCGGCATGGTGTGCAGGGCGTCGTAGCGCGCGGTCTCGCGCAGCAGCCATCCCAGGCCTTTCTGCACCATATCGTCTTCATCGGTCAGCAGCTTCGCGGTGATCTTCTCTACCTCGGAAAAGAACATGCCGAGGTTCGTTCCGCGCAAAAGGGCCACGGCCGCCGCGCGGCGATGCCAGCGATGGGTTGACTTCGCCCACGCGAAGACCTTCTTCACCCGCTTCGGCTCGGCCACCATCATGGGGCCGATCAGGTATTGCACCAGCGCGTCGTGATCGGCCCAGGTGCTCACCCTCTCCAGCCACGCTTCAAAGAGCTGGAAGTGTTCCGCTGTGCACTCCTTCACGCAGGACTGCACGAGCACCACGGCCAGAATCTTTTCTTCCAGCACATCGCCGTGGAAGAGGTCATCGGCGACGGCCACCAGGTAATCCAGCCCCGCGTCGTGGCGGATCACCTTGGAGAAGCGCCGCGCCAGTTGACGCAGTTCAGCCGTGCGCCAGCCGCGCGACTGGATTTCTTCCTTGAAAAATTTCTGCACGCCCGCCGAATGCGGCGCGCTGCCTCCATTCACCAGCACGCGGCGCAAGTGATCGGCAATGTAAGCAACGGGCTTTGCCATGGCAACACTCCATCACAGCCGTGCCGTTCGCGTCTGTGGAGTTTATTCGTAGAACTGCGCGATCTTCTCCGCATCGGGGCGCTTCGTCATCAGGCTCACCAGCACCAGCGCCAGCACGCTCACAATCAAGGCCGGAAAGATGGCATCGCGCTCACCTACAATGCGCGGCAGCGAGCCCTTCAACGAATCCCAGGCCACGGTGATGACCGTGCCCGACAGCAGGCAGGCCACCGCGCCTTGCTTGGTGGCGCGCGGCCAGAAGAAGGCCGCCATCACCACCGGCGTTATGGCCGCCGAATAAATCGTGTAGGCGTACATCGCTTTTTCCAGCACGCTGGTCAGCTTCAATCCCTGCACCAGCGCCCAGATTCCCAGGGCCACCACCAGCACGCGCGAGACCAGCAGAATGCTCTTCTGCGTCGCCTGCGGATTGATGAAGCGCGTGTACACGTCGTTGATCAGGTTCGTGGCCGGCGAGAACAAATAGTTATTCGCCGTCGAGATGACCTTGGCAAACACCGATCCCATCAGCAACGCGCCCACCGCCTGCGGCAAAAAGTTGCGCGCCGTGTAGGGGATGATCTCGCGCGGCGCAAAGTCCACGGGCGACGCTGACGACGACATGAACAAGGCCGATCCCGCCACGGCCAGCGTCACAATCAACGTCTCCAGCACCACCGTGCCGAAGACCCATCCGACGACGGCCACGCTGGCATCGCGCTCCGTCTTGGCGGAAAAGAATTTCTGGTACATCGACTGGTTGCCGATCATCAGCAGGAAGGTCGGCAGAAAATATTCCATTGCCTTGATGAGGGCTTCCTTGCGCGAACGTCCGCAGGTGCCCGGCGTTATACCCCACTCGCCGAACAGGGTAAAGTGCGTGGCGGGCAGCGCGTGATGCATGCCGCTGAGTCCGCCCACCTGGTGAAAGAGCACAGGCAAGGCGATGAAGCCGGTGATGGTGATCAGCACACCGATCACCACGTCCATGTAGGCCACCGAGGCCATGCCGGCCAGCGCAGTGAAGAGGATGACGAAGGCGGCAATGATGATGGTCCCATGCACCTTGGCCACCTCGGGGAAGATCAGGTGCAGAATGTCTCCGCCGGCGCGGAACTGATAGCTGGCAATGGCCGTGTAGGCAAACAGGATGGCGATGGTGCCCAGCACACGCGCCCAGGTGTTGTAGCGCGCTTCCAAAAGATCGGGGATGGTGAATTGGGCAAACTTCTGCGCCCGCGGCGCCACAAAGTAGATAATCAGCAACCCAAGCCATCCGCCCGCCGGCTGCCACAGGGCGGCAAAGCCGTTGCGGAAGGCGTTCTCGGCCCCGGCAAACAAGGAACCCGCGCCGATCCACGAGGAGAGCAGGGTGAACACCAGCACGTAGGCGGGCAGCGAGCGGCCGGCGACAAGATAGTCGGCCTTGGTATGAACCTTGCGCACCTGCCACAGGCTCACCGAGAGCAATGCCACCACAATCACCGTGAGCACCACGGCGTACAAGTTCAGCATGAACACTCCAGTATCGCGGGAGTCGTGCGAAAGTTCATCTTACAGGATTCGCCGCGCGGGAGGCGGTGCGGCAGTACCCTTAGCGCGGGAGTGACGGTTCCACCCATCTTGTCAGGGCATGGCTTTAGAGGCTGCTGAAAAATTCGATGCTTAAGAGTTTTGTCAGGGCATGGCTTCAGCCATGCCGCTAAACGCTGAAAGTGCGACTCGGCTTTAGCCGCTGAGGAGGTCGCTCCCTCCGCGGCTGAAGCCGCTGTATCTTGCCTTGACTCAATGGCGCGACTAAAGTCGCGCCCTGACAACAGACTTTCAATTTCGAGTTTTTCCGCAGCTTGTGAAGCCGTGCCCTTTCAAAAGCACATGGCTATTTTGTTGAGCGCCATCTACACGCCCAGCGCCGCGCGCACGGCCTCGGCCTTTACGCCGCGCACGGCAATCACCTTATTGCGGCCGGTCTCACCGCTGACGATGGTCACGCTCGACTTCGACACTCCGAACATTTCGGCAAAGAACTCCACCACGGCTTCGTTCGCCTTGCCATCCACCGGCGGAGCTGTGATGGCCAGCTTTATGGCGTCGCCCATCAGGCCGGCAATCTTGTTGCGGCTGGCCCTGGGCTGCACGCGCACGGCAAACTGCGCGCCCTCTTTCGTCTCTCGAACAAGGAAGGCCATCAGCCCGCCACGGCGAAGATCACTTCAATGACCAGCAGCAGGCAGGTGCCCAGCACCACCGGCTGATGCAGCACGTTACCGGGAAAGTCATACAGCCAGCGCAGGCACAGCGACGCGGTAATGGCCGTTGCACAAATCGATGCCCAGCGCAGAAAGCGATCGTTGCGGCGTTGCGAGCGCACCGCGTTCATCAACGCCACGTCCATGACGGCCACGGCCGCCGCCGGCGACCACAGAGCGATGAACATCGGCAACTGGTGCAGATAGACGGCCACAAAGTATGCAGCGGCCAGCACAAACAGCGCCCAGGCACACAGGGCGTCCAGAGTCTTCTTCATCGCGTCTCCTCTAACGGCGCGGGATAGCTGCGCGCGCCGAAGATGGCCGTGCCCACGCGCACGCAGGTTGAGCCCTCCTCGACCGCCACTTCAAAATCGTGCGACATGCCCATGGAAAGCTCGTCGAGTGCCAGTCCGCACTGGCCGCGCAG
Source organism: Acidobacteriota bacterium (assembly GCA_031296105.1). GTDB lineage: Bacteria > Acidobacteriota > Terriglobia > Terriglobales > Acidobacteriaceae > TOLSYN. Next base: position 2,982 of record JARLGJ010000022.1, on the reverse strand, counting down.
GTGGTCGCGCAGTTCGCGCAGGCGCCGGAAGTATGGCCGCGCTTCCGCGGGATCTTCGCCGACCGGCGGCACGGTCATCAATCCTTTGATCTTCAGGTTCGCCATCCGCGGTTGCGCCCTCAGCAGCTCCAGCAACTCGGGAGCATCCGGTGCCAGTCCGCTCTTGGCTTCTTCGCCGCCCACGTTCACCTCAAGCAGAATGTCCAGCGTGCGCCCCGCGCGCGCCGCGACCTCGTTCAAACGCTCGGCCAGCTTCAAGGAATCCACGCTGTCCACGGCATCAAAGAGTTCGGCGGCCCTGGCGGCCTTGTTCGATTGCAGATGTCCTATGAGATGAAACTTTGCGCCTGAGGCGGCCACCGTCGCGTGCTTGGCGGCAAACTCCTGCACCCGGTTCTCGCCGAACAGGAGCTGCCCGGCGGCAACGGCCTCCAGAATGGCCTCGGCAGGATGCGTCTTCGACACGGCCATCAGCGCCACCGCTTGCGGATCGCGCCCGGCGCGCCGCGCCGCCGCGTCCACGCACCGGCGAATGGCCTCAAGATTTGCGGCAATCGTCATGATGGAGACGATTGTAATGCAGCGCGAGTTGCGCAGGTTACACCGGTTGCGCAGGCAAAGGAAACTCTGCGGCTACAGAATGGCCTCTATGCCCTTGCGGCGGATCACGTTTAACAACGTCAATGCCGGTCCTGTTGGCTTTTTCACGCCACGCTCAAGTTGCGAAATATAACCAATCGAAAGGTTGAGGCACCGGGCAAAAACAGCCTGGCTCAGGTTCGCCCGTTCCCGCATCTCCCTGACCTCGGAGGGCGTGATGGGAGTAGAAGTGGCCAGCGCCTGTTTGCCAAGATGCCGCGCCGTGATTTTGCCGTGCGCCGCATGATCCATAATGCCGAGTTCATGCAGATCATCGGCGGCTTCAAGAAGTGCGCTCGTCAGCCGGCTAGGCTTTTTCTTCGTCATGGTGAACCTCTTCCAGCTTCCCTTCTGTGATGGCTTTGGTAATTTCTTTGGCGTCGGCAGCAAGCCAGTGTGCTGCGATTTCTCGCGCGCTCTGCAACTCGTCCGGTTCAATGTTGTCCCGCTCATTCTTGGCGAAGGCATAAAAGAACACGGATCGCTCGCGCGTCCTATAGGCAAGCAGCATTCGATACCCTCCGGAACGCCCCTGGCCCTTTCTGGCAACGCGCTGCTTAATGAGTCCGCCTCCCAGGTCGGCGTCGATGAGTCCGCGCTCGGCTCTGGCGACCGCCTCCCGCAAGCTCTCGTCCGGAATGTGTTCCCGTCTCGCGTATCGCGCAAACCATCTGTTCTTGAAGATCCGCATGGCGCGCCTTTCCCAGGATTGCCACTCTATGAACTATAGTTTATAGATCTATAGTTATCAAACTGATTTTCTTCGCCTCAAAAAGCAAGCCCGCGCAGGGCGGGCTTGTAGACGAGGTAGGTTGCTATTTTTCCTGAGTTATCTATGAATCCTGATTTTGGGGCCGCTTACAGATTTTCTGCCTCATGCAAGGTCTTCACCAGCAGGTCGAGAACCTCGCGGCAGTTTTTGCCTTCAAGGAGAGCTTTCTCGGCGGGTTCGAAAAGACGGTCAACCTCGGGGCGCATCGATTCGCGAATCTTCTCGCACTCGTGGTCCCATGGCTTGTTTTGGAGCAGGCGGAGGAACGTTTTGGCTGCGCGGGCGTTGAGGTGCTGCTCCTTGCAGAACTTCACGAACTCCACGCACGCTCCCCGGGCCGGCTCCGCGGAGTTGTCCGGAAGCACCGGCAGCGTCGGATCGGCGTTCTTGGTGGTCATAGCGTGGATCACGATAGCGGTCTTTCCGGCCTCTTGATGTGATTGGACTCACACCTTGGCGTGACCCTTGCCATAGCCGTGCCAAAGCCGGAGCCGCCTCTCCGGTTTCCACATCGGGCGGCGGACTGTTATCCTGTATCCACAGGATTCGTCCTCAGTACTTTCTTTCTTTATTGGAGCATCAAGTAGATGGCAAACAGCCTGGAAGGGCGTGTCGCGGTTGTTTTTGGCTTGGCCAACAAGCGCAGCATCGCCTGGGCAATCGCCCAGAAGTTGCACGCCGAGGGCGCGCAGATCGCAATTACGTATCAGAACGAACGTCTCCGGCTGGAAGCCGAGGACATGATCGCCAGCCTGCCCGGCGCCAAGGGCTTCCAGTGCGACGTCTCCAAGGATGAGGAGATCACCGAGGTCTTCCGCCAGATTGGCGCGGCCTATGGCGGCAAGATTCACACCCTGGTGCACTCGGTGGCCTACGCGCCGGCCGAGGATCTGAAGAATGACTTTCTACTCACCTCGCGCGAAGGCTTCCGCATCGCCCACGACGTCAGCGTCTATTCGCTGATCGCCCTGGCCCGCGAAGCCGCTCCTTTGATGACCGAAGGCGGCAGCATCATTACCATGACCTACCTGGGCGCGGAAAAAGTGATGCAGGGTTACAACGTCATGGGCGTGGCCAAGGCCTCTCTGGAAGCCACGGTGCGCTACCTGGCCTCTTCGCTCGGCCCCCGGGCCATCCGTGTCAACGCCATTTCGGCCGGTCCCATCAAGACCCTGGCCGCGCGCGGCGTCGGCTCGCTTGGAGAGTTCCTCAAGATCGTGCAGGATCGCGCCCCCTTGAAGCGCAATGTGGACGTGAACGAAGTCGGCACCACCGCGGCCTTCCTGGCCAGCGACGGCGCCTCGGGCATCACCGGTGAGGTGATCCACGTCGATTGCGGCTACAGCGTGATGGGCTACTAGGCGGCTGTTTCATAACTCGACTTTGTCAGGGCACGGCTTCAGCCGTGCCGCATCGCGCCGAGGGAACTGCGGGCTTTACAGGCTGCGGAAAAAGTCTTGATGTTTGTCACTGTTTTTGAGGTTGCAATGTTTTACAAACGAAGCATGCGTGGAGACGACAAGCAGCAGGCGGCGATGTTCAGTTATGTGACCTTGGAGCAGCGGATTCCG
>JARLGJ010000021.1 GCA_031296105.1 Acidobacteriota bacterium | reverse complement strand
TAACCTGGGAACCCTGCGCGGTCGAAGCTCCCCCTACTCTGAAGAAAAGCTCTCCCCTTCGGTAAAGAACGGTGAACTTCGCCCCGCCGCCGTAACTCGCGCCGCCGAACGGCGTTATAGTTCGTGACAGTCCCCATCATTCACGAGGCACCATGAAAAAGATTGCACTGGTTGTACTGCTGCTGTGTTCGTTCTGCTTTGCCGATGACAAACCCGATCCCGCAAAGTTCACCATCGACATTCACGTTACCGGCAGCGTGCTGCGTGGTAATGAATTACTGAATGCGTACATTGATGGTAAGAAAGCCGTGCTTTCCAGTATGGATAACTGCGAGTCGGTCGGAATCGGCCGCGTCATCTGCGCCCTCCTGCCTCCAGGTAATTACAAAGCGCGCGTCAACCGGCAGACAACCTCGAAAAAGGGACGCGTGGTGATTGTGTACTCCATACTGATGGCCGATGGCTGGTCGACGGACTATCACGTCGTCGGATTGGGTGACACCAGTTTCTAGCTCACACCCTTCAGTCCAGCTTCTCCAACTGCGCCGAGGTTTGCAGCGTGCGGTCCAGGTGCCGATGGATGATCTGCATCAAAAACTTCCTCAGGTCGGCCAGCCGCGACGTGGGCAGCCGCTCGGGCGAGAAGTGATTCACCGGGTTGCGAAACATCTCTGCCGCCAGCGCGCGCGACTCTACCGTCATCTCCGAGCTGGCAATGCGGCGATGCGTGGCGCACACCAGCCCGTCGCGCAGCGCGTGGAAGTACGCCGGCTTGCCCGCCAATGGCTCGCCGCACTCAATGCACTCTTCCAGAGAGGGCAGATAGCCCAGCAGGCGCATCGTCCACAGGTCGAAGTACGTCACCGGAATCCATATCTCGCTGCTCTTCTCAGGCGCGCCCGTACCTGCCGCCGCGGGAAAATCCAGCGCCTGCAGCACGCCCCACGCCAGGCGGAAGACGCTGTCGTTCGGTTCGCGGTCCGGCAGCAGCTCGTCCAGCATCTCGGCCACGTGCGCCAGCGCCACCGCCCGCGCGTAGTCCATGGCGGAAGCCAGCGGAGACAGCAGTACGTCGCAGGAATCCAGCCGCGCCAGCTCGTTGCCCGCGCGGTCCTGCCAGTAGGCGCGCACGCAGGTCAGCGGCTCCAGCGCGCCGCCAAAGCGTTTGCGGCTGCGCTTGGCGCTTTTGGCCACGCCCCTTACCTTGCCCTCGGCGCGGGTGAACAGCGTCACCAAAAGGTCCGCCTCCCGCAAAGGGTAGGTACGCAACACCACGGCCTCACTCGATTTCAGCGCCATCTCGTGGATTGTACCGTCTGCGGCCCGCACGTTAGAATTCTCTGATCGTAGCGCCAGCATTTTCCCCAGGGAGCCGCGGGGTTCAGCGGCCGCGGAGACCATTTCGTGTCTAAACGTTCGTCCAGGAAGCACGCCCCTGCCGCACCCGCTCCGGAGCCTTCCGCAGGTTGGTTCCTCAACCTCACGGCCATGTCCGCACCGGTCTTTGCCGCCACCCTCGCCGGCATCCTGATGCTCACTCTCTTTGTCTTTTTCCCCGCCGTCGGCAATGGCTTCCTCATGGACGACCATGGACAGATCCTGAACAACCAGTCCATCCAGACTCCTGGCCATCTGCTCGATTACTTTCACCAGGACGTCTGGGGACGTCCCGATGCGCCCTCCAACTACTACCGCCCCATCTTTGTCCTCTGGCTGCGCCTGCACTACGTTCTCTACGGCCTTGTCCCCGCTGGATGGCACGTGGGCAGCGTCCTTGTGCACCTGGTCAATTGCCTGCTGCTCGGCCTCTTCGCCTGGCGGCTGCTCCATGACCGCGCGGCCGCCGCTCTATCCGTAGCGCTCTTTGCCCTGCATCCCGCGCATGTCGAATCCGTCGCTTACGTCTCCGCCGCGCCCGATCTCCTGATGACTGCGGCCATTCTTCTCGGACTGCTCTGCCATGCCCGCTGGGCCGGCCTCACCGCCCCGGACGCCGTGAAGTCCAGCCCCGCCTGCGGCTACCGCTGGGAATGGCTCCTGGCGGCCTTCCTGCTTTTCCTGCTCGCCCTGCTCTCCAAGGAGCCTGCGGTTCTCTTGCCGCTCGTCTTCTTCGCGCTCTCGGCCGCGCAGGCCGCACGCGGCCGCCTCTCCTGGACGCGCGCCTTCCTGGCCATCGTCCCATTTCTCGCCGTGCTGCCCGCGTATCTTTACGTTCGCAAGCTCTCCATCGGCGCAGCCATCGCCGGAGATCTCGCGCACCTGCCCGCCAGCGTCGTCATTCTTTCTCTTCCGGCCACAATGTGGTTCTACCTCGTCACCCTGGTGTGGCCCATGTCTTCGCGCGCCTTTGCCAATTCGCCGCTTACGGATCGCGTCACCTTCGCCGGCGTTGTGGCGCCCCTCCTCGGCGTGCTGCTTGCCCTCGTCCTTGTCACCCTTCTGGTCCGCTGGATATTGCGCCCACGTGGCGGCCAGCCGCCCGCCGCCGGATTGCGCGCCGCCCTCTGGGCCTCTCTGCTGCTGATCGTGCTGCCGCTCCTGCCTGCGCTCAATCTCTCCGCGCTCATTGAAAACGACGTGCTGCACGGACGCTACGCCTACCTGCCTACCGCGGGACTCGCTCTGTTGGCCGCCTGCGCCTGGCATCGTCTCGTCAGCCGGGATCTTCGGGCCGCCATGCTGGCCGTGGCCGCTGCCGTCCTGCTCGGTTCCGCCGCGCTCACCCTCGGGCAGCAGGGCGACTGGAAGGACGATCTTTCCGCCTGGAGCGCTGCCTATGCCGTGGCGCCGGACAACGCCCTGGTCCTGCAGCATCTTTCCTCGGAGTTCCTGCGCGCCCGACGTGTTCCGGAGGCCTTGCCCGTCGCCCGGAACTGGGCTCGCGTCGCGCCGCAAAACTGGCGATCCTGGGCCACCACCGCCGAGTGCTACATGAAGCTCGGCCGCTTTGCCGAAGCCGAAGCCCCCATCAACCGCGCCGCCGAACTCAACCGCGACGACCCGCGCGTCCACATGGAACAAAGCATCGTCCGCGAGCGGCTGGGACACTGATCCCTCCGCCCGCGTTTTCCATTTCCGCCCGGTACCACTCCGAGATACTTTGGTACCTGAAAATGCACTAAATTCTGTGCACCCCGCAAAGAATCATGGCATCCTACTGGGCCTGGGGGTGCTGTATGACGACCATTCTTCTGCTGGCGATCGTGGCAGCGTTTTACGTCCTGGGAGCTTCTCTGCCCGCCGACAGCACCATAAAACGCTTCCGCTAACTCAACGCGGCCCGCCGCCGCACAACACAATCGCTTCTCTACCCAAATAGAAATCCCCACCTCTCGGTGGGGATTCTTCTTTTGCTCTTCAACCTTGAAACCTGACGCTTCTTACCCCGGGTGCCGGGTGCCAGGGTGGGGTTGTTGCATTTGCTCTTACATCTTGAGCAAACCAATCATCAGTGTCGCAATTGCAACTTACGCTACCGTCGGCTGCGCTTCCTCCGGCGACTCCGCCGGGGCATCGCCAATCTTCTTCTGGAAGCTGCACGAGCCCGGTTCCACCTCCGGCAGCAGGTTTACCGGCTCCGCGGCCTTCTTCTTCGAACCCTTTTTCTCGGCCTTCACCGGAGGCTTTTTCGCCGCCGCCTTCGCCGACTTCTTGATCGAGTTCGGGCAAACGAGGAAGACGCCCTTATCGTTCGTGCGCTCCATCAGGTACGGGCTGCCGCACTCCGGACACTTCTCCGCCACCGGCTTATACGCCGCCGTAAAGTCGCAATCCGGATAGTTGTTGCACCCGTAGAAGTAGTTGCCGCGGCGCGCCTTCTTCTCCACAATCTCGCCCTTGCCGCACTTCGGACACTTCACGCCAATCAGGTTCTGCTTGATGTACTTGCACTCCGGATAGCCCGAGCACGAGATGAACTCGCCAAAGCGTCCGTTGCGCAGCAGCAGGTTGCGCCCACAGTCCGGACATTTCTCGTCCAGCGGCTGGTCGGGCTTCTTCTGCGCCGAATCCAGACGCCGCGTGGTCTTGCATTCGGGATAGCCCGTGCAGGCCATAAACGTCCCAAAGCGTCCGCGCTTCAAAACCATGGGTTTTCCGCAGTTCTCGCAGAACTCTTCTTCGTTGTTCGACGAGATCTCCGCCTCGCCAAGGTCCGTCAGGTTGATCGGATTTTCCTTGGTAAAGGTGCACGAGTTCGGATCTTTCTTGTCGAAGGCCGAGCAGGCAAAGAACGATCCGTGCTTGCCCCACTTCAGCACCAGCGGCGAGCCGCAGCGCTCGCACTTCTGATCCGTGGCCTTCTCCATGCGCTTGATGTTCTCCATGTGCTCGCCGGCATATTCCAGGTCTTCCTCAAACTTGCCGTAGAACTCATGCAGCGCGTCGGTCCACTTCTTTTTCCCGTCTTCGATCTCGTCCAGGTCTTCTTCCATGCGGGCCGTGAACTGGTAGTCGAAGATGTCCTTCAGGTTCTCCACCAGCAGCTCGGTCACCACAAAGCCGATCTCCGTCGGGAAGAACTTGCCGCCTCTTCCCGCCGTCTTCTGCACGTAGCCGCGGTCCACAATCGTGCTGATGATCGCCGCGTAGGTCGAAGGCCGTCCAATGCCGCGCTCTTCCAGCTCCTTCACCAGCGAGGCTTCGTTGTAGCGCGGCGGCGGCTCGGTAAAGTGCTGCTCCGGCTTCAGAGACTCCAGCCGCAGCTTCTGCCCTTCTTCCAACGCAGGCAGCTTGTGCTTCAAGGACTCGTCTTCGTCGTCCTTCGCTTCCTTCGACTCCTCGTAGACCTTGAGGAAGCCTTCGAACTTCAGCACCGAGCCGGTCACGCGGAAGTTGTAGTGCTTGCCGTCCGTGCCCGTGGCATGGATGTCCACCGTCGTCTGGTCGAACACTGCCGGCGTCATCTGCGACGCCACAAAGCGCTGCCAGATCAGCTTATAGACCTTCAGCTCGTCGTCCTGCAGGTAAGCCTTCACCTCTTCCGGCGTGCGCATCACCGAGCTGGGACGGATCGCTTCGTGCGCTTCCTGCGCGTTCTGCGCCTTCGTCTTATAAACGTTCGGCTCGCTGGGCATAAAGCCCTGCCCGTAGTCGCGGCCAATCAACTCCCGCACCTCGGTCAGCGCCTCGTTGGAGACCCTCACCGAATCGGTACGCATGTAGGTAATCAGGCCGATCGTGCCCTCGGCGCCCAGTTCCACGCCTTCATACAAGCGCTGCGCCACCATCATGGCGCGCTTCACGGTCATGCCCAGCTTGCGCGAGGCGTCCTGCTGGAACTTGGAGGTGGTAAACGGCGGCACCGGATTGCGCCGGCGCTCGGCCTTCTTCACCGTGGCAACCGTCCAGCCCGCGCCCTCCAGAGCCTTTAAAATCCTCTGCGACGCTTCCTCGTTCGCGATCTCCAGCTTGTCGCCGTCAATGCCCAGGAAGCGCGCGTCGAACGCCGGCGGTTTGGCGCCATGCAAACGCGCGTCGAGCGTCCAGTATTCCTTTTTCTCGAACTTCTGGATCTCGCGCTCGCGCTCCACGATCAGGCGCAGTGCCACGGTCTGCACGCGTCCGGCGCTAAGTCCGCGGCGCACCTTGTCCCACAGCAGCGGAGAGACCTGGAAGCCCACCAAGCGGTCCAGAATGCGCCGCGTCTGCTGCGCATCCACCAGGTTCCAGTTGATCTCGCGCGGCTGTTTGAACGCCTCCTGCACCGCTTTCTTCGTGATTTCGTTGAAAGTCACGCGCAGCACGGGCTTTTCCTGCTTCTTGCGGCTGCGTCCTCCGTCGGCCTGCGAGCCGAGTTCTTCCGCCAGGTGGGCGGCAATCGCCTCGCCTTCGCGGTCAGGGTCAGGCGCCAGGTAAATGGCGTTGGCCGCGCGCGCCAGCTTGCGCAGTTGCGAGACAACCTTCTCCTTGCCCGGAATCACTTCGTATTCCGTGGCAAAGTCGTTCTCAATATCTACGCCCAGACCCTTCCGCGGCAGATCCTTAATATGACCCAGCGAGGCTTCTACGTCGTACCCCGGTCCGAGATATTTTTGGATTGTCTTGGCCTTGGCGGGCGACTCTACGATGACCAAACCTTTAGGCAACGCGTACCTCTTCACAATCTATGGAAACTGGAAGGTAAGCTAGCACGAAGAACACAGGTTCGCAAAACCCGCAACCCCGCACTGCCCTTCATTTTGTGCAATTCCATTCCGGTAACGTATTGATTCCTATGGGGAGGAAAAGATTCGCCGGAAAAATTCCCGGCGCCGCAGGATGCCCGATCTAAAGCCTTCCGTCGTTGGGCTTGAGTAGGAAAGTATCGCCGGTGCCCCATTCAAGCCCCGTCGTTGGGCTTGAGTGGGAAAGCTCAATCTTGCAGTTGTTCTTGCTCTTGATTTTGTTCTTGCAGTGTCATGTTGAGCGCAGCGAAACATCCCAGCGCAGCACAAATAGGCACCTCTGCCCCAAGGTCACTCCGGCCACTACTCTCGGACGCCTTTGCTTTTACCTTGAAACCTTGAACCCTTCGAAACCTTGAAAATCTGTCAAGCCCCCAAATCTCACGATTTCCCCGCATCTCCTTCATTCCAAACGAAAAATAAACATGCTCAGGGGTGAGGGAATACACCCCTCCAATTTGCTATTCTGGATATAGGGGGGAGGCTCAGGCTAGGGATTGTTCCTCCGAAACATCCGAAACCTTCCGAACCTTCGAAACCTTATTGTTTTCAATATTTTTCCCCTAACCAACGCAGAATCAGGATTTTGCGCAGATTAACCTCCACAACCCGTTGATTCCATAGATTTTGCAAAAAAGACCGGGGGGAGGGGGTAGGTTACTCAATCGCCAACGATTCAATTCACCGGTTCAGCCGCACGCTGCGCTCGTCGTGACCCGTGCGGCGGATGACGATTTCCGCGTCCTTCTGCCGCACAATGCGCGGAAACTTCTCGCCCCACTCGATCAGCAGCATGTTGCGCGGCTCGGTCAAAAGGTCTTCCAGGCCCAGAGAGTCCAGTTCGCCCGGCTTCTCCAGGCGATACAGGTCGATGTGGTAGATGTCGCGCTGCGGACCGTGATACTCGTGCACCAAGGTAAAGGTGGGGCTCGTCACCTCGTCGGCTTCGGCCGCGCCCAGGGCTTCGGCAATTCCCTTCACCAGCGTCGTTTTCCCCGCGCCCAGGTCGCCGCGCAGCAGCACCAGTTGTGCGCCATCCAGCAGTGGCGCAATCTGGCGCCCCAGTTCGATGGTCTCCTGCGCCGAATGCGTGGTGAAATCGCGCGTCATGGCGCAAATTCTAGCACCCGGCGCATGAAAAGGGGGGCAAGATTCGGTCAACGTCCCCATCCGCCCAGGTGTGCCTTCTTGTCTGCGGCGCGCCAGTGCAGAATGCGGAACGCTTCCGGCAGGTAGCGCAGCAGGTCGGTAGCCACCATGCACTCCTCGCCCAGTTCGGCGGCCGCCACGTCGGCGGCCAGTCCGTGCAGGTACACCGCCGCCCACACCGCTTCGTCGATCTGCCGCGGGAACTGCGCAATCGCTCCGGCAATCATGCCGGCCAGAATGTCTCCCGTGCCGCCCGTGGCCAGCCCCGGATTGCCCGTGGCCGAGACCCAGAGTTCGCCCAGCGGCGTGGCCACAATCGTGCGGAAGCCCTTCAGCACCACCGTGCAGCGCAGCCGCCGCGCAAAGTCCCGCGCCGCCGTGGTGCGCGCCGCCTGCACCTGCGAGACGGTACACCCCAGCAGCCTCGCCATCTCGCCCGGATGCGGCGTCAGCACCAGCGGACGCTGCACCGGCAGCTCTTTCAGCGCTCCGGCAAAGGAGTTCAACCCGTCGGCGTCCAGCACCAGAGGCTGATGCGCGCCCTTCACCACGCGCCGCACAAACTCCGCCACCCCCTCGGACTGCGAGAGTCCCGGCCCAATCGCCAACACCGACCGCGACTTGGCCAGCTCCAGGCAGCGGGCTGCATCCGTCGGGGTAAAGAAGTTGGCGCTCGAATGTCCCAGCCCCTCGGTCATCAGCTCCGGAGCGTAGCCCGCCACCAGCGGCTGCACAATGCCCGGCACCGCGGCCGTCACCAGCCCGGCGCCCATGCGCAGCGCCGCCATGGAACACATGGCGGCCGCGCCGGATTTGCCCATGGACCCGGCCACCACCATCACGTGGCCAAAGCGTCCTTTGTTGCTGTCCAGCGGACGTGGCGCAAACAGACCCGCCACCTCCCGGGGGGTAATGATGTTCAGATGCTGCTCGCCGTTGACGATCGCCTCCGGCGTGCCGATCTGCGCCACCACCATCGGTCCGCGCGTCAAAGGGGCAAACAAATGCGCCGGCTTGGGAGCGGTAAACGTAATCACCGCCGAGGAGCGGCACACATGCTCCAGCGTGGAGCCGGTCATGTCGTCGGCGTTCACGCCCGAAGGCAGATCGATGGAGAGCACCGGCGCCGTGCAGACGTTGATGGCCGCAATCGCCGCGTCGGCCAGTTGCTGTGTCTGGCTGGGCTCGGGGCGCGTTTGATATCCGGTGCCGAAGATGGCGTCGATGATCAGGTCCGAGTCGGAAAGGCTCTGGTAGGTTTCGCGCACCACGTCTTCGCTGGTCAGCAGCACCGTGGGACGGTTGTGCATCCGCTCCACCATCGCCGCCGGGTCGGGACGCAAGTCCTCCAACGGCCCCAGCAGCAGAAGCTCCACCACCTTGCCCGCCTCGTGCAGTCGGCGCGCGGCCACCATGCCGTCGCCGCCGTTGTTGCCCCGGCCGCACACCACGGTGATGCGGCTGGCGGTGGGCCACTGCTCCAGCACAAACGCCGCCACGGCGGCTCCGGCGTTCTCCATCAGGGTCAGGGAGGGCACGCCGTGCTGCTCGCTGGTCAGGCGGTCGATGGCGTTCATTTCAGCGGCGGTTACGGCTTTCACTTGTGTACTCCGGCGAGCGCTTCCAGCTCGCGCAGGCGGTCGGGTTCGCCCATGACAATAAGATGATCGTTGGCCAGCAAAAGGGCATCCGGCGAGGGACTGTATTTCATCTCCTCGCTCTCGCGCTTGATGGCTAGCACCGTAATTCCCAGGTTGTGGCGGATGCCGGAGTCACGCAGGCTTTGCCCGATCAGCTCCGAAGAGGGATCGATCATCAGCTCTTCCAGCTCCAGGCCCAGTTCGTCGCTGCGCAGCAGCGCCACTTCCAGAAAGTTGATGACGTGCGGCCGCAGAAAGGCCTGCGCAATGCGGAAACCGGCAAAGCCGTAGGGAGAAATCACCTGGTCGGCTCCGGCCGTGGTCATGTGCTTTTCCGCGCCCTCTTCGCTGGCGCGGGCAATGATCTTCAGCCCCGGATTCAGGCTGCGTGCCGTCAGCACAATATAGGTGTTGGTGGCGTCGGTAGTGCTGGCGGCCACCAGCCCGGCGGCATGCTCGATGTGTGCCGCGAGCAGTTGCGCCTCCAGGGTGGCGTCGCCGTGCACGACGAGCCAGCCGGTCTCCTCGCGGATGCGGGCGGCCTTGGCCTCGTTGTTTTCGATCACCAGAAAGGAGGCGTTGCTCTGCGCCAGTTGACGGGCCACGGCCCGGCCCACGCGGCCTGCGCCGCAAATGATGTAGTGGTCGTGTAAGCGCGCGATTTCGCGTTCCATTTTCCGCCTGCCGAAAAACTGATTGAATTCGATCTCGATGATGGCCTGGGTCAAGGCCCCGATGATGAGGAACACCAGGCTGACGCCGGTGAGAATGAGTCCGGCATTGAAGACGCGCCCCGCGTGCGAAAGCGGATGCACCTCGCTGTAGCCCACGGTGCTCAGGGTGGTGACCACCATGTAGAAGCCGTCGAACCAGCACCAGCCTTCAAGGTAGTGGAACCCGGCAGTGCCGATGGCCATCACCATCACCAGCGCCGCCAGCAGGATCGAGATATTGCGCAAGGACTTCATCGGGACTCTAGCGGGATTGTACCCGCTGCCGCACCAGCCCCGGAAGAGACCAGAAGGGTTCCGGTGGTGAATGAACCAGTGGCGGGGAACGGCAACTGAGGGTATCTTATCGACATGGCATACGCGGTCCAGGATCGGATGGAGTCTCTGCACGCCCTGTGCGAACGTTACGGCGTCCGGAGGCTTGCCCTCTTCGGCTCCGCCGTGCGAGAGGATTTCGATCCGCAGCAAAGCGACCTGGATTTCCTAGTGGAGTTCCGGTCGATTCCCGAAGGCGGACGTGCCAAGGCCTACTTCGGCTTGCTCAAAGACCTGGAAGAACTCTTCGGCCACAAAGTGGACCTGATCGAGACGGGAACGATTCGCAACCCCTACGTCCTGCGTCAGGTGGAGTCGGAACAGAAGACACTCTATGCCGCGTGACCTGCGAGCCTTTCTGTGGGACGAGGCGGAGTCACTGCTGCGAGAGTTGGAAGGTTAATTTTCTACACGCCGGTAGAATTTCACCGCTCACCAAGTTCTACGTTCTCTTCCGCCCCAACAGCGGAAGGCTCGCCAGCGCGGCTCGCAGGCGGCGCAGCCCTTTTCCGTGTGCCATCTCGATAAAGGCCTTCATCGGCGCAAAGTTCCCGGCGTAGGGATACCACCAGAGCTTCTTCATCCGCGGTGCCAGATCCACGTCCACAAACTGCGGACGCACGAACTCCTGCATCCCCAGCCGCCCATGGCTGCGGCCCATGCCGCTCTGCTTCATTCCGCCGTGCGGCGCGGCGGCCACGGCAAAGCCGGTGATCACGTCGTTCACCAGCACCGCACCGGCCTGGATGCGGCGCGCCACCCGCGTGGCCCGCGTAGTTGTTCCCCACACGCTGGCCGCCAGTCCAAAGCCGCCGCCATTGGCCAGCGCCACGGCTTCGTCGTCATCGGAGAACGGCAGCACCGGCAGCACCGGACCGAAGGTCTCCTCGTTCATCAGCCGCATCGTCTGGTCCGCGTCGGTAATCAGCGTGGGCGCATAGAAGTTGCCGCCGATCTCGCGCAGCGGGTGCCCGCCGATGTGCACCGTCGCGCCCAGCGCGCGCGCCTCCTCCACCTGCTCCTCGACAATTCGCAACTGTTTGGGCGTGATGAGCGGCCCCATGTCGATTTCCGCGTCCAGCCCGTCGCCCACCCTCAGCTTGCGTATCTTCTCCACCGCCAGCGCCACAAAGCGCGAGTACACGCGGCGCTGCACGTAGCAGCGCTCCACCGAGATGCAAGTCTGCCCGGCATTCATCATGGCGCCCCACACGGCGGCCGAGGTCGCCGTGTCCAGGTCGGCGTCGTCCAGCACGATCATGGCGTCCTTGCCGCCGAGTTCCAGCACCACCGGCAGCAGCCTTTCGGCGGCCGCCTGCGCCACCCGGCGGCCCGTGGAAACGCTGCCGGTAAACACCAGCTTGTCGATCTCGCCTTCCACCAGCGCCTGCCCCGCCGGACCCAGGCCGTTGACCACCTGCCACGGGCTGGGCTGCACGGGGATGCCTTCCTCATGCAGCGCGCGGATGAACACGCGCTCCATTTCCAGGGCGCACTGCGGAGTCAGTTCACTGGGCTTGAGCACCACGGCGTTGCCCGTGGCCAGAGCGGCCAGGGCATCGGCCGCGGGAATCGCCATTGGGTAGTTCCAGGGAGAAATGACTCCCACCACACCCACCGGCAGCCAGCGCAGCTCGCCGCGTTTCAGCCGCAGCGCGGGATTCGCATGCGGCACCTGCCCGGTGCGCAACACGTGCGCCGCCTCTTCGGCATAGAACAGGGCAGATTCGGCGGAGACCAGCACGTCGGTCAGCAGCGCTTCCTGCAAGGGCTTGCCGCACTCGCGCGTCACCTGGCGGGCCAGCGCGTCCTTCTCCTCCAGCAACAGCGCGGCAAAGCGGCGCAGCACCGCCGAGCGGCAGATCTGCGGCAGAGCGCCCCACCAGCGCTGCGCCTGCCGGGCGCGGGCAATGGCCGCCGCCACCTCGCGCTCGGTGGCCGCCGCATACTCGACCAGAAGCTCTCCCGTGGCGGGATTGGTGGTACTGAAGCGCTCTCCCATGACGCGCGGTACGAGATGGATGCCCGTTTCCATGGATTCCATGTTGTACCGCAAAGTGCGGTCATTGGGGAAGAGCGTATCGGAGAGGATTGCTCTAGTATTCCACTTCGGCCAGGTAAAGGCCTTCGGCGGGAGCCGTGGGGCCGGCTGCGCGGCGGTCGCAGGCGGCAAGGATGGAGGGGATCTCCTCGGGCGCAATGGTTCCCTTCCCTACCAAAAGGAAGGTGCCCACAAGGTTGCGCACCATGTGATGCAGGAAGCCGCTGCCGCGCACCGTGTACATCAGCTCGTCGCCGTGGCGCTCAAAGCGCGACGCGTAGATCTCGCGCGTGTTGCCCACGGGGCCGTCCTGCTCCTCGCCCGCCAGCTCCGCCAGGCGAGCCGTGCGGTCGGGATCGACGGCGGCAAAGCTGGTAAAGTCGTGTTCGCCCACCACCAGCGCCGCGGCCTGCTGCATGGCGGCTTCGTCCAAAGGATACGGATGATGCGTGACAAAGCGCGCCAGAAAGGGAGGCACCACCTCGCCGCGCCAGATGCGGTACTGATAGCGCTTGCCGCGCGCCGAATGCCGGGCGTGAAAGCCTTCGGGCATCTCCTCGCAAAACATTACGCGGATGGCCGCGGGCAGGCGGTCGTTGAGCACCGTGCGGAAGTTGGCCGTGGGAATCGGGCTGGCGGTAGTAAACGTGGCCACCTGCGCCAGGGCGTGCACTCCGGCATCGGTGCGCCCGGAACCTTGCGGCAGCACGCGCTCGCCCGTCAGGCCAAACAGCACCTCGTCCAGAGTGCCCTGAATGGTAGGCCGCCCGGGCTGAATCTGCCAGCCGTGGAAGGCCGATCCGTCATAGGCGAGGGTGAGCTTGAGAGTGCGCATGTGTACAGGTTACACAGGTTACAAAGGTTGCGCAGGTTGCAAAGGTTGGTTGTGCCCCAGGTTCGCGAAGCTAACCTGGGACGCATGTGCCTATCCATGAGGCGCTCCTTAGCTTGAGGCCCTTCCTTCCGGCGCACTACACTGGAAAGCATGAAGGAACACGAGGCGTTCGAGCTGGCCATCACCGTCCAGCCCGCGGACATCGACGGGCTCGGCCACGTCAACAACGTGGTGTATGTGCGCTGGATTCAGGACGTGGCCATTGCCCACTGGAGCACCTTGGCCACTGCCGCGGAGCAGCAACGGCTCCTGTGGGTCATCACCCGCCACGAGATCGACTACCTGCGCCCGGCCTTTGCCGGAGACGATTTGATCGCGCGCACCTGGGTCGGCGAGGCTCAGGGCATGAGCTTTCCGCGCCACACGGAGCTTGTGCGCCGCACTGGACGCAAGGTGCTGGCGCGGGCCAAAACCCTATGGTGCCCGGTGGACGCCAAAACCCTCCGCCCCATGGAACCGGGAGCAGAGATCCGCGCCCGCTTCTCCAGCGAACCCGGCAAACAGGAATTTTTCTCGCAAGATGTGTTCTGAGGGTATCCGGCACATTCATGCCATAAGCATTCGATGGGCGTAATCCGGTTCCACTTCGGACCTGATACCAAGGAAAGTCTGAATGAGTCGGAATCTGTCAGGGCATGGCTTCAGCCATGCCGCTAAGCCGGCAACTATATGCCGCGGCTTTAGCCGCTGGGGGAAGGTCTGTCAAGAATAAAACCGCTTTCCCACAGGGGCTGAAGCCCCTGTGTTTATGCGGCTTTTACGGCACGGATAAATCCGTGCCCTGACAAAACATCATCCCCTCAAAATCTATCGGTGACCGATTTAACTCCCGTAGAATAGCTTGCAAGAGTGACTTATTCAGAACTGCCCTAACGAACTCCCGGGCGCGCATTTCCCTGGGGCGATTACTTCTGCTGCTGTGCTGCGCATCGGTGCTGGGTCAGGCGAATGACCTTCTAGTCGAGGTTCCGGACGCAACACCGCCATGCTGAACCAGGCGCAGTCCCAGGCCAATGACGCAGCGGCCCATGCTGGAGACTGCGACGCGCAGAAGGAGAGCTGCCAGGCCACATGCAGCTAATGATGGTGCGATACAATCCCAGTGCATACAAATATGACCCATGCCGCCAGATTGACGGCGCGGATTCATACCGTCTGTTATGGATATTTAAGAGAATTCGATTCACAGGATGTGTTCTGGAATGACGAAAAATATTGCAATCAAACTCGTCGAGTGTCCGCGCGACGCCTGGCAGGGAATGGCACGGCAAATCCCCACGCAAACCAAGGTTGAGTGCCTGCAGGCAATGCTTGCAGCCGGCATCAAGCATATCGACGCCGTCAGTTTCGTATCTCCACAACTGTTGCCGCAGATGGCCGACAGCGAGGACGTGCTGAAGCAGTTGGACCTGCCCGAAGATGTGGAGATCATTGCCACCGTGCTGGACCAGAAGGGTGCCGAGCGCGCCGCGGCCACCAAGGCCGTACACACGCTGAACTTCTCCTACTCGGTAAGCGAAACCTACCTGAAACAGAATTTGAAGCAGTCGGCGGAGGAAAACAGCGAGGCGCTGGAGGCCGTGCTGGCCAAGGCCCAGGAGCATGGTCTGGAAATGGTAGCTTCCATCGCGATGGCGTTTGGCAATCCGCATGGAGAGGACTGGAGTGTGGACGAGGTGAAGGCCGCCGTGGCGAACCTGGCGGATATGGGAATCCGCACCATTATTCTGGAGGATAACGCTGGAGTGGCCACGCCAGAGCGGATTGGAGAGGTCTTCAGCGCGGTGATCGGCGCGTTTGACCACCTCGAGATCGGAGTGCATTTGCACACGAACTCTCGTGAGGCCGGAAAGAAGATCATTGCTGCCTACGATGCCGGCTGCCACCGCTTTACTACTGTCCTCGGAGGATTGGGAGGTAGTTTGCCCACCGAAATAGTGGTCCATAAACTGGTTCCCATAGCGGAGCGCACGCAATTTGTCCAAGCGCTGCAAATCAACAAGAAGATTGCTGCGCAGTTTGGCGCGTAGCAAAGCACTTTGAAAAAAAAGCCGCACCGGCGCATGCGCCGTGCGGCTGCATACGAATGAGATCCCGGTTGAGATGAAACGCTCGCAATCAATCACCTTGGGACTGCTCACGGGGATGGCTCTGGCCTTCACCTCGGGCTGCCGCTCCACGCCGCAACACCGCGACTGCGTGGACGCCAACAATCACGTCATCAACAACAAGGACTGCGAGGACGCTGACGACCTGCGCCGCCGCGGCTACGGCGGAGGCTTCTCGGGCTATCACTGGCTTTACGGTGGCAGTTCCGGCGGACACATGGGCGACTCCGTCTTCGGCGGCAGCGCCACGCCCTCCGGCGGCGCTAGCGGCTTTTTTGGCGGCATCTCGCGCGGAGGCTTTGGCGGCACCGGCGCCTCGGGCGCGCACGGCGGCGGATCGGGAGGCGAGTAATGGAACGGCATCGCATTACGCCGCGGACAGACTGGAAACAGAAGGTCGAAAAACTCGGGCTGGTCTATCACACGCTGGACGACGGCTCGGGCAATTACTGGGATGAATCGGTGTACTACGAGTTCACCGCGGCGGAGGTGGATCGACTGGAAGCGGCCTCCGCGCGCCTGCAGGAGATGTGCCTGGCGGCCGGGCAATCCATCATTGACCACAATCGCTGGAGCGACCTGAAGATTCCCGCCGAGGCCATTCCGCAGATCAAGAAGACCTGGAACGACGAACCTCCGGCGCTCTACGGGCGCTTCGACCTGGCCTACGACGGATGCCAGATCAAGCTGCTGGAGTACAACGCCGACACGCCTACCGCGCTGCTGGAAGCCGCGGTGGTGCAGTGGTACTGGCTGGAGGAGGTCTTCCCCGGGGCCGACCAGTGGAACTCCATCCACGAAAAGCTGGTGGACAAGTGGAAAGACCTGAAGGACTACGTCACCGAGCCGGTGAGCTTTGCCTATTCGCCTTCGTTGGAAGATGAATTCACCGTGGGCTACCTGCGCGACACCGCCGAACAGGCGGGCTTGAAGACGCAGGCGCTGGCGATGAAGGACATCGGCTTCGATCATAATACATTTACATTTGTCGATTTAAACAGTCAACCCATCAAAAGCATCTTCAAGCTCTATCCCTGGGAGTGGCTGCTGAAGGAAGAGTTCGGCCCGCGGGCGCTGGACTTTATGGACAAGACGCAGTGGATTGAGCCGGTCTGGAAAATGATGTTCAGCAACAAGGGGCTGCTGGCCATTCTGTGGGAGATGTATCCCGGCGACGAACTGCTGCTGCCCGCCTATTTTGACGGTCCGCGCGACCTCACCGATTACGCGCGCAAGCCTTTGCTGGGCCGCGAAGGCGCCAACGTGCAGGTGATCCGCCGCGGCGAGAAGGAGCAGAACTACGGTCCTTACGGCGCGGAGGGTTTCGTCTATCAGGCGCTGGCGCCCATCCCCGCACTCGACGGCGCGTATCCCGTGCTAGGCTCGTGGATGATTGCCGACCAGGGGCCGGCGGGCATGGGCATCCGCGAAAGCGATTCGATCATCACCAACAATCGCAGCCGCTTTGTGCCGCACCTGTTCCGCTAGCGAGGATCTGAGTAAATTGAGATTCGTCAGGGCATGGCTTTAGCCATGCCGCTAGGCTATTACAAATGGATTGCGGCTTTACAGGCTGCGGAAAAATGCGTCGAAGCAACAAGCGAGACGCTCCACAATGTATGTAGCTCTGCCATGGCATCCAAGGGATAGTGGTGTAATAATCGCGAACAGACTTTTTCCGCAGCCTGTTTAGCCGCTGAGGAAAGTTGTTCCTCCGGGGCTAAGGCCCTTGTTTTTCCACGGCTTTTACGGCACGGCTAAAGCCATACCCTGACAATTCCAATCGTTCTGCAATGTTTTTCGTTTTACGCGAAGGCCGACTCCTCGTAGGTTCCGTACACCTCGCGCAATGCCTGGCAAATTTCTCCTACCGTGGCATAGGCGCGCACGGCGTCCAGGATGAACGGCATGGTGTTGGCCGCGCTCACTTGGCCGTCGCGTCCGGCCTCGGGAGTTGCGGCGGCGGCGCGCTTCAGGGATTCCAGGGTGCGCGCCACGGCCTCATTGCTGCGCGCGGCGCGCAGTTGCCGCAGCTTTTCGCACTGGCGGCGGCCCACCGAATCGTCGATGTACAAGGTCTTCAGCGGTTCCTCTTGGATGACGAATTCATTGGCCGCCACGGTAATCTTCTCGCGCGCCTCGGCGGCTTTTTGATACTGATAGCTGGCCTCGGCAATCTCCTTTTGCGGATAGCCGTGCTCGATGGCCCGCACCATGCCTCCCTGCGCATCCAGCTTGTCAAAGTACTGGTAAGCGCCGTTCTCCATGTCCAGCGTGAGCCGCTCCACAAAGTACGATCCACCCAGGGGGTCAATGGTGTTGGCCACGCCGCTCTCATAGGCGATGACCTGCTGCGTGCGCAGCGCAATGCGCGCGGCCTCCGCCGTGGGCAGAGCCAGCGCCTCGTCGTAGCTGTCGGTGTGCAGGCTCTGCGTGCCGCCCAGCACGCCGGCCAAGGCCTGTATGGCCACGCGAGCAATGTTGATGATGGGCTGCTGCGCCGTCAAGGAAACTCCGGCGGTCTGGGTGTGGAAGCGCATCAGGCAGGAGCGTTCCTGGCGGGCGCCAAAGCGCTCCTTCATCAAGCGGTACCATATCTTGCGCGCCGCGCGGTACTTGGCGATCTCCTCGAAGAAGTCGTTATGCGCGTTGAAGAAGAAGCTGAGGCGCGGGGCGAACTCGTCCACGTCCAGCCCGCGCCGCCGCGCCCACTCCACGTACTCCACGCCGTCGTAAATGGTGAAGGCCAGCTCCTGCAGCGCGGTCGCGCCCGCCTCGCGGATGTGGTATCCGCTGATGGAGATGGGATTGAACCTGGGCACACACTTGGCGCCGAACTCGAAGGTATCCACCACCAGGCGCATCGACTCCGCCGGAGGGTAGATGTACTCCTTCTGCGCGATGTACTCCTTCAGAATGTCGTTCTGCAAGGTGCCCGAGATTTTCTGCCAGCTTGCGCCCTGCTTGGCGGCCACGGCCAGGTACATGGCCCACAGCACGCTGGCCGGCGAGTTGATGGTCATCGAGACGGTGATCTTTTCCAGGTCGATGCCGCGGAAGAGAATCTCCATGTCCTCCAGCGAATCGATGGCCACGCCGCACTTGCCCACCTCGCCCGCGGCGAACGGGTGATCGCTGTCATAGCCCATCAACGTGGGCAGGTCAAAGGCCACGCTGAGGCCGTGTCCGCCGCTTTGCAAAAGGTATTGGTAGCGCTCGTTGGTCTCCTCCGGCGAGGCAAAGCCGGAGAATTGCCGCATGGTCCACAGCTTGCCGCGGTAGCCCGTGGCGTGAATGCCGCGCGTGTACGGCGCCTGTCCGGGATAGCCCAGGTACTTCTCCTCCGACCAATCCTCGGGCAGGTCGGCCCGCGTGTAGAGACGCCGGATGGGCCGTCCGCTGATGGTGCTGAAGCGCGCCGCGCCCTGCTCATCCAGATTGGTGCCCGTCGGCGCGCCGATGGGTTTCTCCGGCTGGCGTTCCAGGGCCGGAGCCAGAGTGTTTTCCGCCCAACGGCGCTCGGCCTCCCCAGGGTGCCGTCCCTGTGCAAGTTCCGCCAGGGAGTTGGCCGCGGCAGACACTGCGGCGGCGTTCGTTTTCTCTTCCGCCATATCGATTCCTCTCCCGGACTTGGATGCAAAAATGGACTCCCCAGCCCCCCACGGGCTGCTCCGCCAGGCCTCTTTGACAGTGCCCGCGGAAAGACCGGTAAGAATATGTCATCGCCCGGCGGCGGGCAAGCAATATTGCGGAGAAATGTGGATTGGCAATGCGGAATGCGCCGGGCAAAAAAAGGAAGGCCGGCAGGTTCTGGCTGCCGGCCTCGAGCTTCATCAGGAGGTTACATTTTCATAGACGACCGTCCCCCTGAAAAGTGAGCAAATTATTTTGCGGGCTGCGTCGTCTGGTTTGGCACTAGTCCGGGGACGTTCGGCATGCGCGTCACCTGGCCGCGGGCCGCGTCTTCCACGGCAATTCCGTTGCGATCCAGAATCGTGGCCGTCACCTGCTCCAGGGACACCCGCGCTTTTTCATAGGTGGATAGCGCCGCGATGTAGTCCGAAGCCTTCTGCGTGAAGTTGCTCTGCTGCTGCAACACCAGGTAGCTGGTGCTGGCGCCCAGGGCGAACTTTTTCTGCTCGGCGGAGAGGCTTTCCGCGGCGTAGTCGCGGGCGGCCCGGGCGGCTTCCACGCCGGCCTTGGCCTGCTGCAAGGAGAACGCCGCGTTGCGCACCTGTAGGTTCACCGTGTTCTTCTGCTGCTGGAAGTTCAACTGGTTCTGGTGATACTCCAACTGGCTGCGAATCTGGCTGGCCTGCGCCGCCCGGTTGCGCAGCGGAATGGTGAGGCTGACGTAAGCCCCTTTATCCGGAATGTTGCGGTTCACCAACTGGCTGAAGACGTCTCCGTAACCGCTATTGCTGGATTCCGTGCGTCCGCCCTGGCCTCCGCCCTGGTAGTAACCCACTACGTCCAGAGTGGGCAGCAGAGCGTTTCTGGCGGCCTTGTTGTTGATCTCGTTGTTGCGCAGGTTCAGCTCGCTCTCGTGGATGTCCGGGCGGTTGGCCAGCGCGTAGTTCACCAGCGCCTCCACCGGCGGCAGGGGCTCGTCGCTCAGGGCCATGGAGTCGGTGGGCACAATCTCGGCCGCCGTCAGCTCGGGATCGCTGAAGTTCCTGGCGATGGCGTTCTTGGTAATCAACTGCTGATACTGCAACTGGGTCTGCGCCACAATCAGATTCTGCCTGGCTGTGGCCACCGAGGACTCGGCGGAAACCACTTCGATGGGCGCCAGCGTGCCGATGCTCACCTGCTTCTGGTTGTCGCTCAGCGTGCGCTCGGCAAATTCCAGCGCCGTCTGCTTCACCTTCAGGGTTTCGTAGGCGTTCACCAGATCCCAGTAGATGTTGTTCATCTGCGCCACGGTGGAGATCACCTGCCAGCGGAAGCTGGCGTCGGCCACCTTGCGGTTGTTCCCGGCGATCACGATCTCGCGGCGGTTGTTGCTCAGCCCAAAGCCCTGCAGAAGGTGCTGACGGACCTGCACCTTCCAGGCGCTTTCCAGGTCCGGGTTGTAGAAGCTGGCGGCGCCCAGGGTGAGCGGGATGTTATTGGTGATGCGCTCGTTGTTGAAGCTGACGGTGGCCAGCGTGCCGGTGCTCCAGCCCTGGTTGTACTGGAAGTTGTATTGGTTGGTGTTCTGCTGAATGCGCGTCAAGTTTCCGTAATAGATCGGGTAGTAAGCGCTGGAGGAGCTCAACTGCGGCACGGCCGTGGCGCGGTCGGCGCTGATGGTGCCCGTCAGCGTGGGATCGTAGGAGTCAATGGCCGAGCCCACCGAATTCTGGGTGGAGCTGACGATGCCGCCCGAGCCGGTGCCCGCGCCCGATGTGCCGCTGGAGGTGCCGCCCGTTCCCGAGCCGGTGGTGCCGCTGGTGCTCTCCGCCGACGACGTGCCGCCCGGCGTGCCGCTCAGCACTCCGGTGGAAACGCCGCGCACCGTGCCGCCGCTCCTGGCCAGCAGAATGTCGGTATCGGCGATATCCAGGTTGTAACGGGCAATGGCGATGTCGAAGTTGTTCTCCAGCACCAGGGCCACCGCGTCGTCCAAGGACAGCAACATGCGGCCGTTGTGGATCAGGCTGTGCAAACGGTCGGTGTTGCGCAGCACCGGCTGCGGCAAGGTATGCGGCGTGAACGGCTTCCACACCCCCAGCATGGAGAACGGATGCGTCTTTTCCGCCAGCGGCGAGTTGTAGGAAACCTGCGCCGTCCCTTCAGCGGGCGCCGACTGCGCCGGCATCCCGGTAGAGATCATTCCAACCACGGCAACCAACGCCACCGCACGGCGAACACTGTCTATTGCTTGCGAAAGCGACATTCGCTCATCTCCGCGATAAGTTCGGTACTCGCGCCGGGACCACGCAATGGCCCGTTTGCGATTTCCTTATCAGATACGCAAACTCCATCCCATTAGTTCCCGCCCGGCTCCCGTCGAGTATATCCCCTGCCTGAAACTGCTTTTCTGCGCTATTGTGGAGGCAATTGGTGGAGGAGGAATCCTGACAATGGCAACCGGCGAACTTGAACCCTGGATGCGCGGCACCTACGGCGATGTGCCGGCCGTTCTGCGCGCGGTCATCCACGCACTGGAACAGGCGGAAGAAGACTTGCACCGCTGGTGCGGCACTCTGACGGACGCGGAATGGAACTTGCAGCCGCACGAGATGGCCTCCGTGGCCTTTCATGTGCGCCACCTGGCCGGCAGCACGGACCGCCTGCTCACCTACGCCGAGGGAAAGCAGCTTAGCTCCGAGCAACTGGAGACGATGCGGAACGAAGGCGCTCCGCTGGCCGTGGGCGCCGCGGTGATCACGGCGCTGACCGCTTCCCTGGCCGAGGCCAAGCGCCGCGTAAAGGCCTTCGCCGATAAGGATTTGGAGGCTCCGCGCGCCCTGGGCCGCAAGCAGTTGCCCACCAGCGTGGGCGGCTTGCTGGTGCACGTGGCCGAACACGCCGCCCGCCACGTGGGACAGGCCGTGACCACGACGCGAGTGGTGATCGCCCAGCGCGGTTCATTCTGAGGGAACAAAAATCTGTGATTTTCCTCCCGGGAAAATTCAACGGGTTGACTCGCTGGACAAATCCCGTGTTTTTTGCGTTTCCGCCCGGGCGCCTCCGGCGTATGATGTTGGGGGCTGAAAGGCTTTTTCTACATCTGTATCCAGGAACCGCACTTATATGGCAAATGAAGGCAGAATTCGCGTGCTGGTAGCAAAGCCCGGGTTGGATGGACACGACCGGGGCGCCAAAGTGATTGCCCGTGCCCTGCGTGACGCCGGCATGGAAGTGATCTACACCGGCCTGCGTCAGACGCCGGAGATGGTGGTGAACGCCGCCCTGCAGGAGGACGTCGATGTGATCGGCATGTCCATCCTGAGCGGCGCGCACAACGCCATTGTCCCGCGCGTGGCCGAGCTGATGAAGGAAAACCAGATGGACGACGTGTTGATGCTGGTGGGCGGCATCATCCCCGATCAGGACATTCCGGGGCTGAAGGCCGTGGGCGTCAAGGGCGTCTTCCAGCCGGGCACTCCGATGGACGACATCGTCCAGTTCATCCGGGCAAACGTAAAGCCGCACGACGCGGTCGCCTAGCGTTAAGCGCCGAAGAATTCAAAGCGCCGCCAGTCCGTTGCAACGGGCCGCGGCGCTTTTTTGTGCTCGCTGCGTGCAGCCTTGATCGCCGGCATGTGGAAAGATACTCTGACAAAGTCACATAGGCATTCCCTCAGGGGCAAAGAGGTTGCTGAATAATCCGCGCCCTCAGCGGCTGAAGCCGCGGCATCTTGCATAACCTGTGTAACCTGCGCAACTTTTCCTAAAACACCCGCACGTAATTCTTTCCCGGCAACTGGCGGATTTTATTGGCCATCTCCAACTCAAAGAGCGCGTTGAATATCTCCGAGCTGGAGAGAGAGTCTTCATAGCGCTCGATCAACTCGTCAATGTGAATCGATACGTCGGCCTTGATGGCCGAAAACACCTTGGCCTGTTCGGCGGGCAGTTCCGCCGCCGGGGGAGCGTCAAAGAGTGAATTTCCCGAGGGCGGCGTATCCTGCGGTTGCAGTTGCAGGCGAATGTCGGTGGGCAGTTCCTCGAAGACGTCTTCCCAGGTGGCCACCAGCTTGGCGCCCTGTCGAATGAGCGTATTCGGCGTCCAGGACATTTTGCTGGTCACGTTGCCGGGCACGGCAAAGACTTCGCGGCACTGCTCCAGGGCGCAGCGCGAGGTAATGCGCGTGCCGCTGAACTCACCGGCCTCCACCACCAGCACGCCGCGCGAAAGGCCGCTGAGAATGCGGTTGCGCAGCGGGAAATTGTGCGGCGCGGGCGAGGTTCCCAGCGGAAGTTCGCTGACCAAGGCTCCGCCCAGTTCCAGAATCTGCGCCGCCAGCTTCTGGTTCTCGCGGGGATAGATGATGTCCACGCCGGTGCCGAAAACGGCCACGGTGCGCGCGCGGGCAGCCACCGCGCCGCGATGCGCCGCCGAATCGATGCCGCGCGCCAGCCCGCTCTGAATCACCAGTCCCGCGTTGGCCAAGTCCTGCGAGAGCCGCTCGGCCATGCCCAAACCGTAGGGCGTGGGGTGGCGCGTGCCGATGACGGCAACGCCCGGCCGCAGCAGCACCCGTGCGTCGCCGCGAACGTAAAGCACCAGCGGCGGATCGTAGATCTCTCCCAGATGCGCGGGATAAAGCTCCGAGCCCAGGGTAACCAGCGACACGTCTGGAGCCTTGGCCAGCTTCTTCAGCTCTTCGTCGGCCAGGCGCGCCGAGTCTCCCAGCGCAAGGGCCTGTGCCGACGCCGCGGGCAGCCCGAGCGCCTCCAGTTCGGTCAGCGAGAGGCGGAAGATTTCCTCTGGGTTGGACACGCGCTCGAACAGACGCCGCGTGCGCGTGGGGCCAAGCTGCGGCGTCATCGCCAGGGCAAGCATCTGGCGATCGTGGACAGAGACAGCAGGGACGTGCGCCTCCGGCATAAGGAATGGAAGTGTAGCGGACATGGCCCGCCGTGTCACGGGAAAACGAGACGCGGCGGCCGGCAAAAGAGTAGGATGTCGAGTGGTATAGCCGCCACGGCGCGGCCCTCCAACCTTATGCGTGTATTGAAGATTTCCGCGATTTCGTTCCTGAATACTGCCCCCCTGATGTGGGATTTCGAGCACGAGCC
Source organism: Acidobacteriota bacterium (assembly GCA_031296105.1). Classification (GTDB taxonomy): domain Bacteria; phylum Acidobacteriota; class Terriglobia; order Terriglobales; family Acidobacteriaceae; genus TOLSYN. The sequence continues at coordinate 65,938 of JARLGJ010000021.1, read as the reverse complement.
GACAACCGAGCTGGTGCAAAACTTCGTCACCGAATACACCGTGCCCTCCATGTGCGCCAGGGCCCTGCGCGAAGGCCGGGCCGACCTGGGCATTATCCCGGTCATCACCACGGCCACCATTCCCGGCCTGATGGTGCTGCCGCATGTGGCCATCGCCGCGCTCAACAAGGTGTGGTCCATCCAGTTGATCAGCAAGTGCCCGATTGAAGAGATACGCACCGTGGCCGTGGACACCTCCTCGCGCACCTCGGTGGGGCTGTTGCAGGTTCTGCTGACCAAGTTCTATGGCGGCCACCGCGAGCTGACGCCCATGCCTCCGGTGCTGGAGCCGATGCTGGAGATGTGCGACGCCGGTCTGCTCATTGGCGACTCCGCCATGATGGCCAACATCGGCAACCGCTACCACTACGACCTGGCCGAGCTGTGGCATCAGCACACGGGGCTTCCTTTTGTATTTGCCGTGTGGGCCTTCCGCCGCGCCGCCGAAGAAGAGATGCGCCCCGGGCTGGATGTCTCCGGCATCTTTCTGCGCTCGCGCGACCACGGCCTGAGCGACACAGGAGTGGCGGAGATCGCGCGCACCTGGGCTCCCCGCATGGGATTGAGCGAGGAACAGATCGTCCACTATTTCCGCGACAACATTCACTACGAGCTGGACCTGGAGTGCCGCAAGGGCCTTTCCCTGTTCTTCCAACTGGCCGCGGAGATCGGACACATCCCCGCGGTTCCCAAACTGGAATTCCTCGGCGGCGGCGACGTGCTGTTGTAGCACCGTCGAGCCACTCCGGCAGGCTTTACCCTCAACCGAACCACCCTTTGGGCCGATGTAACAAACAGGTCCAAGGGGAGGTCTGCATGAGTTTGAAGTCCAGGATCAAGCTGCTGGTCGGAGTGGCCATTGCCGGGCTGGCCGCTTTGTCCTTTTTATGGCTGAATAGCGCCCACACAAGCATTGCCGCCGAGCGCCAGGCCAGCATACGGAATCTCCTGGGAGCGCCGTATTCCGTGCTGGAGAGCCAGTATCAGCTTGAAAAAGCAGGCAAGCTCACCCACGCCGAAGCGCAGCAGCGCGCGCTGGATATCATCCGCGCCATGCGCTTTGACAACGACAATTATTACTGGATCAATGATTTGCATCCCACCATGGTGATGCATCCGGTGAAGCCCGCACTGAACGGCAAGGATCTGACGGACATTAAAGATCCGGACGGCAAGGCCTTGTTCGTGGCCATTGCGCAGGCGGCGCATGCCTCTGCCGACGGCGGCTATGTGGATTACTCCTGGCCCAAGCCAGGCCACGACAAGCCAGTCCCCAAGCTCTCCTACGTGAAGGAGTTTGCTCCCTGGGGATGGGTGCTGGGCACGGGCGTGTACGTGGAAGATATCCGCGCTACCTGGTGGGGCTATGTGCAATGGGCCTCGCTGGCCTGCGGCATTTGCCTGGTGATTCTGCTGGCAGTGGCGTGGCATACCTCGCGCTCCATCTTCAGCCGCCTGGGGCTGGTGGTGGAACGCATGAAGGACGCCGCCGAGGGCGAGGGCGACCTGACCAAACGCATCGACATTGACAGCAACGACGAGGTGGCCGAGCTGGGCAACTGGTTCAACACCTTTGCAGACAAACTCCATCGCCTGATGAGTAACGTGGCCAGCAACACAGAGCGGCTGGCTTCGGCCAGCGACCAGGTGGCGCGCACCTCGCAGCGCCAGGTAGAAGGCGCGGAGGCACAGCGCGAGCAGACCACGCGCATCGCCAGCGCCTTGACCGAAATGACACATGCCGTGCACGAGGTGCGCCGCAACTCGCAATCCGCGGCCGAAGCCAGCCGCAAGGCCGTGGACATGGCCGGACGCGGCGGCGCCGTGGTGGACGAGACGCTATCCAAAATGCGTAACGCTTCCTCTTCCGTGGAGGAGACGGCCCGCAAGGTGGAAGAGCTGGGCAAGCGCTCGCAGGAGATCGGCATGATCAGCGAGGTCATCAGCGACATTGCCGACCAGACCAACCTTTTGGCCTTGAACGCCGCCATTGAGGCCGCACGCGCCGGAGAGGCAGGACGCGGCTTTGCCGTGGTGGCCGACGAAGTTCGCAAGCTGGCCGAACGCAGCAGCAGCGCCACCGGACAGATCAAGGAAACCGTGCGCGGCATACAAAAGGAAACCGAGGACGCCGTGGAGGCCATGCGGCAGGCTACGGCCCAGGTAGAAGACGGAGTAGCCTCCACCAGCGAAGCGGGCAACTCCCTGCGCGAGATCATCAGCAGTTCGCAGCAGGCGGGCGAGATGGTGATGCAGATTGCCAACGCCGCCGACGAGCAGGCCATTGCCGCCGAGCAGATTGAGCAGAACGTACAGGAAATCACCCAGGTCATAGCCGGCAACGCCGACATGGCGGAACAGACCTCGCAAGCGCACAATGAACTGTCTTCGCTGGCCACCGACCTGAAGCACCTGGTGGGACAATTCAAGCTGGGCAAAGAGGAGACCATGCCGGCGCCTTACGAGCCTCGGGAGACACAGGCTTACCGCCATGTGCAGTAGGAGTTAGAGTTTTCCATTGGGCAGAATTGAATCCTTTTCTTCGCCCCCGGCATCTATTCTCTTGTAAGCTGGCAGTCTTGAACGCTGGCGTCGCATCCTTCCGCATTGCAATTGGTGTTAGGATGGATGTAGATCTTTGAAAAGGTTACCAAAACCTTTTTTCCGGCCCAAGCAAGCGATTGCGGGCCACGCCGCCGGCCAGCGGACATCCGCACAGGCCGAGAGCGACGCACAAGCTTCCCCGCCGATGGTTGACCGAACCTGGCCCATCCGGCGAGCCCGACCGAGACTCAAAAACTGGAGTCTCGGCTGGGTGAAGGGTTTCTCGCAGTACGGGGGCGTCACGGCTTCGACGGAAACGGTTGCGGTCAAAAGGCATGCAGGGGCGCACCCACCCTTTAATCGGATGCACCAACAGAGTTGCCAACACTGAACTCGCATACGCTGCTTAATTAATTAAGTAGCCGCTCTCCTCGGCTTCGCCTACGGGCCGGGGTCAGAGCGTCGCACAGTAGGCTGGCTCGCTTCTCTACGTCTGGGAGAGTGGGTGAGATCAACAGGCTAGCCGGTGGCGTTTCTTGCCGCTTCTTAGCGTTACTGGCGAACGTTGTGGTTAACGACCACGGCTTGAACCGGCTAAGCATGTAGGCTTTTGGCTTTCAGCGCTTTCGGACAGGGGTTCAACTCCCCTCGCCTCCACCACTTTAATCACTATAGAATCAATACGTTACAAGCGCTAACTTCAAATATTCCAATAGCGAACCAAATTATTTACATTGGGGGGCGCCGGATTCCTTCTCGGAGGCACCCGCGCTCAATCTCTATCGCCGTCACCGTCCCGCCTGTAAACACGCCGACTAAGGCTCCTCATACGCCAAATGCTCCTGCCCTATCTGGGATCGAGGAACAGCAGATTGGTGACCCTAACGTTGCCGCGCTGGCGTGGCAACGCGGCCTGAATGCGGCGAAATTGCTCCTCGGCGATCTCCATCTGCGCACCGTAGCATAAAATCGCTAATTCATGTGAACACAAGCCAGTGCTTTCCGGGCGCTGCGACCCCGTCCCGTTTGCATCGCCGGTGAGGGAATTTCTGAGCACGCGATAAAGAGTCCGCACCTGGGCGGTAATGCCCCGCGTTTCACGATGTTACACTGGGTTACCGGGAAAATGCGGGAGAGCCCGCCAGGGTGAAATCGTATGGCCGAATTTGTCATTCGCGCGGCGGATGAGCGCGGCAAACTACTGGAGAGGACCGAGTCTGGCTTCTCGGCGGCGGAAGTTCGCAGCCGCTACCAGCAGTCCGGCTATCTGGTCTATTCGGTCAAGCCGCGCGGCATGTTCTCCGGAGGCGAGTTCCACCTCCCCAAGCGCAGAAAAGTCGGTTTGGAAGAGTTCGTCATCTTCAACCAGCAGTTCCTCACCCTGGTGCGCGCCGGCCTGCCCATTGTGCAGGCCCTCGAATTGCTCGCCAAGCGCCAGCGCAACCAGTATTTCCGCATGTTGCTGGAGGATGTGCGCGACCGCACCAAGGGTGGCGAGTTGATCTCCGACGCCTTTGAAAAGCAGGGCGCATTCCCCAAGATTTATTCCACCACGCTGATGGCCGGTGAGAAGAGCGGCAACCTCGACGAGGTGCTTGCGCGCTACGTCAGCTTCCAGCGGATGGCCCTCACCTTCCGCAAAAAGCTGGTGGCCTCGCTGGTGTATCCCTGCATTCTGGTGGTGGGCGTCATCGGCATGGTGATCATGCTGGTCACCTTCGTGATCCCCAAGTTCGCCGTACTCTTCAACGACATGAACCAGAAGCTGCCGCCGCTTACCGAGTTCACCATCACTACGGCCATGGGCCTCAAACATTTTTTGCCCTACGTGGTGCTCGCTATTGCGGCCGTGGTCGTCCTGGTGCGGCGCTGGTCGCGCACCTCGCAGGGTTCGATTCTGTTGGATCGCGTTAAACTGAACATGCCAGTGCTGGGCAGCATCTGGCAGCGCTATCAGATCGCACTTTTTTCGCGCATGATGTCCACCCTGCTCTCCGGCGGCCTGCCCCTGGTTACCGCCCTGGAGACCGCCGGGCAGTCGATGACCAGCCGCCTGATCGTGAACGGTGTCACCTCGTCCACGCAGCGCGTGCGCGAGGGCCAGAGCCTTTCCAGTTCGCTGGAGGAAACCGGCGTGTTCCCGCAACTGGCGGTGGAGATGGTGGAAGTCGGGGAAGCCACTGGCGCCCTGCCTTCCATGCTCAGTTCGATCGCCGAGTTCTACGAGGAAGATGTGCAGTCGGCGTTGACGGCTGCCATGTCTCTGATCGAGCCGTTGATCCTGGTGGTCATGGGCGTGGTTGTGGGTTTCATTCTGATCTCGCTGTACCTGCCGATCTTCAGCTTTACGGCGGGCTAACACCTGTTAAGCTGCCGCGCGCGGTTCGCCAAGTCCTCCGCGCCCGGCAAAACCGAGGGCTATGCCACAGCAGCTATTTGTCGAACCCCTTCCCGACGCCAACAGCGAGCAGCAGCGCGCCAACGAACTCGCGCACCGTTACCGCTGCGAACTGGTGCAGCTCAAGGGATACAAGATTCAGCACGACCTCTTCAAAAAGGTACCGGTGGAGTTGATGTTCCGCTTCAACTTTGTGCCTTTGCAGGAGCTGCCCGACGGCGGCCTGGCCGTCGCCCTCAGCGACCCCAGCCAGCTCAACGTCATCGACGAGATCAGCCTGCTCTTGAACCGCCGCGTGGTGCCGCGCGTGGCCACGCTCACGGAAATCACCGACATTCTGAAGAAAACCGAGCAGAGCCAGCGCGTGCTGGACGAGGCCGGTGAGACCTTCACCCTGGACGTGGTGCACGACGACGAGGGTTCTTCCGACGAGAACATCTCGATCGAAAAGCTCACCCAGGAAGACGACATCAGCCCCATCATCCGCCTGGTGGACACCACGATCTTCTCCGCCCTGCAGCGGCGCGCCAGCGATATTCACATCGAGTCGCGCGACGACAGCGTGATCGTGAAGTACCGCATCGACGGCGTCTTGCAGGAGGCGATGAAGCCCATCGCCAAGGAGCACCACTCCACCATCATCTCGCGCATCAAGGTCATGAGCGAGCTCGACATTGCCGAGCGCCGCGTGCCGCAGGACGGCCGCTTCCGCGTGCGCTACAACGGACGCTTCATCGACTTCCGCGTCTCCATCATGCCCAGCATCCACGGCGAAGACGCCGTGCTCCGCGTGCTGGACAAGGAATCCATGAGCGAGCAGTTCCACAAGCTCACGCTCGACGTGGTCGGCTTCAGCGACTCCGACATCAAACGCTTCCGCCAGTTCATCGCCGAGCCTTACGGCATGGTGCTGGTCACCGGCCCCACCGGCTCCGGTAAAACCACCACCCTGTACGCCGCGCTCAATGAGATCAAGAGCGACGAAGACAAGATCATCACCATCGAAGATCCGGTCGAATACCAGCTCCGCGGCGTCACCCAGATTCCGGTGAACGAGAAGAAGGGACTCACCTTCGCCCGCGGCCTGCGCAGCATTCTGCGCCACGACCCGGACAAGATCATGGTCGGCGAAATCCGCGACCAGGAGACGGCGCAGATCGCCATCAACTCCGCCCTTACCGGCCACCTGGTCTTCACCACCGTGCACGCCAACAACGTGGTGGACGTGATCGGCCGCTTCCTGAACATGGGCGTGGAGCCGTACAACTTTGTCTCCTCGCTGAACTGCATTCTGGCGCAGCGCCTGGTGCGCCTCATCTGCCGCCACTGCAAGCACGAGGTGCATTACACCAACGAGCAGTTCCTGGCCGCCGGCCTGCGTCCCGAAGAGTGGAGCGACGTCACCTTTTACGAAGGCGCGGGCTGCATGGAATGTTCCGGCACCGGCTTCCACGGCCGCACCGCCATCCACGAGCTGCTCGACCTCACCGACCGCATCCGCGAGCTGATCCTGGAGCGGCGGCCCAGCTCGGAGATTCGCCGCGCGGCGCGCGAGGAAGGCATGCACTTCCTGCGCGAGAGCGCCATTGCCAAGGTGCGCAACGGTTTGACCACCTTGAAAGAAATCAACAAAGTCACCTTTATCGAGTCCACGCGCTGATGACCGAACGCACACGTACAATCCGGCTTCCCAAAGTGGCCTGCGAAGTAGCTCCCTACGGCGTGGCCGCGGCACGCGCCGAAAACGGCAACGGAGTGATCGCCTCCTCGCAATCCCGCGCCCTCGCCTCCGGCGTGCTGACGCCTGCCTTGAGCGCCATCAACGTGGTCAACCCGCAGGCGCTCAGCGGCGCCATTGAGCAGGTGCTTTCGGCCGTCGGCGGACGCGGACAGAACGTGATTGCCGTGCTGCCCGAGAGCGCCCTGCGCGTCACCCTGTTGGACTTCGATTCCCTGCCCGACAAGCACTCGGAGGCCGAAGCCACCTTGCGCTTCCGCCTGCGCAAGTCCCTGCCCTTCGACGTGGACAAGGCCGTGCTCAGCTTTGAAGCGCAGCCCGCGGAAAATGGCGTGCGCGTGCTCACCACCATTATCGTGAGCAGCGTGCTGGACGAGTACGAGAAGGCCTTCCGCGATGCCGGCTGCGAGCCCGGCGTGGTGCTGCCCTCCAGCATTGCCGCCCTCGGCGGACTGCCCGGCGACCGCCCCTCCATGCTGCTCAAGGTCGCGCCCGACGCCACCTCCGTCGTGGCCGTGCGCGACGGACAGGTGCTGCTGTTCCGCACCCTCGAAGGCTATGGCGAGCAGAAGCCTTCCGCGCAGCGCCTGGCCGACGACATTTATCCCTCCCTGGTCTATTTCCAGGACACCTTCGGCGCGGCCATCGAAGAGATTTACGTGGCCGGCGTGGCCGAGGCCGAATCGATTCTGCCGGTGCTGCGCGAGCAGACCGGCGTGGCCGCCCGGGAGTTGATCGCCGCCAGCGTGGTCAGCGGCGATTTGCGGCATAATTTCCCCGCAGCCATTGCGGCGCTTCTATAACGGAGAGGATTTGACGTGCGACTGAATATCAATCTCGCCACCAAGCCTTACCTGGATGTTCGCCGCATCCTGGTGGTGTGGGGCGGCGCCACGGCCCTGCTCGCGGTGGTCACCTTTCTGCTGGTGGGCATGGCCGTCTCCTCCTGGCGCGAGTCGCGCGACGTGAGCGGCAAAATTGCCACCGTACGCGCCGACATTGCCGAGCTGGACCGCCAGCACAACCAGGCGCAGCAGGTCTTGGAAAGCGCGCAGAACACCGGCATCGTGGATACCTCGCGCTTCCTCAACGGGCTCATCGCGCGCAAGTCTTTCTCCTGGACGCGGGCCTTCATGCAGTTGGAGGAGATCATGCCGCCGCGCCTGCACGTCGTCTCCATCACCCCGCAGCTCGATGCCCGCGGCGGAAGCGTCAACGTCGCGCTCGTCGTGGCCGGCACCTCGCGCGAGGCGGCCGTGGATCTGGTCAAGCGCCTGGAGCAGTCCGCGTCCTTCAAGGACGCCCGCATCACCGAGGAATCCGACGTCTCCGAGAAGAACAGCATCGACACCGTGCGCTTCCACCTGACCGCCGTGTATGTGCCCGGAGCGCACACGGAGCGCCCGGCGGTAAAGAGCGCCGCTCTCACCGGAGGCCGTCCATGATCGGCCAGTTGCGCGACATTCGCACCCAGATACTCATTGTGGCCGGACTCTTGCTCGTCGCCGACCTCGGCGCGGGCGTCATGCTCATGTCGCCCGCCGGCCGCGCCCGCGCCGCCCACATGCAGGAGTTCGAGCGCCTGCGCGTGGAGCGCCGCGAAAAAACCGAAGCCGCCGCGCCGGTTCGCAACCTCGATAAAAACATCGAGGAGGCGCGCCTGCAGGAGGCGGCGTTCATCGAAGACCGCCTGCCGCACCGTTACTCGTCGATGTCCGAGGAGCTGGCTAGGCTGGCGCAGGAATCCGGCATTCACGTCACGGACATCAAGTACGACGAGTCCCAGGCGCGGGATAAAACCCTGCCCGCGGGCTTCACCGGCATCGGCATCGCGCTCGCCGCCCACGGCGGTTACGAACAGGACATGCGCTTCATCAACTCCGTGGAGCGGCAGAAGCTGCTCATGCTCATCGATTCAGTCAGCTTCGGCGGCGTGCAAAACGGCACCCTTTCGGTGAGTTTGCATCTCTCCACCTACATGAGGAGCCAGCCATGACCGCACCGTCCGGCAGCAAGATCAAGATTTACGCCGCCGTGGTCCTGTCGCTGGCCGCGGTGGGATTCGTTGTCCGCGCGGTGCTGCCGCAGGGCACGGCTCCGGCCGCCGCGCCGTCTGCTGCTTCCTACACGCACGGCAAGGCCGCGGCGCAGGGCTCCCTGGACCCGCGCCTTCATCTCGAACTGCTGGCCGCCACCGAGTCGGTCAAGTACGAGGGCCGCGGCATCAACATCTTCAGCGCCAACGGCGAGCCGGTTAAGATTGAGCCGGTCAAGGTCTCTCCGCTGCACAAGCCGGGCGCCGCGCTGGCACCCAGCGGACCGGCTGCGCCGCCTCCGCCGCCGCCCAGCAACCTCAAGTTTTTCGGCCTCGTCAACAACAAGGGCGGCAAGCCCAGGGCTTTCCTCTCGCACGGCGACGACGTGTGGATCGCCAACGAAGGCGACGTGGTCAACCGCCGCTACAAGGTGGTGCGCATCTCCGTCCGCGAGGTCGAGATTGAAGACCTCTTGAACAGCCACCACGAAAGCATTCCGCTTTCGCAGAGCTAATGGCGATGGCCCGTTTGCGTATTCCACGGCGGGCGGCGCGGGCGCGCCGCGGCGAGCGCGGCTACATGCTGCTGGTGCTCATGATCGCCGTGGCCATCATTTTCATCGGCCTCTCCGGGGCGGTGTACAACGTCCACCGCATGATCCTGCGCGACCGCGAGGTGGAGATGATCCACCGCGGCGAGCAGTACGAACGCGCCATCAAGCGCTTCTACCGCAAGAACGGACGCTACCCCAGCAGCATCGACCAACTCGAGAACTTCAACAAGCTGCGCTACCTGCGCCGCCGCTACACCGACCCCATGGCCGCCGATGGCCAGTGGAAGATCGTGCGCCCCTCGGACATCCGCATCACCGCCACCGGCGTCACCCCTGTCGCTTCCACCACCAGCACCAGCGGCTCTTCCGGCAGTGACTCGTCTTCGCAGGATCCTTCCGGCAACGGATCATCGCAAGCCGGAAGCGGATCTTCATCCTCCGGCAGTGACTCCTCGCAGTCCGGAAGTTTGTCCAGCGGTTCAAGCAGCGGTTCAAGCGGCAGCTCCTCCGGCAGCCTCCTGGGCGGCAACAACCCCACCAATGGCCAGGTGCTGGGCGGAGACATGTACGGCGTCGTCAGCAAGTCCAAAAAAGAAGGCTTCCACAGCTACGGCGGCAAGACCAAGTTCAGCGAGTGGTTCTTCATCTACGCGCCGTCGCAGGACCACGGACAGTTGCTGGTCGGCCCCTACAATCCCAAGGCCTTCGTGGGCCTCACGAACAGCACCGGCACCAAGACCTCGGGCACCGGTTCCACCACCGGCACCACGGGAACCACCTCTACAGGCACCAGCGGCAATGGATCAAGCTCCGGCACGGGAACAAGCGGCACCACGGGTTCGACCTCTTCCACGGGCAGCAGCGACGGCTCCTCGTCCTCCACGCCGCAGCAGTAGAGCGTTTACGGGCACAAGAAAACCCCACCCAAGGGTGGGGTTTTCCAATCTCTACTTTGCGGGCGGCTTACACGCTGAACGAGGAGCCGCAGCCGCAGGTGCTCTTCACGTTCGGGTTCTCGAACTTGAAGCCCGCGCCTTCCAGGGTCTCCACGTAGTCCACGCTCGCGCCCTGCAAGTACATCAGCGAGGTCGCGTCGATGAACACCTTCAGGCCGTCGTACTCGAAGGTCTTGTCCATGGCGCCGCCGCCGTTTTCAAACTGCATGCTGTACGAGAAGCCGGAGCAGCCTCCGCCCACCACGCCCACGCGCAGGCCGCCGGGTACGGGCGACTGCTGAGCCATGATCTCTTTCACCTTGGCGATGGCCGAAGGCGTGAGAGTGAGAGGAGCGTTCTTGACAGGGGTTTCAGTGGTGGTGGACATAATCGTTTTCTCTCCTCAGGGATGTTGCCCCATTATAACAAAGGTGTTTGTTCGTCACATTTCCATGTGACACGAAAACTCACCTCAACTTGGATGCGGCAGCCCGGCGATGCGTCGCAAATTCCTGTTCCGATTCCGCGCGCCCATTCACCCGCCGCGATAAGCTCTTCCCGTGCAACAGGATACCAAACATCACGCAACGACTCGGGCCTCCGCCGCTGGGCGAAGGCCCAGAAAACAACGCGGGAAAATCTATCGCACAAGATACGCCGGGCCGTCCTAGGCCTTTGCCGATGGCTCAAATACCAGGGGGTTCGGGCGCTTGATGTTGCCCACGCGCACAATGCGCCTGCCCTCCAGAAAACCGATCAGAGTCTCTTCCAGAATCTCTCCGCGCCAGCCGGTCAGCGGCTCGGGGCGCGGCTGGTTTTCGCGGTCCAGAAACCAGCGCACAATCTGCTGAATGTCGCTGGTGGTGGCCAGCAGAGCGGTATCCACGTCGGCTTCGGCCGCCAGGTTGGAGACCGCCACCGACAGCAGCTTGGTCAGCACCGCCACCTGCGGCGGATCTTCGCGGCGCTCGTTGCTGGGCAGTTCCGCGTCCGGCAGAGCCTTGGCCCGCGTCACGGCCGCAATCACCTCGTGCTCGTTGCGCCGCAGCAGGCGGCTGTCCAGTCCGCGGATGCTGAAGAGATCTTCCACCGAGGCCGGGGAGCGGCGCGCAATTTCAATCATCATGCTGTCGCCCAGCACCCGCGCCACGGGAACGTTCATCGTCTGCGCCTGGTGGTCGCGCCAGCGCCATATCTCGCGCAGCACGCCCAACTGGCGGCGGTTCAGCCGGGCGCTGCCGGAGACGCGCCAGCGCTCGTCTTCACGCAGCACGTTCTTGACCAGTTGCCCGCACTCGCCGTAGATCCACTCGGTGCGGCCCAGCTTAGCGGCCTTCGCCAGCAGCTTCTCGCGCATGCCCAACAGGTGGCGCACGTCGTCCGAGGCGTACTCCAACTGCACCGGACGCAGCGGACGCTTGCGCCAGTCGGTAAAGCTCTCGCCGCCGTTCACCTTGGCGTTCAGCACGCGCAGGCAAAGATTGGTGTGCGAGAGCGGATAGCCGAAGCCCAGCAGTCCGGCCGCAACCTGCAAGTCCATCAGCTTCGCCGGCGGAGCGTCCGCGCCCTTGACGCAGAACTTGATCTCCTGCCGCGCCGCAACCGTAATCACCTCGCGTCCGTCGCTGGCCAGCAGCTTCCACATCGGACGCAGGTCGGACACCGCCAGCGGATCGACAACGTAAATTTCTTTGGGGGTGGAGAGTTGAACCAGGCAAAGCTCCGGTTCGTAGCGGCCCTCGGAGATAAATTCAGTATCCAGTCCAATAACAGACTGGCTTGCCAGGTCGTCCAGCAAGCGTTCAAACTCCGGCGCCGAATCGATATAGGAATACAAATCAGACTGCATGTGGTCTAATGCCCGGGATTATTTTAATGAATAACTCATTAACGAGCTAGTAAAGATTTCCAAGACGCATAATGATCGGCAACTATACACTTCTGCGTACTTTGGAGACTCTCTTTCGAGTTGGGCCCAACCCGCCCTTGTCTCTCTATACGATGACGCTATAGACACGTTGCACGGAAGCTACCCCGCGCAGTCCGGCCATTACTTCGGCGGATACAGCTTCATCCACCTGCACAATCGCCAGCGCCTGCCCGTCCTCGCGCCCCAGCGAGAGGCGCGCAATGTTGATGCCGTGCCTCCCCAGCAGAGTGCCGATGCCGCCCACCACGCCGGGCGCATCCAGATTGGCCACCACGATGAAATTCCCTTCCAGTTGCGACTCGATGTCGATGCTGTTCAACTGCGTCAGCCGCGGCCGGCCGTTCACCAGCGTACCGCTGCACGACACCGCGCCGGTCGGCCCGGTCAGCTTCAGGCGGATCACGTTCGCCTTGGTCTCGGCCTCCGCGCGCTGCTCGCGCACCACCACGCCGCGCTCTTCGGCCGCCGCCAGGGCGTTGATCAGGTTGGTGGGCTCGTTACGGTCCGACTGCAACACGGCCGCCACGGCCGAGGCGCGGATCAATTGTGTCTTCCAGGCGCCCACCTGCCCCTCAAAGCGCACTTCGATCTCCGCCAGGTTGGAGGCAAACAACTGCGCGGCAAAGCGGCCGAGCTTGCCCGCCAGCCCAATGTACGGCTCAATCTGCTTGTATTCGGTGTCGGTCAAAGAGGGCAGGTTCACCGCGTTTTGCGCCACGCCCTGCAACAGGTAGTCGCGCACCTGCCGCGCAATCTGGATGCCCACCGCCTCCTGGCCTTCCTTGGTGGAAGCCCCCAGGTGCGGCGTGGCCACCAGGTTCGGCGCCGAGAGCAGTCCGGTGTTCCTCGCCGGCTCCTCGTGGAAGACGTCCAGGGCGGCGGCGGCCACGTGCCCGCTGCGCAGCGCCGCTTCCAGAGCGGCTTCGTCCACCAGTTCGCCGCGCGCGCAGTTCACCAGGCGCACGCCCTTTTTCATCTGCGCCAAGGCCCCGGCGTCAATCATGCCCGCCGTCTGGTGCGTCAGCGCCAGGTGCAGAGAGAGGTAATCCGCCTGCGCATAGACCTGTTCCAGCGTCACCAGTTCAATGTTCAATTCCTTGGCGCGCGCCGGAGACAGATACGGGTCGCTGCCAATCACCTTCATGCCGAACGCCTGGGCGCGGCGCGCCACCTCGGTGCCAATGCGGCCCAGGCCGATGATGCCCAAGGTCTTGCCTGCCAGCTCCGTGCCTTGCAGGCTTTTCTTCTCCCACTTGCCGGCCCGCGTGGACTGGTCGGCCTTGGCGATGTGGCGCGCCATGGTCAGCATCAGCCCCAGCGTAAGCTCGGCCACGCTGACGGCCGAGGCGCCCGGCGCGTTCATCACCACGATGCCGCGGCGCGTGGCGGTTTCCACGTCAATGTTGTCCACGCCCACGCCGGCGCGGCCAATCACCCGCAGAGACTGCCCGGCGTCGATCAGCGCCGCGTCCGCCTGCACCGCCGAGCGCACAATCAGCGCGTCGGCTCCGGCTACCGCCGCCTCGGGCGCGGCGGCGAACTCTTCGGGGGTAAGAACCTCCGCCCCAGGGATCGCCTGCAGCAACTGCATGGCGGCCGGGGCGATCTTCTCCGCCACTACAATTTTCACTTGCTCTCTCCCTTGCGCGCCTCGGCGAACACCTTTTGCGCCACGGCCAGCGCCGCGCCAAACTGCACGCTGCCCGGCTTCAACTCGTCCAGCACCTGCTCCAGGCCGGCCAGAATCGCTACGCAGTCCAGGTAGTCCAGAAAGCCGATGTGGCCGATGCGGAAGATCTGGCCCTTCATCTCGCCCTGTCCGTCGCTGAGCACGCCCGCAAACTGCTTTTTAAAGCCCTTCACAATGTCAGTGGAGGAGATACCCGCCGGCGCCTTGATGGCCGTCACCGCCGCCCCGTTCGAGGCCGCAAACAGCTCCAGCCCCAGCGCCTTGGCCGCTTCGCGCGTGCACCGGGCGCAGAGTTCGGCGTTGTTCACCAGCAGCTCGCGCCCCTTGGCCACGTCGCCCCCGCCCTGCTGCGCCAGATAATCCAGCGCCGCGCCCATGGCGGCAATCAGGGCTACCGCCGGCGTGTAGGCGCTTTCGCCCTTCACGGCGTTCTTGCGCTCCTTGCGCAGGTCAAAGTAGTAGCGCGGCTGCTTGCTGGTCTCCATGCGCGCCCAGGCGCGCTCGCTGACGGCCAGGTAGGCCAGTCCGGGAGGAATCATCAAAGCCTTCTGCGAGCCGCCGATGATCACGTCAATGCCGTCGCCGTCCACGTCGAGCTTCGTCGTGCCCAGGCCGGTGATGGCGTCCACCACCAGCAGCGTCTCCGAGCCCTTCAGCAGGCGGGCAATGCCGCCCACGTCGTGGCGCACGCCGGTGGAGCTTTCCGTGGCCTGCACAAAGACAACCCTCACCTCGGGCGTCAGATGCGCCTTCACCTCGTCCAGAGGGAAGGTCTCGCCGTAGGGCTTGCTCAGCACCGTAACGTCGCAGCCGAAGGCCTTGGCCAGGCCCGCCCAGCGCTCGCCGAACTTGCCCGCGCTCAGCACCAGAACCTTTTCGCCCGGGCTGGTCAGGTTCGTCACCGCGGACTCCATGGCGCCCGTGCCCGACGACGACAGCACAATCACGTCGTTCTGCGTGCCAATGAAGCTCTTCAACTGCGACAGAACCTTCAGAAACAGCGCGCGGAACTCCGGCGTGCGGTGATGCAGGTCGGCCGCGGCCATGGCAAACTGGCCCGCCGGCAGTAGCGGAGTAGGACCGGGAGTGAAAAGACGAGTCTTGCGAAACATGGGCTGGAATCTCCTAAAAGTGAATGCGCGGCCAGGCCGCGCGCCGGAAAAGAAAAAGCGGTGAAGCGGAATAATAACAAAGCGCTCCGTCCGGCGCGATGTTTTTTCTGCCAAATGCAAAACAGGGACGCCGATGCGTCCCTGCCTGCACGAAACGGTTGTTTAGTACAGCCGCACCAGCAGCCCCGAGCGCAATTTCGGCTCGAACCAGGTGGACTTCGGCGGCATCACCTGCCCCGCGTCGGCCACGTCCATCAACTGCCCCAGCGACGTGGGATACAAGGCGAAGGCCACGGCGTAGCCGCCGCGCACCCGCCGCTCCAACTCGTCCATGCCGCGAATGCCGCCCACAAAGTCGATGCGCGTGTCCGTGCGCGGATCGGCGATGCCCAGCACCGGCGCCAGCAGGTTGTCCTGCAAAATGCTCACATCCAGCCGCTTGATGGGGTCTCCGGCCGGGAAGCTGCCGTCTTTCGCCGCCAGGCGATACCACTTGCCGCCCAGGTACATACCGAACGTCGTGGCCCGCTCCGGCGCGCGCGTGTCGCTGGGCGTGACCTCGAATTTCTCTTCCACCTTGCGCAGGAACTCTGCCGGGCTCATTCCGCGCAGGTCTTTCACCACGCGGTTGTAATCCAGAATCTTGAGCTGATTGTGCGGAAACACCACGGCCATGAAGTATTCGTAAGGCTCTTCGCCCGTGGGCCGCGGATTCCGCGCCCGGCAGGCCTGCCCATAGCGCACCGCCGAGGCCGTGCGGTGATGCCCGTCGGCGATGTACAGCGCCGCAATGCCGCCGAACAGCTCCACCAGGCGAGCGATCATGTCGGCCGAAGCGATGCGCCACACCGTGTGTCCAATACCGTCCGGCGTGGTCACGTCGTACAAGGCCTCACCGGCGCGCACTTCATCCACCATGCGGTCGATCTCCGCCTGCGCGCGATAGGTCAAAAACACCGGCTCGGCGTTGGCTGCCTGCTCGGTCACGTGGCGGGTGCGGTCGTCTTCCTTGTCGCGCCGCGTGTATTCGTGCTTCTTAATCAGGTTCTCTTCGTATTCCTTCACCGAGCACAGCGCCACCAGTCCGGCTTGCACGTGCTCTCCCATGCGCTGCTGATAGACGTACAGCGATTCGGTGTTTTCCGGGAAGAGAATTCCCTGGGCGACGAACTTCTTCAGGTTTGCGGCACCGGTGGCATACACCTGGGAGTCGTGCTCGTCCACGCCCTCGGGCAAATCGATCTCGGGACGGCAAACGTGCAGAAAAGAATAAGGGTTACCCTCGGCCAGCGCGCGCGCCTCGCGAGTGTTGATGACATCATACGGCACCGAAGCCACGCGCGATGCCAGCTCAGGCTTGGGCCGGTAGGCCTTGAAAGGGCGAATATTCGACATGAGTTCCTTCCCTTGGGAAATTGTACCTGCATCCCTACTTTTCAATCGCAGGATTCCCCCGCACAATATCTTTGGACGCAAAGGGCCTCTAAATGAGTCATCTACCAACGAATAGTCATCTTTTACCGCATCACTTAAGTAACTTTACGCATGGCCCCTTAACCCAACAATATAGATGTGAATTCGTCTGTCTTAATGGGCGGGAAGCCTTTTGTAGCAGGGATGCAGTGCCAGTCATTTTTTGCGGCCACGGGAATCCAATGAATAGGACGGTCAGAATCCGCCAGGGAAACCCCCTCCAGATTACCAATCCGGGAACCAGATGGATGCGCGGCTTTACCATGCTGGAGCTGCTGGTGGTCCTCATGATCGTGCTGATCATTGCCGCCATTGGGATTCCCGCCTGGATGAAAATGAACCGCTCCTACACCCTGCGCAACGACACCGACAAGATCGCCAACATGATCAACGCCAGCCGCATGCGCGGCGGAGCGACGTTTTCCCGCGTGAAAGTGGATTGCAGCAGCACCGACGCGACAAATTGCCGCGGCTCCAGTGCCGCCTGCACGGTTACGCTGATCGACTACGTAGTTGGCTCCGGCACCCAAACGTCAACTCTTGATTCCCCGCAGCAGCGCGTATGCCTCTCGCCGGGAATCAGCTTGGCAACGCCTTCCAGCACCTATGGCGTGCAGACCCAATACAGCAGCACGCCCACGTTGAGCACGGTGCTGTACTTCAACTCTTTGGGATTTCCCATCACCTCCTCCGGCGGCACCAGTCCCAACTACGCCATGTACCTGACGGACACCACTAACGGCAGCTTTATGGCCATTGGCATTGCGGCCAACGGTAAACCCAACGAATTTATACTCAGCGGCAATACGTGGCTGCCCAGGCAATAGGAGACGTATGTTGCGGCGCATAACAAAGCAGAACACGAGCAAGCAGCGCGGCTTCTCCCTCCTTGAGGTATTGATCGCCGCAGTGGTTTTCCTGATCGGCGCCACGGCAGTTCTGGGCACCATTACCGTTGCCGCCATGATGAATGCCGGACACGGTACGCAGGGCGCGCGCGCCACCGAGTACGCCACGGCAAAGATGGAAGATTGGATGAGCCAAACGTACTCGACCCTTTCCGCGGAGACCGGTACGACCACCGAATACATCGTGGAAACCGGCACCGTCGCAACCTACTCCTCGTCTTCGACCGGAGCCACCTATGTGAGGCAATCCACCATTTCCGTTTCCAGCGGCGTGGTTACCATCACCGTCGTAGTCACATCGCTCCAGGTGCCGAAGTGGGGAACGGCGGCCAACCCGATCGCGCCAAGTACAACTTTGATTGCGCAAAAAACAAATTACAACTCGAACACCAACTAACGATGCGAAGACGGCAAAACAAATCGAAGAAGCAAGCGGGGTTCACTCTCCTGGAACTTCTCATCAGTGTGGCATTGATGACCGTGCTCATGGGAAGCGTGGTCTTGTGCCTGAACACGGGACAGAAAAGCTTCCGCCGTTCGGAGGTGTCCAGCGCTCTGGACCAGCAACTGCGCGCCGCACAGCAACTTCTTACGCAGGATCTCAGCCAGGCCGGTTTGCCGGGCGGGGTCAGCATCACAAGCTACACGGGCGTTGCGGGCATTGAAAATCCCCTTCCACTCACCACCACGACATCCGCGGTTACGGCTACCGGCTCACAGACCGTTTCGGTCGTGTCCACCGGGGCTTTGTTTGCCGGACAGTCCTTGCTGATTGGCACGGGCAGCGCGCAAGAACCAATCATCATTTCGTCCATAAACAGCACCACTTCTTTTACGGCTTACTTTTCGCAGACTCACACAACCTCCGGCATCCCGCTGATCCCATACGGAACTTTTGCCCTGGGGGTAACTCCCGAATACCCGGTAACTTCAAGCACGAACAGCTATAACTCTCTCTGGGTTTACGGAGATCTTCTTAGCAATGGGTCGGTCACGCTGGCCAGGTATGTCTGCCCGGATGCCACCACGAAACCCTATTACACCGACAGCAGTGGCACGCGTTGGGCTCCCTTGGTCCGGTACGAATATGACAACATACTGTCGAACACCACCACGAGCGTTCTCTCTGCCGTTCCGACAACGATGAACGTGCTGGATCTGGTGGCAGTGAATTCCAGTGTCGGGTGCTTTACGGTAACGCCGAAGACCGTAACCGTGACCTATGCGGATGGCACCACCCACTCCGATACCTTCATCACGTCTGTTACGGTTTACCTGCGTGCGATGGCCGGAATGGTCAGCTCCGATGGCAACTCAGTTACGCCCCAGATGGATCCCGACACCCACGCGCCGGTCATTGCCAACCGCTCGTTCCTCGATCTTTCACCGCGCAACATTGTGGCGGCCTATAACTACGCCAACTGGTGCGCCACTCCCACCAGTTCCGGTGGATTGGGAGTCGATAACAACCTGGCCATGCAAGCACCGCCGGTGATCCAGGCTCTTTTCACTTATCAAGAGACTCAAACATATTAGGACTAAGACTATGATCGTGCGAATCGTTCACGCCAGACATTCCGCCACCGCCAGCAGCCGAAAGGAGCGGGGGGTTGCCCTTATCCTGGCGCTCATCTCGCTGCTAATTCTCTCGCTGGTGGCTGCTGGTCTGATCTCCAGCACGCAGTCCGAGATTTGGAGTACATCGAGCTACCGCAAAACGGCACAGGCGCGCTACGTGGCCGAGACCGGCGCGCAGCAGGCCATTAATTGGATAACGAGTAACTTCACCACTAACGCCAGCAGTGCCTTGCTCACTGGCACCAACTTCAATCTGGCCACCATGCCGGTTGTTTATCTAGGCAGCAATTGCGTGAGCGGCACTAGCAATCCCTGCATTCTTCGCATGACCAGTGTCTCTGGCGGCGGCCAGCTTGCCGGCAATGTAACGGATACAATCAGTACCTTTGATAGTGTCAGCAAGAATCTGGAGAGCGGGTTTTCAACTACGGTTGGAGCGACGAGTGCTGCAGTCACTCCCTTTAACAGCATTGACGGCTCGTACGCCGTGGCCGCGCAACTGATCTCCGCTACCTACAATTCATCGGCAAATGGCTGGCTCACCAAGTGGAAGATCACCTCACAGGGAACAGTGGGATCGATTCAGCCAGCC
The DNA here is from genome assembly GCA_031296105.1 of Acidobacteriota bacterium. Taxonomy (GTDB): domain Bacteria; phylum Acidobacteriota; class Terriglobia; order Terriglobales; family Acidobacteriaceae; genus TOLSYN. Next base: position 46,412 of record JARLGJ010000021.1, on the reverse strand, counting down.
AGAGTGCAAGTCGTGGAGGTCATCGAGAACCTCCTGACTTCGGGAGGCAGTTCCCAGCAGCAGATCAGCTCGCTTCCCTACGGCGCGTTTGCCACCAGCGCTACCTGCGGTGCCATCACGATTAACGGCGGATCCTCGGTGGTCAGCTACAATTCCGGCACCCAGTCCGGCGTCAGCAGCCCGACGTGGACTTATGCCAGCGGCAGCATCGGCACCCTGGGCAACGTGGCGTTGACCGGAGGCGCCTACGTATACGGTAGCGTTTATGCCCCCGGATATAACCTGGGCAACACCTCGGCTACCGTGTATTACCCATACGGTATCTCTGGTGGCGGAAGCTGGCCCTACAATAACGCCTCGGAAGCCTGCTCATCCTCGAAGTTGTACGCCGTCAACGAGGACAACAGTGGATCGGCCATTCAATGCACAACTTCGAGTTCCAACTGCACGAACAAAGCAACGGCTCTGCCCTCTACTTATGTAACAACAACCGGCGGCTCCACCAGCATCAGCACTTCCAGTTCTGGCGTCGTTAGTACCAGCACTGGCACCTACGCCTCCGCGGATTACATGGTGGGCAGCACCCAGGTCACGCCGACCGCAAATACTGCCACGTGCAGCTACAGCGTGATCTGCTCCGGCAGCAGCGGCTATTACTCCAGCAGCCTGGGGCAATACGTCTCCTCGGTTACCATCCCGCCCTCCACCACCAGCAGCGTGGTGAACTATGGCGTGGCCAGCTTTGGTGGTTCCACCACCACGACACTGACGGCAGGCTCGTATTTCTTTGACACGCTCACGGTATCAGGCGGTGCAAACGTAACCGTGGGCTCAAGCCCGGTGGTGGTCTATATCCTCGACGGGTCCGGCTCCTCCATCCCGCTGAATATCACCGGTGGCTCGTTCTCCAACTCGGGCGGCGCGCCAGCCAACCTCACGTTTGTCTATGACGGCACGCAGGAGATTCACATCGGCAACATCTCCAGCAATACGCTGTTTGCCACCATCTACGCGCCCAACGCCAAGATCGTCTTCGATGGCAACGGCTCCATTTACGGCGCCGTGATCGGCAAGACGGTCTCCATCACCGGCGGCGGCCATATTATTTACGACACAGCTCTGGGGAGCACAACGACCAATATCTGGATCCCAGGAGCTTCTTCAACTGTCACATCACCCTACCTGGCCAACTTCAGTTGGAGCGTCTTCTAAACAGGCGGGAGCTTCGCGCAATGCAAAAGGCCGGTCACCGGGACCGGCCTTTTCCTTTTGGTGCGGGGAGGGGGACTTGAACCCCCATGCCTTGCGGCGCCAGCTCCTAAGGCTGGTGTGTCTGCCATTTCACCATCCCCGCAGACTCTCGGGGCGCACCCCTTGCAGCGCGCTTCCCTGCTCTCGATTGTGCCACAGCGCGGGCGGCAACTCCAACCCGCGCGCATTGTGCCAGACATGCAAAAGGCCCCGGCGCGCCAGGGCCTTTTAGTTTTGTGCGCCAGCCTACTCGCTGATCGCCACCGGATCTTCTTCGCCCAGTTCCAGCGCGCCCGACTGCAAGTGCTTCAGGCCGTATTCGTAACCGGCGTCGAAGGCCTTGCGGTTCAGTTCGGCAAAGGACGCGGGGACCGAATCCTCCACCGCCTGGCGCAGCGACTCACGCTCCATCAATCCGGTGACGGCGCCGAAGAAGCCCGTCATCACAATGTTCGAGACCATGCGCTTGCCTAAGTCCTCGGCAATGCGCGTGGCCGGAATGGCGAAGACCTTGACGTTCTCCACCGGCAAGCCTTCCACACGCACCAGATCCTGCTCCACCAGCAAGGTTCCGCCGGGGCGGATGCCCTTGGCAAACTTGCCGTAGGCCTCCTGAGACATCAAGACCATCACGTCCGGGTTGGTGATGTAGGGATACAGCACCGGCTCGGGCGAGAGGATGAGTTGCGCCGAGCAGGCTCCGCCGCGCGCCTCTGGGCCGAAGTTCTGGCACATGGTGGCATAGCCGTTCTCCACAATCGACGCCGCGCGCCCAATGACGCTGGCGCACATGATGACGCCCTGTCCGCCGAAACCAGCCACGCGAATCTCGGTTAGCCGCATACAGGTCCCTCCGCCGGAATGTATTTGTCGCCGAGCGAGTGCTGAAGATGCTCATGCATGTGGGTGGTAAAGTCGGGGCGCTCGCGGTCCACAAACTTGCCCACCACAATCTCGCCGCTCTTGGTAAGGCCCACCTCGCTGGTGGGCGCGCCGTGCTTCGTCTTGCTGACTTCCTTGTAGAACTTCATCGTATCCAGCGCGTCGCCCATCTTGTTGCGCCGCTGATACAGCGTAGGGCAGGGCGAGACGACTTCGATGAAGCCGAAGCCTTTCTTGGCAAACATCTCCTGCATGGAGCGCGCCAGTTGCTTCACGTGGAAGGTCGTCCAGCGCGCCACGTACACGGCTCCGGCGGCTTCCACCAGGTACGGCAGATTGAACGCCGGGTCGTAGGTGCCGTAGGGAGCGGTTGCCGTGATGACATCTTCCGGCGTGGTCGGCGCCGTCTGCCCGCCGGTCATGGCGTAGGTCAGGTTGTTCACGCAGATCACCTTGATGTCCATGTTGCGCCGCGCGGCGTGGATGAGGTGATTGCCGCCGATGGCGAACAGGTCGCCGTCGCCGCTGTACACCACCACCGTGGTCTCCGGGCTGGCCAGCTTAAGGCCGGTGGCAAAGGGGATGGCGCGGCCGTGCGTGGTGTGGAACGAATCCAGGTTCACGTAGCCCGCCACGCGGCCGGTGCAGCCAATGCCGCTGACGATGGCCAGCTTGTTCAAGTCCTGCTTGGAGTCGATCAGCGCGCGGGTAAAGCAGTTCACCGTGGTGCCAATGCCGCAGCCCGGGCACCAGATGTGCGGCATGCGGTCGGTGCGCAGAAAGCTTTCCACCGGATTGCCGGGATGAACCTTGCAGTCGGGCGTAGTTGTTGTGCTCATCGCGCCACCTCCTGGATCGCCTTCAGAATGTCCTGCGGATTATGCACCGTGCCGCCGGCGTGTCCCACGGCGGCGACGCGGCACTTGCCTTCGGCGCAGCGGGACACTTCGCGCACCATCTGCCCCAGGTTCAGTTCGGCCACCACCATGCCCTTCACCTTGGGAGCCAGGGCGCGGAAGATGTGCTCGGGGAACGGCCAGGCGGTGATCAAACGCAGGGTGCCCACCTTCAGGCCCTCGGCGCGCGCCATCTCCACCGCGCGCTGTGCCACGCGCGAGGTGATGCCGTAGCTGACCACCACTACGTCGGCGCCCTCCACCTGGTTCTGCTCCACAATGCAGATCTTCTCCGCATTGTCGCGGATCTTCGTCACCAGGCGCTTTACCATGCGCTCCTGCACGGCGGGCGTCATGTTCGGATAGCCGCGCTCGTCGTGCGTCAATCCGGTGACGTGCACGTTGTAGCCCTCGCCGACCTTGGTCATCTCCGGCGTCTGCTCCTCGCCCACCGGGGCGTAGAGTTGGAACGAACTCTTGTCCTTGGTGGTAAAGTGGCGCGGCTCAACTTCAATCTTGTCGGCCGAGGGGATCACGACCTTTTCCGTCATGTGACCAACCACTTCGTCCATCATCACGAAGACCGGCACGCGATATTTTTCCGAGAGGTTGAAGGCCTGGATGGTGAGGTCGAAGCACTCCTGCGGCGAGTTCGGGCAGAGGGCGATGATCTCGTAATCGCCGTGCGAACCCCACTTCACCTGCATCATGTCGGCCTGCGCCGGCAAGGTAGGCAAGCCGGTGGACGGGCCGCCGCGCTGCACGTCGATGAACACGCAGGGCGTCTCGGTCATCACCGCATAGCCAATGTGCTCCATCATCAGAGAGAAGCCCGGGCCGCTGGTAACGGTGAAGGCTTTCACGCCTCCCCAAACCGCGCCGAGAATGGCAATGGAGGCCGCCAGTTCGTCTTCCATCTGGATGAACGTGGCGCCAATCCTGGGCGCGCGATTCGAGAAGCGCTCGACGACTTCGGTGGACGGCGTAATGGGATATCCGGCGGCAAAGCGCGCCCCAGCGGCGATGGCGCCTTCACAGGCTGCGTGGTCGCCGTCCATAAAGTGGGCTCCGGTCAGGACGCCTACGGGATCAGCGTGCATCGGAGGCCTCCGTTTCCGCGGCCTTGGCCGCTTTGTCCAGGCGATAGCCGTGAATGGCAAAGTCCGGACAATACATGCCGCACAGATCGCAACCGCTGCATTTGTCCGGAGTCACCGCGTGCGGGGGATGATACCCCTTGGAATTAAATGCGTCGGAAAGTGCAAGAACCTTGGTTGGACAGAACTCCACGCAGAAGCCGCAGGCCTTACATCGTTCCACAACAATCGACACTGCCCCTCGGGCCATAGCTTGCCCTCCTCACCGGCCCAACATTTTGTTGAATTGGCGAACGCCACGAAGTGATGCCGGTCACACCCGTTGGTGATGATTCCACGCCGCCCGTGCGGGGCAGGCGCGGGAATCGCCCCAGGCCTCCGCCAAATGGCCCCGGAGCTTGTGTTGTTAAAGTTCTGCCGGTTTCTCCAGGCCGCAGCCCGATTCGGGATGCACGGCCTGCTTCACCGCCATGCGCTGGGCAAAGTCGTCCGCCATCTCCGCCGTCAAACGCACCTCGGTAGGACGCCGCGCCACCGTCATCTTGTCGATCTTGTCCTGCAACTTCATCAATCCGTAGAAGAGATTTTCCGGACGCGGCGGGCAGCCCACCACGTACACATCCACGGGCACAATCTTGTCCACCCCTTGCAGCACCGAATAGGAGCTGAACGGACCGCCTACGTTGGCGCAGGCGCCCATGGCAATCACCCACTTGGGATCGGGCATCTGCGCGTAGATGCGCTGCACCACGGGAGCCATCTTGAGGGTCACGGTGCCGGCCACAATCATCAGGTCGCTCTGCCGCGGCGAGGGACGGAAGACCTCCGAGCCGAAGCGGGCAATGTCAAAGCGCGCGGTGGACGAGGCGATCATCTCGATGGCGCAGCAGGCCAGGCCAAAGGTCATGGGCCAGATGGCGGACTTGCGCGCCCAGTTGAACACGTAGTCCACCGTGCTGATCATCAGGTTGTCTTCGAAGCGCTCGTCAATCCAGCTCATGCCGTCTCCTGAAGCCGAAAGTCTGCGGCAGACCGCGGACCGCGGTCTATGACCGCCCTCACAAATTTGGGTGAAGTTCCGGATATTCTAACTCGAATTACTCCGCCGGCGGCTTCCGTGCCGTCAGCAAAAGCGCGCCAATGCGTTTGAAGTCGCGCAGTTCTTCGGCGTTGGCGAACCATTTGCCGCTGTAATCGTCCGGGGTCGGCGTGGGATCGGGGATGTGATCGACCGCCACGTTTACGAATCCCGCGGCGCGCAGCAGCTCGGCATATTCACCCTCGGAATGCACCTGCACCGGAACCTTCAGCTCCTTGACCCAGCGCAGCGAGTAAGGATTTTCGCGGTAGAGGTTGATGAGGATGTAGAGGCTTCCGCCGGGAGCGAGGGCGCGCAGCAGTTCGCGCAGCACCGATGACGGATCGGGATAGTAGTAGAAACTCTCGATGGAGAGCACCTTGTCGAAGTACTCGTCGCGCCAGGGGATTTCGTCGGCCGCGCCGATGGTGAACAGAACGTTGTCCACGGCGGTGGAGGCCGCCCGCGCGCGCCCGATCATCTCGTCGGAAATGTCGTGTCCCACGGCCATTCCGGGGCCGCCTTCCACGGCGCGGGCCAGTTTGCGCGTGGCCCAGCCGGCGCCGCAACCCAGGTCCAGCACGCGCTCGCCACTTTGCAAGGCCATGCGGACAAATACCGGCTCGGCAATGCCGGCGTGGTGGTTTTCCATCTCCTCGCCGCGCCCGTCGGCGGCCCACTCGTTGAACTCGCTCTTCAATTTTTCGTTGGCTTCGGACATTGCATTCTCCTTGTTTCCGGCGGCAATCACCTTACGATAATCCTTTCTTATGCTGCAATCGCCGTATTTGCGCTCCCATCGCCGTTTGCTTGTAGTAAGCTAAGGCTTCCCGAACCATGTTGTTGAGCGCAACCCCGTCGTTGCGGCCCCAGCCGCGGCGGACTCGTCTATTCCTTTCGAGTCTGGCGCGAAGTGTGACCTATATCACTGAATGACCGGGAAGGCGCAGATTAAAGTTTTTCCCACTTTTTACATTCCATCCTTTCGCTGTGGCAGTGTGACGGGCCTTCGGTAAGGATGTGGGGATTCCGGGCATTACGCGCCCGGGCGGGACACACGGCTGGGGTGCCGTACGCGATGCCGCAGAATTACATTCCGATTTTCGTTTTTCTCCTGGTCGCCTTTGCCGTGGCCGCGGGCACCTTGCTGGTGGCCACCATCGTCCGGCCGCGCAATCCGGAAAAGGTCAAGGGCATGGCCTATGAGTGCGGCATCGAGGTGCAGGAGGGGTCGCGCAAGCGCTATACCGTGCGCTTTTATATCGTTGCCATCCTCTTCGTCATCTTCGACGTGGAGACCATCTTCCTGTTTCCCTGGGCGGTGCAGTTCAAGCAGCTAGGCGCCTACGGCTTCGTGGAGATGATCGTCTTTCTCGGCATTCTGGTGCTGGGCTATTTGTGGGTTTGGAAGAAAGGCGCGCTGGAGTGGATCTAGAGCGGTTCCAGAGAAACGAGGTCTGTCCGGATCTTGCTGAGTCGTTGCTCGCTGCTGGTCGCAACGACCCGTGGCATTCCGCTTCGGGATGCAGCATCTCTGGAACCGCTCTAGTACACCCAGCCGCGGAAATTTGTGGGGAACATCATGCCCGAGGGATCTGAAGCAACGCCGCTCCCAGGAGCGCCGTCCGCGCCTGCGCCCAGTGCTGCCCCGGCAGCCGCTGCGGCACCCGCCGCACCCGCCAAGCCCGCGCCCGTGCCCTGGGATGGGCCGCTGGCCGCCGAGTTGCGCGCGCAGTTCGGCGCGGCCATCGTCAACGCCGCCAGCTACCTGGGACAGAACTACCTCATCGTCACCGGCAAGTCCGCCCTTGAGGTCGTCACCGCGCTGCGCCAGAAGGGCTTTACCACCCTCACCGACATCACCGCCGTGCACTATCCCAAGGACGAGCTGCCCTTTGAGATGGTATGGATTCTGCACGACATGGCGGCCAACCAGCGCATCCGCGTCAAGGCCCGTTATGCCGAGGGCGAGCGCGTGGCTTCACTCACCGATCTGTGGCTGGCCGCCAACTGGCTGGAGCGCGAGGTCTATGACATGTTCGGCATCGTCTTCTCCGACCATCCCGACCTGCGGCGCATCTTGATGCCCGACGAATGGACCGGCCATCCCCTGCGCAAAGACTACGGAACCTCCCAGCAGGATCAGGACTGGGTGCGCAAAAACCTGGGAATCGAGAGCGGCCAATGAGCGAGAACCCGTTTTACGATTCTCTGGAAGAGATCCAGCCGGGCCACACATTCCTGGACTCCAACGAGATCGTGCTCAACATGGGCCCGCAGCATCCTTCCACCCACGGCGTGCTGCGCGTGGTGCTGAAGCTGGATGGCGAACGCGTCAACGGCCTGGAGTGCGTGCTGGGCTACCTGCACCGCGGTATTGAGAAGATCGCCGAGAGCCGCACCTGGGCGGGCTTCGCTCCGTTTGTGGACCGCCTTGATTACGTGGCCGCGCCCAGCAACAACCTGGGCTACTGCCTGGCGGTGGAAACGCTGCTGAACACCGAAATTCCGAAGCGCGCCCAATACCTGCGCGTCATCGTCACCGAGTTGTGCCGCCTGGCAAGCCACCAGGTGTGGCTGGGCACGCATGTGCTCGACATTGGCGCCGTCACGCCGCTCTTCTACGCCTTCCGCGACCGCGAAGAGATCCTCAAAATTTTTGAGAAGTACTGCGGCGCGCGCATGACCACCCACGCCTTCCGCCTGGGCGGATGCCGCTGGGACGCCTACCCGGGCATGGAACGCGAAGTGCTCCAGTTCTGCGACGTCATGGGCCCGCGCATCGACGAGTACGCCGACCTCATCACCGGCAACCGCATCTGGCAGCAGCGCACCAAGGGCGTGGGCGTGCTCAGCAAGCAAGATTGCCTGGACTACTCCATTACCGGCCCGGTGGCGCGCGGCAGCGGCATTGAATGGGACATTCGCAAGAAGATTCCCTACTGTTCTTACGGCGACTTCGAGTTCGACATTCCGACCGGCACGCACGGCGATACCTTCGACCGCTACATGGTGCGTCTGGAAGAGATGCGCCAGTCGATCCGCATTCTCCGCCAGGCCGTGCAGGGATTGCCCGAGGGCCCCATCATCGCCAAGCTGCCCAAGGTGCTGCGCGCCCCGGCCGGAGAGGCTTACACGGCCATTGAAGGCCCCAAGGGCGAGCTGGGCTACTTCGTGGTCAGCGACGGCACCACGCAGCCTTACCGCGTGCGCGTGCGCCCGCCTTCGTTCATCAATCTGCAGGCGTTGGAGAAGATGGCCAAGGGCAGCCAGGTGGCAGACGTGGTGGCCATCATCGGCACGCTCGACATCATTCTGGGCGAGGTGGACCGTTGATCCCGTACATCCTGCAATATCTGCACAGCGACGTGACGCCGGGCGAAGCCGGCAATGTGTTTTGGATGGTGGTGTACGTCCTGCTGACCTTTGCCGGCGTCTCCATCGGTGTCATCTTCATGAACTGGTTCGAGCGCAAGGTGATGGCTCACATGCAGGTGCGCCTTGGCCCCATGCGCGTGGGTCCGCACGGCCTGTTGCAACCCATCGCCGACGCCCTCAAGCTCATCATCAAGGAAGATCTCACCCCGGCCAGCGCCGACAAGCTCGTCTTCTGGTTCGCGCCCGTCTGCGTGGTGATGACCGCCTTCTGCACCTTCATCGTGGTGCCCTTCGGACGCACCCACGCCATCACCGACATGAACATTGGCGTGGTCTTCATGGTGGGCGTCTCGTCGCTGGGCGTGCTGGGCGTCATCATGGCGGGCTGGGCCTCCAACTCGCAATATCCTTTGCTGGGCAGCCTGCGCAGCGGCGCGCAGATGGTGAGCTACGAGATTGCCATGTGCATGGCCGTGGTCTCGGCCGTGATGATGACCAGCATGAGCGGCGAAGGCACTCTGAGCATGATCAGGATCGTGGAGGCGCAACTGCACCAGCATGTCTGGTACGCCTTTGAGTTCTTCCCCGTGGGACTGACCGCGCTCGGCGTCTTCTCCATTGCCATGATCGCAGAAACCAACCGCGCGCCCTTCGACCTGCCCGAGGCCGAAAGCGAACTCGTTGCCGGCTTCCACACCGAGTACAGCGGCTTCCGCTGGTCTCTGTTCTTCCTGGCCGAGTACGCCGGCATGATGGCCGTCAGCGCCGTGGCCGTCACCCTGTGGCTGGGCGGATGGCTGCGTCCCTTCCCCAACTGGCTGGGCGGCGCGCGCTGGGACACCGTGTTCTCCCTGGCGCCGGGACTGACCTTCCTGTTGCTCGCCGCCCTGTGCGTGATCTACACCGTGCGCATGGCCGCCCTGCGCGTGATGCGCGCCAACGCCATCGGCCTGGCTGCCTTCGGCGCCGTGCTTGGACTCGTCGGCCTGGTGTGCCTGCTGCCCGCGGTGCGCGTGCGCGTGCAGGACATTTACTGGTTCGTGGTCAAGGTCGGATTCTTCATGTACCTGTACGTCTGGTACCGCAGCACGTTTCCGCGCTACCGCTTTGACCAGTTGATGAAAGTCGGCTGGAAGGTGCTGTTGCCCATCTCGATTGCCGTGGTCGTGTTGACCGCTTTGGTCGGCGTGCGCGACGAACTGTTCGCCATGGTGTGGAGGTAGGCAATGTCGATCAAGGAAATGCTGAAGAGTTTTTTCCTGGTGGATCTTATGAAGGGCCTGTGGGTCACCTTCCGCCACCAGAACCCGAAAGATCTAGTGACCGAGCAGTATCCTTTGCAGCGCCCCGAGATCAGCGACCGCTTCCGCGGCCAGCCGCGTTTGATGATGGACGCCGACGGCAAGCTGCTGTGCACCGCCTGCGGCGCCTGTGCCCTGGCCTGTCCGGAAAAGCTCATCAAGGTCTCCAGCGTGAAGGATGCCGAGACCAAAAAGAAAGTTCTCACCGAGTTCGACTTTGATATTGGCCGCTGCATGTTCTGCGGACTCTGCGAGGAAGCCTGCCCGTCCGGCGCCATCAAGCTCTCGCCGGACTACGAGCTGGCGCTTTACAGCCGCGAAGGATTGCAGCTTCACCGCAAGGACCTGGAGGATGGCTTGGAAAGAAAGGTGTACGAGAAATGACCCCGGTGGCCACGCCGTTTTTCTTCTATCTCATCTCCGGCATCGCCATCGTCAGCGCCCTGGTGATGATTACCAAGGTCAATCCGGTGCACTCGGCGCTGGCGTTGATTGTGACCCTTCTGGCCAGTGCCGGACTTTACCTGATGCTGTACGCGCCCTTCATGGCCGGCGTGCAGATCGTGCTCTACGCCGGCGGCATTCTGGTGATGTTCCTCTTCGTGATGATGCTGGTGAACATCGAGCATCTGTACGTGGAGAAGAAGTGGAACCGCCAATCCCTGCTGGCCCTGCTCGGCGCGCTCTCGCTCTCCGGGCTGGTGATTACCGCCCTGGTGCGCGGCGCGCACACCTTGCCGCAGCACACCATCGCCCTGGAAGAGAGCACCAACACGCAGGGCATCGGCCGCCTGTTGTATAGCGCCACCGAAGGCTACTACGTCTTTGCCTTCGAGGTGGCCTCCGTGCTGCTGCTGGTGGCCGTGGTGGGAGCCGTCGTCATGGCCAAGAGGAGGGTGTGATGCTCGACGCGCTGACGCACATTGGAACCCTGCACTACCTTCTGGTGGCCGCCATTCTCTTTCTCATCGGCATGATCGGCGTCATCACCCGCCGCAACGTGATGATCATCTTCATGTGCATTGAGCTGATGTTGAGCGCGGTGAACCTGAACCTGCTGGCGTTTTCGCGGCTGTGGGGATTGCATGGGCAGGTCTTCGCCCTGTTCATTGCCGCCGACGCCGCCGCCGAGGCCGCCGTGGGCCTGGGCATCCTCATCGCCTTCTTCCGCAACCGCACGACGGTGAACGTGGACGAAGTGGACTTGCTGAAGTGGTAAGCGCAAACGGAAGCCGGGCGGGAGCCGAATATGTTCTTTTTGCATAACCTCTGGATGGTGCCGTTGCTGCCCGCCGCGGGCGCGGTCCTCATGCTGCTCTTCGGCCGCCGCCTCGGCAAGTCCGCGGTCAACGCCATCTGCGTGGGCGCCGTGCTGGCGGCCTTCGCCTGGTCTGCCCTGTCCGTCGCGCAATTCGTGCACGCGGGCGAGCCGCGCTTCCACCTCTCTCTGTTCACCTGGATCGGCAGCGGCGCCGGACAGTTGATGGTCTCTCTCTACGGCGGCGGACAGGCCGAGTTCGTGGTGCGCGCCGGAATGCTGCTCGATCCGCTCAGCGCCGTGTGGCTCCTGTTCGTCACCGGCGTGGGCGCGCTCATCCACATTTACAGCACCGGCTACATGGCGCACGAGGGCGGCTACTACCGCTTCTTCGGCTACCTGAACCTCTTCATGTTCTCCATGCTCACCCTCATCCTGGCCGACAACTACTTGCTCATGTTCGTCGGCTGGGAGGGCGTGGGACTGTGCTCGTATCTGCTGATCGGCTTTTACTTTGACCGCCACTCGGCCTCCACCGCGGCCAACAAGGCCTTCATCACCAACCGCGTGGGAGACGCCGGCGTGCTGCTCGGCTCGTTCACCATCTTCTGGCTCTTTGGCAGCTTTGATTTTGTGCGCGTCACTGAGTTGGCGCGGGCCAACGCCGCGCATCTCATGGGCACTCCCATTCTGCTCTTTGCCACCCTGGCGCTGTTCGTGGGCGCTTGCGGCAAAAGCGCGCAGATCCCTCTCTACATCTGGCTGCCCGATGCCATGGAAGGCCCCACGCCGGTTTCGGCGCTGATCCACGCGGCCACCATGGTCACCGCCGGCGTCTACATGGTGGCGCGCTCCAACGCCCTGTTTGTGCTGGCGCCGAAGACGATGATGGTGGTCGCCGTGGTCGGCGCGCTGACGGCCTTCTTTGCCGCCACCATCGGACTGGTGCAGAACGACATCAAGCGCGTGCTGGCCTACTCCACCGTCTCGCAGTTGGGCTACATGTTCCTGGCGCTCGGCGTGGGAGCGTTTACCGCCGGAGTCTTTCACGTCTTTACCCACGCGTTCTTCAAAGCCCTGCTCTTCCTCGGCTCCGGCTCGGTGATCCACGCCATGAGCGGCGAGCAGGACATGCGCTCCATGGGCGCGCTGGCCAGGAAGATCCCCATCACCTTCCGCGCCATGCTGGTGGGCACCCTGGCCATCGCTGGAATTCCCGGACTGGCGGGCTTCTTCAGCAAGGATGAAATCCTGTGGCAGGCCTGGTCGGCACACAACGGCGAGTTCCGCATTCTGTGGCTCCTCGGCGTTGTCACTGCGCTGATGACTTCGTTCTACATGTTCCGCCTCATCTACCTGACGTTCTTCGGACAGGGACGCATGTCGCACGAGGTGGAGCATCACATTCACGAGTCGCCGCGCTCCATGACCGTGCCGCTCATCGTGCTGGCCCTCTGCTCGGTCTTCGCCGGATACCTCGGCGTCTCGCCCAGCATTGCGCGCATCGTTGGGCTGCACGGCCAGACCAATCGCTTCGAGCACTTCCTGGCTCCGGTCTTCGAGAATCACGCGGAAGCCTCTGCATCCGGCGGTGTTGTAAAGGAAGAAGCTCCGGAGGAAGAATCCACGCCCATCGAGTACGGGCTGATGCTGCTCTCGGTGGCTGCGGCCGTGGCCGGCTGGATGAGCGCGCGCCGCGCCTACGCCAACACCGCGCAGCAAGTGCGCGAGCCGATCGCCATCGCCGCGCCGCCCGTGTACCGCACGCTGCTGAACAAGTATTACGTGGACGAGGCCTACGACTACGCCATCACCGGCCGCCGCGCGCTGGGCAGCACCCGCCTGGGCGCCATCGGCGCCGGAGAGGCTCTTTGGAAGTTCGACGCCCGCGTGGTGGATGGCGGAGTGAACGGCGCGGGCTGGCTGACGCGCTTTACCGGCCGCGTCTCCTCGTGGTGGGACAAGTGGATCATCGACGGCCTCGGCGTCAACGGCCCGGCCTTCGTGGTGCGCATGATGTCTTACCCCACGAAGATTCTGCAGGCAGGCTTGTTGCAGTGGTACGCCCTGGTCATGATCTTCGGTCTTGCAGGATTGCTTTGGTATTACCTGTTTCACTTGGCACACTAGGCACTAGGTTGCGGGCGACTCCGCAGGAACGGAAGCAATGTACAACCACATTCTGTCGATCATTCTGTTCACGCCGCTGGTGGGAGCCTTTGTGCTCCTCTGTATTCCGGGCAGCAACAAAACCGCCATCCGCTGGACCGCCAACTTCTTCGGCTTTCTCGGCTTTGCCGTGTCGCTGCCGCTGGTGTCGTGGTTCTGGGCGGTAAAAAGCCTGCCGGGCTTCAAGTTCATGGAAGGCGCGCCCAACTCGTGGATCCCCACCATCGGGGCCGGATACTACCTGGGCATCGACGGCATCTCGTTCCTGCTGATCATGCTCACCACGTTCCTCGGCGCCATCTCCATCCTCTCGTCGTGGTCGGCCATCGACAATCGCGTCAAGGAATACTACGCCTGGTTCCTGGTGCTGCAAACCGGCATGTTGGGCGTCTTTATGTCGCTCGACTTTTTCCTGTTCTTCGTCTTCTGGGAAGCCATGCTGGTGCCCATGTATCTGCTCATCGGCATCTGGGGCGGCCCGCGCCGCGTGTACGCCTCCATCAAGTTTTTCCTGTACACCTTGTTCGGCTCGGTGTTCATGCTGCTGGCGATCATCTTCCTCTACTTCTTCCATCACGCGCAGACGGGCGTGTTCACCTTCAGCATTCTGGAGTTGTACAAGACCGCGCCGCTGCTGCCCGCCGTGTACGGCCCCACGGCGGCGGTGCTGCTCTTCCTCGCGTTCTTCGTCGGCTTCGCCATCAAGGTGCCCATGTTCCCCTTCCACACCTGGCTGCCAGACGCGCACGTGGAGGCGCCCACCGCGGGCTCGGTCATCCTGGCCGGCGTGCTGTTGAAGATGGGAACCTACGGCCTCATCCGCTTCTCGCTGCCGCTCTTCCCCGCCGTGGTGCACTACCCGCGGCTGCGCCTGGCCATGGTCACCCTGTCCATCATCGGCATTCTGTACGGCGCGCTGGTTTCGCTGGTGCAAAAGGACATGAAGAAGCTGGTGGCCTACTCGTCGGTCAGCCACCTCGGCTTTTGCACGCTCGGCATCTTCACCCTCAACACCCTGGGCCTGCAAGGCTCGGTGTTGCAGCAGATCAACCACGGCATCTCCACCGGCGCGCTCTTCCTTATCGTGGGCATTCTGTATGAGCGCCGCCACACGCGCGAGATCGCCGAATACGGCGGCATCGGCACGGTGATGCCCGTCTATGCCACCATCGCGCTCATCATGTTCCTGTCGTCCATGGGACTGCCGCTGCTGAACGGCTTCGTCGGCGAGTTCGCCATTTTGCAGGCCACCTTCCTGGCGCGTCCGGTGTGGGCCGCCTGGGCCGTGCCCGGAGTGATTCTGGCCGCGGCTTACCTGCTGTGGCTCTACCAGCGCGTCTTCTTCGGCAAGGTTGAAAATCCCAAGAACGCCGCGCTGCCGGATCTAACGCCGCGCGAGTTGGCCACCTTGCTGCCGCTGGTGGCGCTGGCCTTCTGGATCGGCCTCTATCCGCGGCCGTTCTTCGCCATCCTCGACCAGCCTTCCAAGGAGATCGTTGAGATGGTGGAGCATCCCAAGACGTACAACGCGGCGCAGCCGTTAAAGGCCGCGCAGGTTGCGCAGTCGGCCGTCGAATCCACTCCCGAGGCGGTGCGCTAGCATGGCTCTGGCGGCAATGTTCATGATGGTTCCGTCGCCCTTCGGCGCCGTGGATTACCGCGCCGGCGCGCCGATGATCCTGCTCACGCTCTTCGCGCTCGGCATCCTCTGCGTGGATCTTTTCCTGCCCGCCTCGCGCAAGCAATACAGCGCCGCGCCCGCCCTGCTGGGATTGTTTGCGGCCGGGCTGGCCACGCATGAAATCCAAAGAGTGCTGCCCGCCAACGGAGACGCCCTGCGCGGCTTTTTCGGCATCATCCTGGTCGATCCTCTGGCGGTTTATTTCTTCTATCTCTTCCTGGTGGGCGCCGCGCTCTCCATTCTCATCTCCGTCAAGTACCTGGAGATCGAGCGCGAAAATCACGGCGAGTTCTACGCCCTTTTGCTGGCCTGCGTGGTGGGCATGATGTGCATGGCCGCCGGCAACGACCTGGTGATGCTCTTCATCGGCCTGGAACTGATGGCGCTCTCCTCTTACATTCTGGTGGGCTTCCTCAGGGGCAACAAGCGCTCCAATGAGGCGGCGCTCAAATATCTCCTGCTCGGCGCGTTCTCCTCGGCCATCCTCGCCTACGGATTGTCCCTGTTCTACGGCGTCAGCGGCACCACCAACCTGGCCGTGCTGTGTGACGCGCTGACCCAGCGCATGGAGGCCAATCCGCACGATCCCATTGTGCTGCTCGCCATGCTCGGCGTGCTGGCCGGAATGCTCTTCAAGATCGCCGCCGTGCCCTTCCACATGTGGGCTCCGGACGTGTACGAGGGCGCGCCCACCTCGGTGACCGGCTTCATGTCGGTCTCCGTCAAGGCCGCGGGCTGGGCCATGATGCTGCGCGTGCTGCTCTTCGGGCTGGCGCCTTTGCGCGCGCTCTACGTGCCCACGCTGGTGTTTGTTGCCCTGGCCACTTTGCTGGTGGGCAACCTGGCGGCCATTACGCAGCACAACCTTAAAAGGCTGCTCGCGTATTCGTCCATTTCGCACGTGGGCTACATGCTGCTGGGCCTGGTGGCCAGTGACGGAGTTACCAGCCGCACCGGCATCAAGGGCATTCTGTTTTATCTGCTGGCGTACACCTTCATGAACCTCGGCGCCTTCACCGTGCTCACCTCTTTGCGCCGCCGCAACATCGCCGGAGACGACATTGAGGACATTGCCGGACTGATGCAGAAAGCACCGATGGAAGCCATCTGCATGTTGATCTTCCTGCTCTCCCTGGCCGGCATTCCGCCCTTCGCGGGATTCTACGGCAAGTACTTCATCTTCCTCTCGCTCATCGAGACCGGTCATTACGCGCTGGCCACCGTGGCCGTGCTCTTCTCCGTGGTGGGACTCTACTATTACCTGCGCATCGCCAATGCCATGTTCGTGCGCACGCCGGCCACCAGCGAGCCTGTTACCGTTGCCGCCGGCGTGAACCTGGCGCTGATCTTCAGCGCCGCCGCCACCATCGTCATCGGCCTGCTGCCCAACATCTTCATCCGCGCCGTGGACTGGTCGGTCTCTGTGCTGGGCCCCAGCGTGGCGCAACTTCGTTAGCTACTTTTCATCCGCACGGAACTGCCTTTGCAGTTCCGCGCGCAGCACCTTGCCGTAGGCCGTGCGCGGCAGCCCGCTCACAAAGCGATAGTGATGCGGCAGCTTGTAGTGCGCCAGTTTGTGCGCGAGGAACTCCGTCAACTCCTCCGCACGCCCCACGTGCCCCGCGCGCAGCACCACAAAGGCCGCGCCCACCTCGCCCCACTTCGCGTGCTCCACGCCCACCACCGCCGCATCTTCCACCGCAGGATGCAGCAGCAACTCGGCCTCCACCTCCGCCGGACACACGTTCACCCCTCCGGAGATGAACATCTCCTTCACTCTTCCGGCAATATAAAAGTTTCCTTCCCCGTCGCGCCGCACCATGTCGCCGGTGTGGAACCATCCTCCGGCGTCCAGCACCTCGGCCGTGGCCTGCGCGTTGTTCCAATAGCCCCGGCATACGTGCGGCCCCTTCAGCCACAGCTCGCCCACTTCGCCAGTGGCCGCCTCGCGGCCCGCTTCGTCCACCAGCTGCGCTTCGGTAAACGGCATTGGCTTGCCAATGGAGCCGAGCTTGCTGCGCGCGTCTTCATCGCCGATGGCGAAACAGTTCACGCCAACCTCCGTCAGTCCGTAGCCTTGCTTGAAGAGGATGCCGCGCCCGAGGTACGCCGCAATCAGGTAGAGCGGCAACGGCGCGCCGCCGCTGATGAACCAGCGCACACTCCTTGTGTCGCAGGTGGCAAACTCCGGCACCTCCATCATCACCTTGAAGATCGTCGGCACCGCGAATAGCAGCGAGACTCTTTCCTGCTCGATGGTGCGCCACACTTCGCTGGCGTCGAAGTGGCGATGCACAATCATCGTGCAGCCCAGCAGAATGCCCGCCGTTAGAAACACCGTCAACCCGCCCGCGTGGTACATGGGCGTAAAGACCGGCATGACGTCGTTGTCGCGCACCTGCCAGCCCACGGCCGTGTTGTAGGCGTTCCACACAATCATGCGATGCGGAATCATCACGCCCTTCGGCCGCCCCGTTGTGCCGCTGGTGTACAGCAGGCAGTACACATCCTCCGGCGCGCAAGGAGTGGGATGGAAGTCCGCCTCATCCGCTTGCTTCCAAGCCGTCTCCCACTCCGCGCCATCCAGCGCCAGCAGCTTCATCGCCGGACGCGCCGCTTGCAACGCGCGCGCCACGGCGGCGAATTGAGTTTCATACAGCAGAGCCGAAAGCCCCGCGTCCTCGGCCACGTAGCTCAGTTCGTGCGCCGTCTGCCGCGCGTTCAGCGGAACCAGAATCACGCCCGACTTTCCGGCGGCAAAGAACGCGCACACGTACTCCACCGAGTTTTGCGCCAGAATGCCGATGCGGTCGCCCTTGCGCAGTCCCAGCTGCTGTTGCCACAACTGCGCCATGCGCCGCGCGCGGCGGTCCAACTCGCTGTAGCTGAAGCGCTCGCCCGTGGGCACGTACACCAGGACCGTCTTGCGCGGATCGATGCGCGCGCGCGCGCCGAGAATGTCGCCGGCAATCATAGTCTTACTGCCAGCGGAAGGCGCAGGCCGCCTGGTTGTAGCCCACGCCGGAGCCGACCATCACCACCAGGTCGCCGCGTTTGATCTTGCCCTTGGTCACGGCGTCGTCCAGGGCCATGCCCACGCAGGCCGAGCCCGTGTAGCCAAACTCTTCCATCACCATGTGCGTTTTCTCCATCGGCAGTCCCAGGCGGCTCATCACCAGTTCAATGGTGGGCTTGCGCACCTGGGTAAAGATGGCGAAGTCGATGTCCCTGATGGCGAAGCCCGCGTCTTTCGCCAGCTTCTCCACCAGGCGCGGCCAGCCGTCGTCGTTGATCTCCGGCGGATAGCGCATGGCCAGCGTCACCTTGGTGCGTCCCGCGGCCACCGTCTCGGCCGTCACCGGCTCGGCCGTGCCGCTCGACGGAATCAGCCAGTGTTTGGCAAACGATCCATCGGCCTGGAAGGCGCCGCCCACAAAGCCCGGCTTGTCATCGGCCACCAGCACCGCCGCGCCCGCGCCGTCGCCGTAAAAGAAAATCATCGGGTCCTTGGGATTGGCGAGCTTGTGCATCATGTACACGCCCAGCACCAGCACGGTGTTGATGGCGGGATTCGCCGCCAGAATGCCGGAGCCCGCGGTCAGCCCCGTGGGAAACGAGGCGCAGGCACACACTACGTCGAAGGTGCCGGCGTTTACCGCGCCAATCTTGTGCTGCAACACCACGCTCGTCGCAGGCGTCACGTAGTCGGGAGAGTCCGTGCCCAGAATGATCAGGTCCACGTCCTCCGGCTTTTTGCCCGCGCGCTCCAGCGCCAATTTTGCCGCCGGAACCGCAATGTCACTGGTGGCCCAATCTTCCGGCGCCCACCAGCGCTGGCGTATGCCGGTGCCCGCCTCCATCTTGTCCACAAAATCCGGCAGAAAGCTCAACCGCTCGCGCATCTCGTCGTTGCTGATCAGCCGCTCGGGCTTGTACATCGCCGTCGATGCGATTCTGGCAAAGCGTCCCATCTCCAGTCTCCTTTTCCATGAACTCCGCCTGCACCGCGCCGCGGCGCGGAAACCGCAGCCCCTGGGCCGGAGCATCCGCCGCAGCGGACTCGCCGGCCCGGGGGCGAAGCTAGAAGCTATACTTCAGCGCGAACTGAATCACACGCGGTCCGGTAGCCGTTTTCACAATCGCCCCGTAAGCCGGAGACGACATGGTGTTCACCGGGTTGGCAAAGTTCGGATGGTTGAAGAGGTTGAAGAATTCGCTGCGGAACTCCACCTTTTGCTGCTCAATCACCGGAATGAACTTCACAATGGAGAAGTCCACGTTCTTCTGCCCCGGTCCCACCAGCACGTTGCGCAGCTTGCCGAAGTCGGTGGTGTACACGGTAGGAGCCACAAACGCCGACTTGTCAAAGTACGCATTCAACCGGTCTTCGACTTTGCCCGAGCCTTTGGCGCTGCCCACGGTGCGTCCCGGGGCCAGATTGCCAAAGGTGTAGGCAAACACGCTGTTGCTGGCCACAATGGAGAACGGCGTGCCGCTCTGCACCGTTACAATGCCGCCCAGTTGCCAATCGTTGTACAGGTAACGCACGCCGCCCTGTCCGTGATAGAACCTCGGCAGGTCGTAGGTTCCACTGAACACCAGGCGATGCCGCCGGTCGAAGTCCGACGCGGCGTAGTAGTTCTTCAGCGTGTTGCCTGGCATTCCCGCCAGGTCGTTCACGTCGCCGCCGGAGTAGTCGTCCACCGAGTGTCCGTAGGTGTACGACACCAGGTAGTTCAATCCTTTCACGTTGCGTCCCGTTAGCGAAGCCTGCAGAGAGTTGTACGAGCTGGCTCCCGTCGTGCTCTCCACGTAGGTGCCAAAGATCGTGGAAGGCATGGCCGACAGCGCCGTGGAATATTTGCCGCTGTACGGATTCGAGTTGTACACCTGCTGGTTCGGGCTGCGCAGTTGCGTCAGCTTGCGGCCGGTGGAACCCACGTAGCCCAGGTCCAGCACCGTGTTCTTCGCCACCTCCCACTGCACGTCCAGGTTGTACTGCTGCACGTAGGGCGTCACAAAGTTGTGCCGGTCGGGATAGATGCCCGACACCGGAATGATGGAGTTGAACGTGGTCTTCACGCCGTTGTACATGTCGGTGATCGGCATGACCCACGGCGCTCCGCCCAGCGGAAACACCGACGGGCTGCCGAACGAGTAGGGGAACGCCGAAGGCATCGGCACGTGCACAAAGGGATCGCTGAACGCCGGATAGGCCGTAGACGAGGCGTAGATGTTCATGGCCATGATGTCATACGGCGCGTTGAACACCTGGCTGTTGTACAGGCGGGCGTTCATGCGGTCGTAGTACATGCCCATGCCGCCGCGCACCACCAGCCCGGTGTCCTTGGCCACCGGACGGAAGGAGAATCCGAAGCGCGGCGCAAAGTTGTTGTAGTCGGTCGGCACCAGTCCGTTCTGCACCTTGGGAATGCCTGCCAGGTTGCCGTTGCCGGCCTGCACAAAGCCCGCGGTCAGCACCGGCTGCGTGCCCACCGTGGTCATCGTCGCCAGCTCCGGATCGAAGGCCACAAAGCGTCCATTGGTTTCATAGAACGGATTGAACAGGTCGTAGCGCACGCCGGCATTCACCGTCAGGCGTCCGTTCACCTTCCAGTCCTCCTGCACGTAGAACGAGAAGTCATTGGCGCGAATGTTGCGGTCGTTGACGCCCGAGCCTTGCAGGGTAAGCGTGGGAATGCCCAGCAGGAACAGCGGCACGCTGGAGAAGTACATCTGTCCGCGGGTGTAGGCGTTAAAGTACAGGTTCACTTCCTGCCGCTTGTACTCCACTCCGGCCTTGATGGTGTGCTTGCCGTGCACCCAGGTCACCATGTCGCCGAGGGTGTAGGTGCGCGTCTGCGAGAACTGGTCGGACAGTCCCGAGGGCATCAGGTCCATGTAGTTGGTAATGGAGATGCCCGGCGCGCCCGGAAACAGCGACGCCAGCGGCGAGCTGATGCCGAACTGCGAGGCCGTGAATGGCTCATCCGGCTTGAACTTGCCGGTGATCTCGCTGTAGCCGAAGCGCACCTCGTTGATGAAGTGCGGGCTGAACAGGTGCGTGTCGCTGGCGGCATACACCCGCTGGTGCATGTTAAAGCGCTCGGCAAAGCCCGGTACCTGCAGAGCGTTGCCGATGCCGGCAAAGTTATACAGTCCCTGCGTCGTGGGATTGTTCGCCAGAAAGGCCTTCAGTGAAAGGCGGTTTGCGTTGGAGAGCTTCCACTCCACGTTGCCGTTCATCTGGTCTTCGCGATAAGTGGAAGTTGTCGGCAAGGTGACCGAGCCGCTGGAGTTGCCCTGCGAGCTGGGAATCAGGTACGAGCCGTCGGGCAGCTTCGTCTGCAGCAGCGTGGCCGCAATCGGGTTCATGTAGATGCCCGGATAACCCGTGGCGCCCATCATGATCGAGTTCAGCCCTGCCGTGCTGCGGTCGCTGGTGATGTAGCTGGGCACGAACACCGACGACAGAGAGTTAGACAGAGACGTCAGGTTCGTCTCGCGCGTGCCCTGGTAGCTGAGGAAGAACCACGCGCGGTCCTTGGCAATGGGTCCGCCCAGCGTGGCGCCAAACTGATTGCGCCGGTACGCCTGGCGCTTGATGTCCGCATTCTTCAAAAAGTAATTGTTGGCGTTCAGCGCCGTGTTGCGCAGGAACTCATACACGTTGCCGTGGTAGGCGTTGGTGCCGCTCTTGGTAATAGCCGCCACCACGCCGCCCGAGTTGCGTCCCTGGGTGGCGTCGTACAGGCTGGTCTGCACAATGAATTCCTGCAGGGTGTCGGTGGCCGGCACGGCCAGGTTGGGCGTGGCGCCGGTGCCAATGGAGCTGGCGTCCACGCCGTTGATCACCACCGCGTTCGAGGTGGTGCGGTTGCCGTTCACGCTGATCGTGGCATCGCCGCGCCCCAGGTCGGACGAGTTCTGCAAACTGCCCGAAGCGCCCGTGCTGAGCGTAAGCAGTTGCTGAAAGTTGCGCGTGGGCAGCGGCAGTTGCGCAATGGTGTCCTGCTCAATGACCTTGCCCGCGGCCGCCGAGTCGGTTTGCACCAGCGGCGCCGCGCCGGTCACTTCCACCACTTCGTTTTGCGCGCCCACCTTCAGCGTCACGTCGTTCACCGTCGTCTTGGTGATCTCCACCACCACGCCGTTCACCAGCGCCTTGGCAAAACCCTTGGCCTCCACTTCCAGGCGATAGACGCCGGGAGCCAGTTGCGGCAGACGGTAATGACCGCCCGTGTCGGTCAGCACATTGCGGCGGTCACCGGCCTCGCCGATGGCTGTGATCTTCGCTCCGGGGATGAACGCTCCCACCGGATCCGTCACGGCGCCCAGAATCTGGCCCGTGGTTGCCGTTTGCGCGTTTGCCGTTCCGGCCGGCCACAGCATCGCCAGCGCGCACAGCAGGCTTAGCAGAATCTTTCGCGTCATAGGTTCCTCCAGTTTGCAGACTTGCATCGGTCGCATCCATGCCCAGCCCTGCCGTCGCAAGGCGAATCATGCGGGCGATGGCTTCTTCGTCGGGGATCCCAAGGTGCTGCTTGCCGCCAAACAAGGTTTCAATCAGGAAGTAAGTCACGAACTGCAGGTAGATTGCGGCGAAATCGACCTCCTTGCCTTCGCCCGCGGCAAAGGCCCCGGGGTTCATGCGCCGCAGATTTTCCGGCACCGCCTGGAAGATGTGCGAGAAGTGCCGGTTGCCGAACTCCACGACATCGATATACATCAATCTCCAGAAGTCGGAGTTCTCGGCCACAATCTCGCGCATCACCGCGGCCAGCCTGGTCAGGTTGTCCGGGGCAAACGAGCCCACCAGCGGGGCTACTTTTTCCGCCTGCAACCCGGCCATGCGCTGGCCGTAGCGGCGCACCAGGCCGTCGTAAATTTCTTCCTTGGATGGGTAGTAGTTGTAGATGTTGCCGAGGGAGACGCCGGCTGCGTCGGCGATTTCGCGAACACTGGTGCCGTGGTAACCCTGGCGGGTGAAGATTCGCAGGGCCGCATCCTGGATGCGGACCTGATTGCGCTCGATGGCCTCACGCTGGAGTTTGGGCACGGGCGACCGCCTACAAAAAACGAATGATTGTTTTTTCTAAGGGCCGGGATTCCTTGCTCTTTTTTCCCCAACCCTCTGCACAGCGCCGCAAAAACTATCCCACCTTCCCTGCCCTGTCAAGCGCCAACTGCATCGCTTTTTTACTTAATCCGCTCCGCAAACTCCCGCACCGCCCGCGCAAAATTCTCCGGCTGGTCCATCTGCGGCATGTGCCCCGCGCCCGGAATCGTTACCAACTCCGCGCCGCGCAACAGCGGCAAGGCCGCCCGCGCCAGCGGCAGCGGAAACACCTGGTCCTGCTCTCCCCACAACAGCAGCAGCGGCCCTTGGAAGGGCTCCAGCAGCGGCACCACCCAGTGCGCGAACGCCAGTTGCCCGCTCGCGGCAAGCACCTGTGCGTACTCCGCGTAGTCCGCGCGTTGCAGATTGCCACGCTGTCCTTCCAGGTAGCGCTCGCGTTGCGGTGTGCGCTGCGCAAAGTTCACGGCAAACAGAGGCTCCACAAACTCCGCGCGCAACCCTTGCAGATTGCGCAGGCTGAAGTGCTCGCGCACCAGCCCCTGCTCTTCGTCCGAATACTCCTTCATGCCCGCGCTGGAGACCAACACCAGTCCGTGCAGCCTTGCAGAGTGTTGCGCCGCGTAGCAGGCGCTGATCATGCCGCCGAACGAATTGCCCACCAGCAGCAGGTCGCGCAGCGCGAGAGCGGCGAAGAACTTCTCCAGCGACGCCGCAAAATTCTCGAGCGTGCATTCGCCCGCCAGCCGACGGCTTTCGCCGAAGCCGGGCAGGTCGAGGGCGATCACGCGGAAGGATTCCGCCAGAGGCTCCAGCACCGGCGCCCAGTCCCTCCAATCGCCGAACATGCCGTGCACCAGCACCAGCGGCGTGCCGCTGCCGCGCTCGTAGTAGGCAATCCGCACGTCTCCGGCCGAGAGTTCGTAGCGATGGGCCTCGCCCAGAGCGCGCACTGCCGTCTCGCTCATGGAAAGATTCTCCTCGCGGAAAAAAGACGCAGTATGGTACCCCACGCCCCGCGGCCCTGCAACCACTCGCGCCTTCTCATTGAATTGCAAAGGGGACTTATCCCGCGCCGAGCGCACGGTGATTTTTTGCAGATGCGGATGCGCCGGCGCGGCATGTGCCAGAGCCGCCGGGAAAGGAACGGCACCGTCGCTCAGCGGCCTGAGCGTGAGTCATGCAGCGTATCCTTCCCCGGATTCCTGCCTGCACATCAAGCCATTGAGCGCGGATAGAAGTTAGGCTTCAAGAGCCTTGGTACGGAACAACAGGCCGGCGGCAATCCCACCCAGGCTTGGCACCAGCAGGAACAGCCATACCTGTTCCATCGCTTTGCCGCCGGCAAACAATGCCGGCCCCAGGCTGCGCGCCGGATTCACGCTAACGCCGGTAATGTGGATTCCAAAGATGTGAATCACAACCAGCGTGATGCCGATGGCCAATCCGGCAAAGCCCGCCGGAGCGCTCTTCTGCGTTGAACCAAGAATCACAATCACAAAAATCAGCGTCGCCACAAACTCGAAGAGGATTGCCGACGTGACGCTATATCCGCCCTGGTAGCCAGCTCCCCAGCCATCCTGGCCCAGTCCGCTTACGGCAACGTTGTAGCCGCCGCCAACTCCGGTCGCAATCGCGTAGAGAACTCCCGCGGCCAGAATGCCTCCCAGGAACTGCCCCACCCAGTAGCCAAGCATGTCTTTCACCGTCATGCGCCCGGCCACAAATACGCCCAGGCTTACCGCGGGATTGATGTGGCAGCCGGAAATTGGCCCAATTCCATACGCCGCGCCAATGAGAGAAAGCCCGAACGCAAAGGCAATTCCCAGGATGCCCACTTTGTCGCCCGCCACCACTGCGGTACCGCAGCCAAAGAGCACAAGGATGAATGTCCCTACCAGCTCAGCAAAATACTTTTTCATTTCCCCTCCCAAGGGTTAAGTATTCTCTTGCGTTGGACAGCATCGGCTTCGTATGTAGCATCACGCCGCCGGGAAACTCTGTTTTCAGAGACAACACAGCTTGGGGATCGAGCAGCAGAGCAATCTGCCGTTTCCGGAGTCTTGCAGGGGAGGTTCGGTGGCGTCAAGCGGAAAACTACAGTCAAAGGAGCGTCCGCATGGATATGGAGAATGGCGCGCCGCAAAAAAGTCCAGGCCGCGAAAGGCGCACGCAGTCCTGCTCACGCCGCGCATGGTTCGCGGCGGCCCCTTCGGCGCGGATGGCCCGCGCCCCGGTTTACACCAGCGTCAGGTGGTGGCCCATCTTTTGCTTTTTCGTTTTCAGGTAGAAGATGTCGTGCTTGCCCGGCTTCACCTCGCAGGCCATGCGCTCTTCCACCTTCACGCCGGCCTTCTCCACGGCTTCAACTTTTTTCGGATTGTTGGTCATCAGCCGCACCCGGCACACGTTCAGCGCCAGCAGAATCTCCGCCGGCAGCACATAGTCGCGCGCGTCCACCGCGTAGCCCAGGTGCTGATTGGCTTCCACGGTGTCCATGCCCTGATCCTGCAGCTCGTAGGCTTGCAGCTTGGCCATCAGGCCAATGCCACGGCCTTCCTGGCGCTCGTAGATCAGCAGCCCCGAGCCCTCGTCGGCAATGGCCTGCATCGCCGTCTCGAACTGTTCGCCGCAATCGCAGCGCTGCGAGCCGAAGACGTCGCCCGTCAAACATTCCGAGTGGATGCGCACCAGCGGCGTACCCTGGGAGAGGTCGCCCATGACCAGGGCCACCGCGGTTTCCACTTTTTCTCCCACGCGACGCTCAAAGCCCAGGGCGCGGAACTCTCCCCACTTGGTGGGCAGCTTGGCGTTGGAGAGCTGGCGCGTCGTGTCCGGCACAATAAATTCCTCCCGCTCCACGGCTCTCACCGCACACTCTCCGCGCGGCGCTGCCGCTCTTCCACCAGTTCGGCAATGCTCAGCACCACCATGCCGTGGCGCTCGGCGAACTGCACAATCTGCTCGCCCTTGGTCATGGTGCCGTCGGGATTGGTCAGCTCGCACAGCACCGCCGCCGGCTTCAGTCCGGCCATGCGCGCCAGTTCCACCGAGCCTTCGGTGTGTCCCTGCCGCGCCAGCACGCCGCCCTTGGCCGCGCGCAGCGGAAACACGTGTCCGGGGCGCGCCAGGTCGCTGGGCTTGGCGTGGTCGGCAATGGCCGCGCGGATGGTGGTGACGCGGTCGGCCGCGGAAACGCCGGTGGTCACGCCCTCGCGCGCTTCAATGGTTACGGTAAACGCCGTGCCGTAGCGGCTCTCGTTGTGCTCCACCATCAGCGGCAATTCAAGCTGGTCGGCGGCTTCGTGCGTCAGGCAAAGGCACACGATTCCGCTGCACTCGCGAATCATGGTGGCCATTGATTGCGGCGTGATTTTCTCGGCCGCCACAATCAGGTCGCCCTCGTTCTCGCGGTCGAAGTCATCCACCAGCACAACGGGATGGCCGCGGCGCATGTCGCGCAGCGCTTGCTCAAAACGTTCAGGAAAGGATTCCGCCGCCGTGGGCGGCACAAAGGAAATAGCAGGAAGGACAGACATGATGAAACGCTCCTCGCGAATAAATTTCGACGAAAAACGTTTCAGGGCAACCAGACACACCCTTATTGCGGACAGCAAACGCGCGGTTCACCGCCGCGCGCGGTGTGGCTCATCTTCTTTCATCCGGACTGTGACCGTCGGCCCTGGAATTTCACCAGATCTGCTGACCCTGCATTTCGCAGGCGCTCGCGGGCTTTACCGCCGGTGGGGAGTTACACCCCGCCCTGAAGACGTACGCCAAATACTACTGGAACTATTCTACCCCGTTTGCGCGGCAATACAAGTCCGCCCGCGGATTACCGAAGTGCAAAGTGCTCCGGGCCGCCGCAGGCGTTAATTTTTTCTTAGGGAGACTCTTAATTAAGTTGGAATTTGTCTGGGCATGGCTTTAGCCATGCCGCTAAGCCGGCAACTATATGCCGCGGCTTTAGCCGCTGGGGAAAGATCCGTCAAGAATAGAACAACTTTCCCTCAGGGGCTGAAGCCCTGTGTTTATGCGGCTTGTACGGCACGGATAAATCCGTGCCCTGACAAACATCTTCCCATCAAAATCTATCGGTGACCGGGTTAATTCCCGCGGAATATCTGCAAAACGCACTCATTCAGAGCTTTCTTAGCCCAGCCAGTGCACTGGAACCCGCGCGCCTATCGCAAAGTGCTCCACGCCTTCCGGCAGCACGGCCACGGCATCGGCTTCCACCAGGGTGCGCACGCGGCCCGTCTCCTGCACTCCGGAGTTGGAGGCCAGCCAGCGTCCTTCGCTCATCTCCAGCTTCACCCGCAGGAAGAACGTCAGGTCGCTCTTCTTCTTCACCTCGTGGCACAGTTCGGCCTCGAACATCTGGTCGCGGGGCGACGCCACGCCCATCATCTTGCGCAGCGAGGGCGCAGCAAATTCCGTAAAGCTCAACATGGACGACACCGGATTGCCCGGCAGTCCGAACACCAGCTTCGTGCCCAGTTTGCCGAAGGCCATGGCCTTGCCCGGACGCACGCGCACCCTCTCGAACTGAATGCGCACGCCCATCTCCTCCAGCACGCGGCGCACAAAATCCTTGTCGCCCACCGAGACGCCGGCCGAAGTGATCAGCACGTCGCACTTCAGTCCCTCGCTGATTTTTTCGCGATGGCTCTCCAGGGTGTCGCGGGCAATGCCCAGCATCACCGGCTCCGCGCCCAGGGCGCGCACGGCTGCCGCCAGCGAGTACGCGTTGCTGTTCACAATCTGCGCCTTCACCGGCGTCTCGCCCAGCGTCACCAGTTCGTCGCCGGTGGAAAGGATGGCCACCCGCGGGCGCCGCACCACTTCCACCTGCGTTTTGCCGCAAGTGGCCAGCAGGTTGATCTCCTCCGCACGGATCAAGCGTCCCGCGCCCAGCACGACTTCTCCGGCCTGCGCGTCTTCTCCAGGACGGCGCACGTTCTGCCCTGGCTTTACCGCGCCGTTGGCGCGCACGGTCTCGCCCTCGGCCGTCGCATCCTCAAAGGGCAGCACGCTGTCGGCCCCTTCGGAGACCGGAGCGCCGGTCATGATGCGCGCCGCAGTTCCCTTTTCCACGGTCTTCGTGGGCCACGCGCCGGCCGGCACAAACTCAATCACCGGCAGCGTCAGCCCGGCGTTGCAATCCTCGGCGCGCACGGCAAAACCATCCATGGCGGAGGTGGCAAAGCGCGGCAGGTTCCATGGCGCCGCCACGTCACGGGTCAGTACCCGCCCCAAAGACTCCATCAGCTCCACCGTTTCGCCGTCCAATCGCGCGGCGGAATCCAGGATGATCTTCTTTGCCTCTTCAAAGGCCGTGCTGTTCTTTCCTTGCCCACCCATCAACAATTCTCCTCTGACGCCGTCTTCCGCGGCTCGTCGAATTCTGCTTTCCGCCACTCCTCGCGCGTGTTCACGTTGTGCCAGCCCGTCAGCAGCTCCGCCGGAAGGTCCGGCGAATCCACCTTGGGCACCCGCAACAGCCAGCGCGGACTTGCGTTCTCTTCCACCATTGCGCGCCGCGTCAGCGCCGCCAGCGCCTGCGGCTCGTACAGCGCCAGCATCGGCGCCGGATAGCCGTCCTCCTGCCGCGGAATCACCGCCCAGCGCCCCGGACGCCGCTGCTCCAGCAGCCAGCGCACATGCTTCTCCGCCACGTTGGGATGGTCGCAGGCGCAGAAGATCCACGCCGCCCCCGGAGCCCAGCGATGCGCGGCAAAGATGGCCGCCACCGGACCGCTCCACTCGCGCGCATCCGCCAGCCGCGGCAGGTTTTCGAGCATCGCCGGCAACGGTCCCGCGCCCAGCGCCACCACGTTGCCCTCGCCGGCGGCCGACGACAAGGCCGTGGCCACAATCTCTCCCATCGAGCGGCCGTGGAAGAGCATCAATTGTTTCGGCTCCCCCATGCGCGAGCTGTGCCCGCCCATCAGCATGCCGCCCAGCAGCGTGCGCTCGCGCCACGCCCGCGGCAGCCACTCGTCCACGTAGCGCAGCAGGGCCGCCAGCCGGTCACCGTTCCAGGGAAGGGTTTGCAGCACGCCGGTCACGCCCTCGGGAACGGCGGCGTCGTGCTCGCTCTCCAACCAGATTTTTTCAAAGGGCGTGCCCTTGTGCCCTTCCACCAGCAAAATGTCGTGGTCCTGGCTGAGGCGCGCCAGCGCCGCTTGCAGAGACAGCTCCGCATGGGCGCCGCGGCGCTCGAACTGCTCGCCCGGACCGCGCAGCATCACCGTGGCTCCGGCCTGGAAAAAGCGGTCGCTGTCTTTGCCCGGCTTGTCCACCTTAAAGCCGTGCGCGTCGTGTTTGACCACGGCGACTTGCAGGCCGCGCGCAATCAGCGCGGGGATCAACTGCTCGATCAGAGTGGTTTTTCCGGCTCCCGAATAACCGCAGATTGTAAGCACCGGAGCGGCAAGATTCTTCAACTCCAAACGGCCCTCCCCGGCATCTGTTTTCTTGTGATTTCCAGCTTCATCCTTGAGCGTCCGCCCAGCTTCCTTGATAATGAAACTCTCATGCCTTTCGAATGTCCACTACGGCCCTCGCGGACCGCCCTCACGATTTTATCTGTCCTGCTCGCCGCCGTCTTGCCCGCCCTGGCCGCCCAGCACGCCGCGCCTCCGGCCTCCGCCGACGAGTTGCTGCGCCAGGCCGTGGCCCGCGAAAAGAGCGCATCCAAAGAAGCCTACTACTATGTGTGGACCGACCGCCTGCAAAAACCGCGCGGCGCCACCACTAAGTTGATGGTCACCACGCCGCAGGGCATCCTCAGCCGCGCCGTGGCCATCAACGACCGCGCTTTAACCGCCGACGAGCGCACCCAGGACGATCAGCGCATCAACCGCCTGCTGGACCCTTCGCGCATGAGCGAAAAGGCCGCCAAACAACGCGAGGACGCGCAGCACATCCAGCGCGTGCTGGCCGCCCTTCCTGACGCTTTCCACTGCGAGTTTGCGGCCACGGTGCCCGAGGGCCGCGACTATCACCTTGACTGCGCGCCGCGCCCCGGCTATTCGCCGCAGAATTACGAGTCACAGGTGTTGCAGGGGATGAAGGCCACCATCCTGCTCGACCGCCAGGAGAACCGCATCGTCCGCATCGACGGCACGCTCTTCAAGGACGTCAACTTCGGATGGGGCTTCCTCGGCCGCCTCAACCGCGGCGGCCGCATCGAGATTGTGCAGACAAAGATCGCCCCCGGCCATTGGAACATCCAGAAAATGGCGCTGGTCTTCGACGGACGCGTCATCGTCGTCAAGCCCATTCACATTGAAGAAACCGAACTTTGCTGGGACTACCGCCCGGTGCCGGCCATGAGCGTCTCGCAGGCCCTCGATTTCCTGCGCGCGGCGAACTTCAATCCCAAGCCGCATTAATTCCGACTCATCTGTACCTGGTTGTGCCCCAGGTTCGACTCGCGAAGCGAGGATAACCTGGGAACGGAACCGTCTCAATCTCGATCAGAAAAACGTCCCAGGTTAACCGCCAACAACGGGCGGTGAACCTGGGGCTCACTCCTTCGTCTTAAATGCAAAAAGCCCGGCCGCAGCCGGGCTATCGCGTTGCCATACGTTTACTTGTTGCGCTTCGGGCGATACAAATCCGTCGGCGTGCCGTAGAAGATCTCCGCCGCCTCCATGATCGTCTCCGACAGCGTGGGATGCGGATGGATGGTGTGGCCCAGGTCGTAGGCCGTGGCCGCCATTTCAATGGCGTGCACAATCTCGGCGATCATGTCGCCCGCGCCCGGTCCGACAATGGCGCCGCCCAGCACGCGCTCCGTCTTCTTGTCGATCAGCAGCTTGGTCAAGCCCTCGGTGCGGTCCAGGGTAACCGCGCGTCCGCTGGCAGCCCAGGGAAACTTCACGATCTCCACGTCAATTCCCTTGGCCTCGGCTTCGGACTGCGTCAGTCCCGCCCAGGCAATCTCCGGATCGGTGAACACCACGGCCGGAATCGCGTAGGGAGCGAACTCCACCTTGTGTCCCAGAATGTGCTCAATGGCCGTGCGTCCCTCGTGCGCCGCCTTGTGCGCCAGCATCGGATCGCCAGCCACATCGCCAATGGCGTAGATCGAAGGATCGTCCGTCTGCAACTGCTTGTTGACGGCGATGAAGCCGCGCTCGGTGACCTTGACCTTCGTGGTCTCCAGCCCCGGAACCTTGGAGTTCGGGCGGCGTCCCACGCAGATGAGCACCTTGTCGTAGGTCTTTTCTTCCACCTTGCCGTCGGGCAGTTTGAAGGTGACCTTCACCTTGCCGATCTCGTCCTTGATGGCCGTCACCGCGGTGTTCAGCATGATCTTGTTGAACAGCTTCTCCAGCCGTTTCTGCAACGGTGGCACCAAGTCGCGGTCCGCGCCCGGCAGCAGGCCGGGAGTCATTTCCACCACGTCCACCTGGCTGCCCAGGGAGGCATAGACCGTACCCAGTTCCAGTCCGATGTAGCCGCCGCCGATTACCAGGAAGGTCTTCGGCACGTCCTTCAAATCCAGTGCGCCGGTGGAGTCCAGAATGTTCGCCCCGGTGGTGGCCAGCGGGCCGGGACGCGCCGGGGAAGATCCGGTGGCGATGATGATCTTGTCGAAGGTCAGCGTCTCTTCCGCGCCCGCCGTCTTCTTCACCTTCAAGGTGGTCGAGTTCACAAAGCTCGCCTCGCCCTGAATATAGTTGACCTTGCGCTGCTTGCACATCATGCCCAGTCCGCCGGTCAGCTTGGCGACCACGCTCTCCTTGAACGAGCGCAGCTTGGCCACGTCAACCTTGGGCGCGCCGAACTCCACGCCCCAGGCCGCCGCGTGCTTCGACTCGTTGATGAGCGCGGCCACGTGCAGCAGCGCCTTCGACGGGATGCAGCCGCGATACAGGCAAACGCCGCCGGGATTCTTCTCCATGTCGATCAACGTCACGTCCAGTCCCAGGTCCGCGCCCAGAAACGCCGCTGCGTATCCGCCCGGACCGCCGCCGATCACCGCAATTTTCTTGTTCGTATTTGCCATCTCTCGCTTCCCGTGTTGCTTGAATTTCTAAACCTGATCTCTCGGTGCCCGTTGGTGCCCCATGTCTGCCCGCTTTTGGCAGACGTGGGAAAGCAATCTCTAAACAATCTCTTCGGTGCCCCATTCAAGCCCTCTGTTGGCTTGAGTGGGAGAGCAAAACTCTATCCCTGTACGCTCAGCAGGAATGGCTGTTCCAAGGCGTCCACCACCCAGCGCGTAAACCTTGCCGCATCCGCGCCGTCGATGATGCGGTGATCGTAGGACAGCGACAGCGGCAGCATGGAGCGCGGCTCAAATTTGCCGTCCATCCACAGCGGCTCCGTGTGCGAGCGCGACATGCCCAGAATCGCCACCTCAGGATGGTTCACGATCGGCGTAAACGCCGTGCCGCCGATGCCACCCAGGTTGGTGATGGTGAACGTGCCGCCCTCCATGTCCTCGGCTGTAAGCTTCTTGTCGCGCGCCTTCTTGCTGATCGTCGCCAGCTCCACCGCCAGCTCGATGATGTTCTTCTTGTCCACGTCGCGGATCACCGGCACCAGCAGGCCGCGGTCGGTATCCACCGCCACGCCGATGTTGATGTACTTCTTGTAGATGATCTCTTCGCTGGCAATGTCGATGGAGGCATTGAACTGCGGGTAAGCCTTCAGTGCCGACGAAACCACCTTCAGCGCGATGGCCGTCATCGTCATTTTGCCGCCGGCCTTCTCGGCCTTCGGAGCAAAGCGCTTGCGCAACTCTTCCAGGTCGGTCACGTCGGCCTTGTCGAACTGCGTAACGTGCGGGATGACGTTCCAGGCCAGCGCCAGGTGCTCGGCGGTCTTGCGGCGCACGCCGCGCAGCGCAACTTTTTCCACCTGTCCCCAGCGCGAGAAGTCCGGCAGCTTGGCCACCAGCGGTCCGCCCGAAGAGGTAGCCACCTGCACGCTGCGCGCGGGATCGGCCATGCGCGCGAACACGCTCTTGGCAA
The DNA here is from genome assembly GCA_031296105.1 of Acidobacteriota bacterium. Taxonomy (GTDB): domain Bacteria; phylum Acidobacteriota; class Terriglobia; order Terriglobales; family Acidobacteriaceae; genus TOLSYN. Next base: position 13,352 of record JARLGJ010000021.1, on the reverse strand, counting down.
AGGCCTTCACGTCCGCCTCGCTGATGCGTCCGCCCGGTCCGGTGCCCTTCACCAGGAAGATGTCCACGCCAATCTCGCGCGCCAGCTTGCGCACAATCGGCGCCGCCGGAACCGTGCGATGATCGCCGCCCGCGTGCTTGTCCAACTGGCCGGGGCGTGGATTCACCGCCGCTTCCGGACGCGCGTCCGGCGGCAGAGCCTCTTCCTCGCTCTTGCCCTCCAAGGTCAGCGCCGAGCGCATGCTGTGCCGCGCCATCGAGCGCATGTCCTCCGGCTCTGCTTTGGCCTCTGCCTTAGGCTCCGCAACGGCGGGAGCGGGCTCGGCAGTCGCGGTGGCGGCCACGGTAAAGATCGCGTCGCCCACCTTCAGCCGCTGGCCTACCTTGGCCTTCACGGCCAGCACTTTGCCGGTGGCCGTGGAAGGAACTTCCACCACCGCCTTGTCCGTCTCCAACTCCAGCACCGTCTGACCGGCGGTCACGTCGTCGCCCGGATTCACAGCCACGCGCACCACGTCACCGGCTTCAATGTTTTCACCCAGCTCCGGCAGCAGGACTTCCACCGTCTCTCCGGAGGGAGTCACCTTCGGCGCTGCGGGCTTGGCCGGTGCTGGCGCGGGCGCGGCGGCTGCGGCCTTCGGCACTGCTTCTTCTTTCACCGGCTCGGCCGGAGCGCTCTCCGCCGCGTAGGTAAACAGCACGTCGCCCACGCGAATACGCTGCGACGGCTTTACGATGACTTCTTCGATGACACCCGAGACCGCCGACGGAACCTCGACCACGGCCTTGTCGGTCTCCAGTTCCACCACGGTCTGGCCCTCGCGGATGGTCTCTCCGGCCGTCACCGCGATGCGTACTACGTCGCCGGCCTCGATGTTTTCTCCCAACTCCGGCAGGTTGAATTCAGTCGCCACTGCGATTCCCTTTCGTGCGCGCCCCGCGCGCGGCTGCGGCGCGGCCCAGGCTTTTGTCATCCTGGGCGCGCCTCAAACTGCCGTTACACCGAGAACGGATCCGGCGCTTCCGCGTTGATGCCAAGTTCGGCGATGGCCTTCTTCACCTCGGAGGCCTTCAGCTTGCCTTCGCGCAGCAGTCCGGTCAAGGTGGCCAGCACAATGTGCTTGGCGTCCACCTCAAAGAAGTCGCGCAGCGAAGCGCGGCTCTCCGAGCGGCCGTAGCCGTCGGTGCCCAGGGCAATCAACGGACGCGGCATCCACGAGGCCACCGACTGCGGCAAGGCCTTCACGTAATCCGACGCCGCCACCAACACGCCTTCCGTGTCCTTCAACTGCCCGGTCACCCAGGGCACGCGCTGTTTTTCTCCGGGATGCAGCACGTTCCAGCGCTCGCAGGCGTTGCCGTCCTTGTACAGTTCCTTGTAGCTGGTCACGCTCCAAATGTCGGCGGCCACCTTGTACTGCGTCTCCAAGATCTCCGCGGCCTTGACCGCCTCCAGCAGAATAGCGCCCGAGCCGAACAACTGCGCCCGTCCCTTGGGATTCTTCATCTCCGACTTCTTGAAGCGGTACAGCCCCTTCAAAATGCCTTCGCGCGAGCCTTCCGGCATATCCGGCTGCACCCACAGCTCGTTCATCACCGTGATGTAGTAGAAGATGTCTTCCTGCTCCAGGTACATGCGGCGGATGCCTTCTTCGACGATCACCGCGATTTCATAGGCGAACGCGGGATCGTAGGCCAGCATGTTCGGCACCGGATAGGCCAGCAGGTGGCTGTGTCCGTCCTGGTGCTGAAGGCCTTCGCCGGCCAGCGTGGTGCGTCCGGCGGTGCCGCCGCACAAAAAGCCCTTGGCGCGCTGATCGCCCGCCGCCCAAGCCAGGTCGCCCACTCTTTGCAGGCCAAACATGGAGTAGTACACGAAGAACGGAATGGTGTTGATGCCGTGATGCGCCGGAGAGGTTCCGGCGGCGATGAACTCGCTCAACCCGCCCGCTTCGGTAATGCCCTCTTCCAGAATCTGCCCGTCCTTGGCTTCCTTGTAGTACAGCAAGGTGTCCATGTCCACCGGCTCGTAAAGCTGTCCCACGCTGGAGTAGATGCCCACCTGGCGGAAGAGCGCCTCCATGCCGAAGGTGCGCGCCTCGTCGGGAATGATGGGCACAATCAGCTTGCCCACGTTCGGGTCGCGCAGCAGCTTGGCAATCACCCGCACCAGCACCATCGTCGTGGCCACCTTGTGGTCCGGCTTGCCGGTGTAGAACTCGTGGAAGAGTTCGGGATTCGGCATCTGCACCTTGGGCGCGCGCATCTTGCGCTCCGGCACGTATCCGCCCAACTGGCGGCGGCGTTCGCGCAGGTACTGAATCTCCGGGCTGTCCTCGGCCGGACGGTAAAATGGCGCGTCGTGCAACTGCTCGTCGGCGATGGGAATGCCAAAGCGCGAGCGGAAGATCATCAACTCTTCATCGTTGATCTTCTTCTGCTGGTGGGTGATGTTGCGGCCTTCGCCGCTCTCGCCCAGTCCGTAGCCTTTGATGGTCTTGGCCAGAATCACCGTCGGCGAGCCGGTGTGCTCCACCGCCGCCTTGTAGGCTGCGTACATCTTGATGGGATCGTGGCCGCCCAGGCGCAGCTTTTCGAGCTGTTCGTCGCTCAGGTGCTCCACCATCTGCAACAGGCGCGGATCGGTGCCGAAGAAGTTCTTGCGGAAGTAGGCGCCGCTCTCCACGAACATCTTCTGGTACTGTCCGTCGCAGACCTCGCCCATGCGCTTGACAAGCAATCCGTCGCGGTCGTTCTGAATGAGCTGGTCCCAGTCCGTTCCCCAGATCACCTTGATCACGTTCCAGCCCGCGCCGCGGAAGCTCGCCTCCAGTTCCTGGATGATCTTGCCATTGCCGCGCACCGGCCCGTCCAGCCTTTGCAGGTTGCAGTTCACCACAAAGATCAGGTTGTCCAGCCGCTCGCGCGAGGCCAGCGTGATGGCGCCCAACGACTCCGGCTCGTCCGTTTCGCCGTCGCCCAGGAAGGCCCACACCTTGCCCTGGTTGCAGTTCTTCAGCCCGCGATTTTCCAGGTAGCGGTTAAAGCGCGCCTGGTAAATTGCCTGGATCGGACCCAATCCCATGGAAACCGTGGGGAACTCCCAGAAATTCGGCATCAGCCAGGGATGCGGATACGAACTCAATCCGCCGCCCTCGGCCAGCTCGCGGCGGAAGTTCACCAACTGCGCCTCCGTGATGCGCCCTTCAAGAAAGGCGCGGGCATAAACGCCCGGCGCGGAGTGTCCCTGGAAGTAGATCAGGTCGCGGTCGCCGTCCGGCGTGTTGGCGCGGAAGAAGTGGTTGAACGCCACCTCGTACAGCGTGGCCGCCGAAGCGTAGGAGGAGATGTGTCCGCCAATGCCCTCCTGGCGCTTGTTGGCCCGCATCACCATGGCCAGGGCGTTCCAGCGCACCAGGCTCTTGATGCGGCGCTCCAAATCCTGGCTTCCGGGGAAGGGCGGCTGCTTGGCAGAGGGAATGGTGTTCTGATAGGGGGTGGTGGCCGAGAAAGGGAGGCGGTAGCCGGATCGCGCGGTGTGCAACTCCAATTGCTGAAGCAATCGACCGGCTCGCTCCGCGCCGCCGTGCTCCAGCACGTAGTCCAGCGAATCGAGCCATTCCCGCGTTTCCAGTACTTCCTGACCTGCCTGATCGTTCGGATCGGTAGAGTTCACTCTGCTAGTCCTCAATCTGCTACGTTCTGCAACGTATTAGTGTACACAGCCCCCGGGGTTTTGGCTGCCGGCGGCTGTTTTGATTGCCGGGAAATAATGTCCCTCCATAATGGATGCCCAAAGCCCGGTCTGCGCTCCAGCAAATCCCGCCTTGCGGGGAGTGCCCCAACGGGGACAGCGGCTGCCGATTTTTCCTCGCCGTCCCTGCAAAACCGGCTTATGATGTCGCCGGCAGAGTTCCTCTGCCGCGCCGGACCCTCCGGGGCCGTGCGCCGGTCCCACTTCGGAGGGTACCTGTATGTTCGAACAAGAAATCGAAATGGAAAAGAAGGAAGGATCGGGTTTCGGTCCTCTCCTGATCATCCTGCTCCTGGTCGGCCTCTTTGTGGGCGGTATCGGGATCGTTGTTTACCAGGGAAAGCAAGCCGTAAAAGCGGATGAAGCCAGCGCCATCATCCAGCAGAAACTCGCCAGAACCCCGCCGGTCACCGTCAGCTTCAGCACGGGCAACGTCAGCTACGGCGCCGCCGATGCTCCCACCCAGCCGCAGTACAAACTGCTGGCCACTGCCGGATACCTCAAGATCGGCAAGGGCAAGGGCTGGGCCGAACAGGTCGATCTTACTCCCGCCGGCAAGGCTTTTTTTGACTCCATCCCCGGAGTCAGCACCATGCCGGACAAAGGCGGAATGACCATCTACCGCGTCCCATTGGCACACATGAAGCTGGTTTCCACCGGTGCCGTGACCAAGGTGGCCACCCATCGCTGTAGCGTGCAATATACCTGGGGCTGGGAGACCACGAAAGCCGGCGACTTGTTCGACATTGCCGGCAAGCCGGTGCAGAACCTGCCAACCTACGACCGCAGCATGTTGATCGATCAGCATGGGGCGAACTACTACCACAATCCGCCCTCGCAGTCGGCCATCAGCGTGGTCAAGGGCGACAAGGGCTGGGAGGAAGCCGGCAGCTAAGAAAAACCTCATCTTCTTCACGCGGGAGGGCTTGCGCGGCCCTCCCGTGATTCCACATTAAGAAAGCTCTGAATAAGTCAGTCTTGCAAGCAATCCTACGGGAGTTAAAGCGGTCACCGATAGATTTTGACGGGAAGATGGTTTGTCAGGGCACGGATTTATCCGTGCCGTACCAGCCGCATAAACACAGGGGCTTCAGCCCCTGAGGGAAAGCTTTTTATTCTTGATGGATCTTCCCCCAGCGGCTAAAGCCGCGACATATGGTTGCCTGCTTAGCGGCATGGCTGAAGCCATGCCCTGACAAATTCCAACTTATTCAGACTTTCCTTAAAGTTACTTTCCCCAGTTCTTCGCTGCCCCTCCGGACAGCGCCTTCCTCAAGTTTCCTTTCCTGCTGCCGATAACTCCGGTAAGGGCATTTGTCCCCGCAAGCAGTTCATCCGGGCTGAGGCCGTACTCCGCCCGGAGGGAAAGGACCGACGTGGCCACATCGCAAATCAATCCAGAGCCACCGGTGCCTTCCATTTTTTCTTCACTCGCCGAGCCGCTTGAGGAAACCTGCGCCGCTGAAGCGGCTGCCGCACCCGTCTCCGAAGCGCCTCCCAACAGCCTTTCCCTGGAAGAGCAGCACGATCTTGTGGTGAGTCATCTGGAGGATGTGAAGATGGTGGCGCGCGGCATTCTGCGCCGCCTGCCGCCCTCGGTGCAACTCGACGACCTGATCCAGGCCGGCAGCATCGGCCTGGTGGACGCCGCCCGGCGCTTCGGTCCCAGCCGCAACCTGCCCTTCCGCCAGTACGCGCGCATCCGCATCACCGGCGCCATCTTCGACAGCCTGCGCGAACTCGACTGGGCCTCGCGCTACTTCCGCACCCGGCAGCAAAAGCTGGACAACGCCAACCGCGAGCTGGAACGCCGCCTGGGACGCCGCCCCACCAGCGATGAAGTGGCCGAACACATGGGCATGGACCTGAACAGCTACTACGAATTTGCCCTGGCCGTGCAGGATTTGCAGGAAGTGGATTTTGAGCCGCAGGAAGACGGCGAGCGCCTCTCCATTCAGGAGAGCATCGCCGGCAATCCCGAGGAGCGCCCCGACGCCGTGTGCCATCGCCACGAGTCCGCGCGTGAGTTGCAGCAGTTCATTGCTCAACTGCCGCGCGACGAAGCCACCGTGCTGACCATGTATTACTTCCAGGAGCGCACCATGGCGCGCATCGCCAAGTCGATTGGCAAAACCGAATCGCGCGTCTCGCAGATTCACGCCAAGGCCCTGGTCCATCTGCGCGACCTGCTGGGCCCGCGCCGCGCCGCGCAACTGCTCTCGCGCGTGCTGTAAGGTACCTTCACCACTGTTTTGTCAGGGTCCGGCTGCACCAGCTACGGAAAAATTCCGATGCTGAAGGATTTTGTCAGGGCACGACTTTAGTCGTGCCATTCAATCAAAGCAAGATGCTGCGGCTTCAGCCGCTGAGGGAGCGATTTCCTCAGGGGCTGAAGCCCGTGAATTCTTGCGGCTTTTACGGCACGGCTGAAGCCGTGCCCTGACAGCTTCCGACTTGATCAGAGTCTCCTTAGCCCGCGTTGCTCGCGAACCTGGGATGAGCAACGCGAGCTAACCTGGGACCGTTGCTTTTACGCTGTCACCCTAAAGGGGTTGCCCCACCCTTATCGCGCGATCTGTGCGCGATAGGGTGGGAAGCCCGCTCCATGCCCCTATCACGCGCGTAAAAAAGCCCGGAGCCGCGCGGAATTTCTCCGCCGTCAACTCCGGGCCTTTGCGTTCTGGTTACGCCCTCTGCTCGGTGGGCCACTGCGCGCGCTCGGTAGGCTTCAAGCGATGCTCGCCCGCCGCTTGCAGCGCCCGCCGCAAATGCAGACGCGCATGGCGCACGTCCTCCTGCACCTGCTCCACCGTGCGATCCATGATGGTGGCAATCTCCGCCGGGCGGAAGCCTTCCAGCGTAGCCAGCAGAAAGGCCTCGCGCTGTTCCGGCGTGGCATAGCGCAGCGCGCGCTCCACCATCGTCATCAGTTCCATGCGCGAGGCTTCATCCTCCGGCGTGCTGGCATGGCGGTCGGCGATGATGTCCTCGTTGCTGATGCGCTCCTCCGGCAGGTAGTACTGCCGCATCTCGTCGTCGTTGACGTCGGGAAAAATCTTCGTCTCCTGCTCCTGCAGGCGCACCGGGTCGTCATCCATCTGGTTCGCCAGGCGGTCCATGGCCGAGCGCGACAGGCGGTAGAGCCACGGCTCCAGCGCAATCTTTTCCGGCCGCGGACGATGCTCGTCCAGGGCCGAGGCCACGGCTTCGTCGATGACCTCTTCCACACTCACCTGCACCAGGCGGCGCTGTCCCTGGTCGCGGCGCTGGCGCAGTTCACGCTCCACGTAGCCGCGCAGACGCTCCAGGTTGGCGTCCACAAAGCCGGTCACATCGCTGCTGCTGATCTTCTCCGGCAGGATGGCCGCCACCGTGCTCTCAAAGGCTGCGGTGCGCTCCACGCGCGAGCGTTCGTCGCCGCGCATGCGTGGATAGCGATAGGTATTGCGCAGGTGTTCCTTGTGCTTGCGCAACTGCTGCGTCAGGTCGTCAAAGGCCGTGCGCAGGGCCGTGGGCAACAGGTCAGCCGCGGCCTTCACGCTCATCTGCCCGGCCGGCAATTTCAAATTCAACGCCACGGTGTAGCCGTTCTTCGGCGCTTCCTCCAAAACGCCGCGCAGCGACACCATGTCCGGATTGAACACCCGAAGCCGCGTTGTGAGTTTTTCCAGTTGAGTTTGCAGGAGTTGTTCGACGGAAGGAGATTTATCCAGCTTGTACGTGATATGGACGTTCATCTGCTTGCCTCGTAAATGATCGATGCCTTTCGCAGGTACGGTCCTGAACCGTGCAATCTATCACTCCCGAACAAAGAGGCAAGCGAAAACCGCAGGAGGGCTTCCTCGAAAGTAACAATCACGCCACGACGGGAATGACCTCTCCGCAAATCTCTTTTCCTGCTTGAAGTTTTCCGTTTTGCGCGGTACAAAAAACCGCTCTCCCGAAGGAGAGCGGTTCGCATACTGCCCGTGGCGGCAAGCCAATTGCTACGCGTTCACCGTCACCGAAGTGGCCGTGCGCGTCACCTGGTGATAAAGCGTATCGCGCTCCACGGCCACGCGGCCGGCGGCTTCAATGAGCCGCACCAGGTCCTGGCGGGTCAATCCCTGCGGCGTGGTGGCTCCGGCGTCGTGATAGATTTTTTCTTCCACTACCGTGCCGTCCAGATCGTCGGCGCCAAAGCGCAGCGCAATCTGTGCGATCTTCGGCGTCAGCATTTGCCAGTAGGCCTTGATGTGCGGGAAGTTGTCCAGCACCAGGCGGGCCACGGCAATCTGCTTCAGATCCAGCACGCCGGTGGTCCAGGGAAGGTGCTGCAACACGGTGTGGTCGGGATGAAACGAGAGACCGATGAACGTCTGGAAGCCGTGCGTCTCATCCTGCAAAGCGCGCAGCTTCAGCAGGTGATCGACGCGATCCTCTTCGTCCTCGATGTGTCCGTACAGCATGGTGGCGTTGCTTTTGATGCCGAGCGAGTGCGCCTCGCGCGCCACCTCCAGCCACTCGTTGCCGTCGATCTTGTGATCGCAGATGATGGAGCGCACGCGCGCGCTGAAGATCTCCGCGCCGCCGCCCGGCATCGAATCCAGCCCGGCTTCCTTCAGCTTGATCAGCACTTCGCGCGTGGTCATCTTGTTCAGCTTGGCAAAGAAGGCGATCTCCACCATGGTGAAGCCCTTGAGATGCACCTGCGGATAGCGCTGCTTGAGGCCGCGGAGCGCGTCGGTAAAGTACTTCAGCGGCAGGTCGGGATGCAGTCCGCCGACAATGTGGAACTCCGTCACCGCCTCCGAGTAGCCGGAGGCCGCCGTGCGGAAGACCTCGTCGAGGTCCATGGTATAGGAGCCATCCGTGCCCTTCTTGCGTCCGAAGGCGCAGAGGCGGCAATTGGCCACGCACACGTTGGTGTAGTTGATGTGCCGGTTCACGTTGAAGTAGGTGACGTCGCCGTGCATGCGCTCGCGCACGTGGTTGGCCAGCCAGCCGAGAGCCAGCATGTCATGCGTGCGATAAAGAGCTAGCGCGTCACTCTCGTCGAGGCGCTCCTGGGCCATCACCTTTTCGTAAATGCGCTTCAGCCGCGCATCGTCGGTCGAAAACTCGTGTCTTCCGGCAGGGGCCGGAACCTGTACTTCCGCCATAGATTCCTATGATATCAACTTCGCGGTGCAATGGGGATGGGCTAAGGTCGCAAGGTTGCTCTACGCCTTTTCCAACTTCTCCACCACGCTCGTCGGCAGTTCAAGGTTCACGGCGCCAACCAGTTCCTGCAACTGCTCCACCGTGGTGGCGCTGGCAATGGGAGCCACCAGTGCGGGTCTTTGCATCAGCCAGGCCAGCGAGATCTGCGCCGGAGTGGCGTGCAATTCCTTCGCCGCCTCGTCCAGGGCGGACAGCACGCGCGTGCCACGCTCATTGAAGTAGCGCTTCAAGGTGCCCGCGCGCGGACGGCCTTCGATTTCCTTTTCCGAGCGGTACTTGCCGCTGAGGAAGCCGCTGGCCAGCGAGTAGTAGGGAATCACGCCGATGCCGTGCCCGGCGCAGACGCCTTCGATCTTCTCCTCGAAGCCCGCGCGGTCGTACAGGTTGTACTCCGGCTGCGCCGTCTCGTAGCACGGCAGATTGTGCTGCGCGCTGATTGCCAGCGAGGACTCGATGCGCTCGGCCGTGAAGTTGGAGCAGCCGATGGCCCGCACCTTGCCGGCCTTGATCAGTTCGGCATAGGCCTCCAGCGTTTCTTCCTGCGGCGTATCGGGATCGTCGCGATGAGATTGATATAAGTCGATATAGTCGGTTTGCAACCGTCGCAGGCTGGCCTCGGCCTCTTGCAGAATGTACTTCTTCGACAGGCTGGTTTTGCCCTTGCCGCCCTCGCCCATCGGCATGCCCACCTTGGTGGCCAGCACAACTTTCGCGCGGTTTTTGCGCGCGGCAAACCAGCGGCCCAGGATCGTCTCCGACTCGCCGCCCTGGTGGCCCGGAACCCAGGTGGAGTAAATGTCGGCGGTATCCACAAAGTTCAAGCCCGCGTCCACAAGCGCGTCCAGCAGCGCAAAGCTGCGGGTTTCATCCACCGTCCAGCCGAAGACGTTGCCACCGAAGCACAACGCCGGCACCTGAATACCACTGCGGCCAAGCTCTCTAAGTTTCATGGCGGAAATTCCTCTCTCCCTTATGATGTGCCGGGCGGCGATTCGGTGCACATGGGCGGGAAAATAACGGCTTCCCGCATTGCGGTGCGCGCGGCGGCGGGAATTTGCGGCCATTCTCTGCTTGCCTGTTTTCCAAACGGTTGCCGCGCGCGGCGGCCCGCGTGGCAGAATAAGTTCGCGAACAAGGAGCGATATGAAACCCTATCTCCACTTGACCCTGCGCACGCTGCTGGCTCTGTTGCTGTGTGCCGCGGCGGCCTCGGCGCAGGAGGGTGAAGGCCCGCTGCACCGGGTCGATCCCACGGGCATCACGGTCAACGACCTGATCCAGAAGTTTGCCGCCAAGGAGAAGGCGTTTAAAACCGCGCGCGAGCAGTACACCTGGACGCAGACGGTGCGGGTGCAGACGCTGGAGGGCAACAGCGTGGACGGCGAATACATGCAGGTGTTCGACGTGGTCTTCGACGAGCGCGGACGGCGCCTGCAGAATATCAAGTACGCGCCGCAGAACACGCTCTCGCGCATTGAGATGACGCAGGAGGACCTGGACGACATCGAGAAGCGCATGCCGTTCACCATGACCTCCGACGACGTGGGACTCTACAACGTGCTGTACCTGGGACAGCAGCAGGAAGACGAACTGAACTGCTACGTCTTCGACATCTCTCCAAAGCAGATGGAAAAGGGCAAGCGCTACTTTGAAGGGCGCATCTGGGTGGACGACCACGACTACCAGATTGTGAAGACCTACGGCAAAAACGTGCCCGACCTGCGTAAACCGAAAAAAGGCGAGGAGAACCTGTTTCCGCGCTTTACCACCTGGCGCGAGCAAGTCGACGGCGCGTACTGGTTCCCCACGTACACCAAGGTGGACGACACCCTGCACTTCACCATGGAAGACGTGCACATACGCCAGGTGGTGAAATACGAAAACTACAAGCGCTTTGGCGCCAAAACGCGCGTGCTGTTCGGCGGCGAAGAGGTGAAGGACGAAACCACTCCTTCTCCGGAGAAAGATAAGAAAAAGTAACTCGGCGGCAACGCATGTTACCGGCCTGCGAACCTACCCCAAAAGCCCTTCCCTGCCGTGGGAAGGGCTATTTCGACCTCAAAATGGCCCAAAAACAGGAGACAAAAAAAGGTTGTCAAGAGGCAAAAAGTGTCACTTTCCGTATAACTCGATGATATTACGGCAAATATAAATGTGCCTCGGGGTGAGGGTATGGGGGGGTGCAAATTGATATTCTGAACTTATGGGGGGCAGAAAACGGCCAGAGCAAGAAGGGGGCGGTGGCGACGAACGAGAGGGTGGATGAGGCAATTACACAGCAGACAGACGGCGAGAAGTTAACAGGCGGCGAAACAAAGTCCAAGGACAAAAAAAAGGTAACCCGGAAACCAGGCAAGAAGAAACCGGCAAACCGCAAACCGAGGAAGCCGCCGAAGAAGCGGGCGCAACCCAAGCCACGCAGCAAACAACAAACAGCCCAGGAAGCTGAAACCGGCGGCGACAAGAAACCGAAGCCGCACAAGGGCAATCCGTTCGCCAAGGTGCGAAAGACGATCAAGGATCACTTGCCCACCATCGTGGACAGGATGGTGCAGAAGGCCGAAGGCGGCAGTTGCACGCACGCGAAGACGATTCTGGAAATCAGCGGGGCCAAGCACATGTTCGACGGCGAGCACCAGGCGAAGGAAAAAGGGGAACCCTGGGCTAAACTGGTGTTGCAGAAACTGGACGAAGCGGAACAAGAGACAGCAGGCAACGCCGCAACGGACACAGGGAAAACTGAAGGGAACGGTTGATGGATTTAACGTGGGTGACGGAGCGGGTAGCCGTGGGCGGCGCGATCTGGATTGAAGAACGGATGCAGGAGGTCGCGCGCGCCGGAGTCACCCACATCATCGACATGCAGATGGAGTTTGACGACACGGAACTGGGCCGGCAGGCAGGCGTTGCGGTGCTGTGGAATCCGGTGGACGACGACTTTGAGCCGAAGCATCCGGCGATCTTCGAACGCGGCGTGAAGTTTGCGCTGCAAGCCTTGCGGGAGCCGCAGGCAAAGCTGTTCATACACTGCGCGGCCGGCGTGCACCGGGCGCCGATGATGGCCCTGGCGGTGATGGGCGCGCTGGGACATCCGTTGGAGGAAGCAAAGAAATTGATCCAGACGAAGCGGTATGTGGTGGACTTTGCGCCGGTGTACGTGCGCAGCGTGGAGAAGTTTCTGAGCATGTACGGCCGCGAGAAGGCGGGCCGAAAGGATTGAGAGCGATGAGATTGGAAACACAAGCGAACATGAGCCGCCTTTTCGGGCGGCTTTTGATTTTTGCGGCGCTGCTGATGAGCGTCCCCGCAGCGCCGGCCCTGGCCTGGACGGTGAGTGCATCGCCACAGGTAACGCTGGTGCAGGACACGCTGTACCGCGCCAACGGCGTTCCGGCGCAGGGCACGGTAACGGTGCGCTGGCAGGGCTTTACCACGGTGGACGGCCTAGCGGTGGCCTCGGGCGAAATCACCACGACGCTGGACGCGGCAGGCAACCTGTCGCTTCCGCTGGCTCCCAACGCGGGCGCATCCCCCGCGGGCGGCTACTACCGGGCAACGATCAAGTTGAGCGACGGCACCACGAGCGAGGAGACGTGGGTGGTTCCGCAGGCGGCGACGGCCACGCTGGCGCAGATACGCGCCAAGGTTGTGCCGCAGAGCGTGGCGGCGCAGTTTGTAACGCAGAGCACGCTGCAGGCGGCGGTTGCCGCAGCCCTGGCTACGCCGGGCCCGATCGGCGGCAAGTCGCCGAGCAGCATTAACGCCACCGTGGTGTGGACCGAGGTGGTGAATGGTGAGTACAACGCGGGCGGGTTTAACACGCTGCAGGCAGCGGTGAACACCGCAGCGGCGGCGGGGGTGTACAAGGTGAAGATTCCCGAGGGAACTTACACCGGCTCCGCCACGCTAACAATGCCATCGGGAATGACGCTGGAGTGTGTCTCGCGCAAAGCCGTCATTACAATCGCCAACAGCGCGAGCGTGGATGTGGTGACAATCCCGCGCGGTAATTCAAACGTGACCGTCCGCAACTGCACGATTGACGGCAACATGGCAAACCAGACGGACACGGGAGATAACTCTCCGTATGGCCGGAACTACGCTTATGGACTTCACGCGCTTGGGCAGAACGCGAACATCACGGTGGACAACGTGATGTTTACCAACACGCTCGGAATGGCATTCATGCTTGAGTCCGCGGGTAACCCTGGAGTCGTATTCAACAAGAACATTGCCGTGCGGAACTCTTCCTTCGTAAACACGGGGTCCGGCGGCCTTCAGTTCATGGATGTGCAGGGTGGGTACTTTACCGGGAATTACTTCAACGCCTGGGGTGTAAAGCGTTCTTTTGTGGATGCGATAGGTGCCAACGGCCAAAGCACGGACATTCACGTTAC